>NZ_CALJLR010000021.1:0-100664 GCF_937982575.1 uncultured Arcobacter sp. | reverse complement strand
CTACTGCTAATGATTATGACAAACTATTTGCTAGTGTTACTTACGCATTTTAATAAAGGACTACAATGAAAAATACTAAAAAACTACTAATCTCACTTTCTGTTGTTACTGCAATTGCATTAACTGGTTGTGTTATGGAATCAAACACTGCAACAAAACAAGAAGTTGCTCAATCAAAAACTATATTAGAAGCATATTCAAATATTGCACTTGATAGTTATTCTACTGCACTAAATGATGCAAATGATTTAACTAAAGCAATTGAAAAATTTGCAGCTAATCCTACTGAAAGTACTTTAGAAAAAGCAAAAGACGCTTGGCGAGTTTCAAGAGAATCTTATGGACAAACAGAAGCATTTAGATTATCAAATGGTCCAATTGATGCAGAAGAAGGTTGGGTTTCTGAAACTTATGGAGCATTAGAAGGACAAATTAATGCTTGGCCATTAGATGAAAATATGATTGACTATACAATTGATGCAAATGGTGCTAAAACATCTGGAAATATCATTGATACAGTTGGAAAATTTAATCCAGGTGGAGAAGATCCAAAAGTTGTTGATGTAACTAAAATCACTCCTGAAGCAATCTCAGATTTAAATGAAAACGGTGGAGATGCCAATGTTGCTAGTGGATACCATGCAATTGAGTTTTTATTATGGGGGCAAGATCAGGATTATTCTAACTTCCTAAAAGATTCAATTACAAATGGACCTATGACTGCAGGTCAAAGACCATTAAGTGATTTTACAAGTGAAGTAAATGCTCCAAGAAGATTTGCTTATTTAAAAGCAGCAGCAGAAAAAATCGTAAATGATTTAGAAACTGTAACATTAGCTTGGCAAAAAGAGGTAAAAGGAACAGCAGGTCTTTATAATGCTGCACTATTAGGTAAATTATCAGGTGATAATGCATCAAAAAATATAGGAAAAGATGAAGCTCTTAAACAAATCATTTCTGGTCTTGGTGTATTTATAAAATCAGAACTTGCAAATGAAAGAATCGCAGTTGCTGTTTTAACACCATCAGAAGAAGATGAGCACTCTTGTTTCTCGGATAATACACATAGAGATATTGCAACAAACTATCAAGGGTTCAAAAATATTTTAACTTCAACTTATGATGGAAAAAAATATGGTCCTTCTTTATTAGACAAAGTTGATGCAACATCTAAAGCAAAAATAGAAAAACTTATGACTTCTATTGAAGAAAAAATTGCTTTAATAGATACAACTGCAAAAACAAAAGAACATTTTGATTATCAAATAAGACCAACAAGTCCTATGTCAAAAGTTATTGTCAAGCTTAAAAATGAGATGAGAAAACTTGGAGATATGATGGTTCCTGTTGCTGTTTCAAATGGAATAAATTTAACAACAGAGGATGTTACTGACGCAGATGAAACAAAACTTTAATTTCTTAATTTTAATTCTATTCTTTGCAATAAATCTATATTCATCACAAAAGATGAATAATGAAGAATATGATAAATTTATGTTAGGTAGAAGTTTCTTTACAATTCCTTGGGTTGAGGCACCTAGTGCCACAACTGCAAGGGATGGTCTTGGACCACTATTTAATGCAAATACCTGTATTGGCTGTCACCCTAATAATGCTAGAGGAACTCTATACAGCAAATCAAACCGTGCTTCAAAATCACTAATCCCAAAACTCTCTATTGACTCAAACAATACAAATTTACATCAAAGTATTTTAGAAAATCAAGGTTTAATCCCAGAACCAATCTATGGAGAACAAATTGCAATAAGTAGTATTAATGATGTTCCATATGAGGCAAAAGTTAATATTGATTTTGAAAAAATCAAACTCTATTTTGATGATGAAGAACACTTTATTTATAAACCAAAATATACTTTAACTAATCTAAACTATGGAAGCCTTCATAAAACTACAAATATCACATATAGACTTGCTCCAACACTTTATGGCATGGGCTTAATTGATGAAATAGATGAAAATTCTATACTTGAAAATGTAGATGAAAATGACTCAAATAATGATGGAATAAGTGGAAAAGCAAATTTTGTTTACTCTAAAATAACTCAAAAAAAAGAGTTAGGGAGATATACATATAAAGCTAGTGTTGCCTTTTTAAAAGAGCAAGTTGCAAATGCAGCATTTAACGATATGGGTTTATCAACTTCTTTAAACCAAGGTGAAAACTGTACAGAGTTTCAAATAGAGTGTAATGAAGCACCAAAGGCTAGAGATGAGATTGATATTACTGATGAAAGACTTGATGCTATTACATATTATTTAAAAAATCTTCCAAGCTATGAGCCTACAAAAAGTAAATCTTTTGATAAGGGAATTAAAATCTTTTCACAGACTGCTTGTACTTCTTGTCATGTACCTTCACTAAAAAGTAAAAAAGGCAAAAATATTTATACTTTCTCAGATCTTTTATTGCACGATATGGGAAAAGGTTTAAGTGATGGAAGAGTTGAGTTTCAAGCGCAAAGAAATGAATTTAGAACAGCACCATTGTGGGGATTTAAAACAGAAAAAAAAGAGTATAGACTTCTACATGATGGTAGAGCTAAAACTTTTGAAGAAGCAATTTTGTGGCATGGTGGAGAAGCTAACCGTGCAAAAGAGAATTATATAGCTTTAAATAAAAAAGATAAAAAACTTCTAATAGAGTTTTTAAAAGGATTATAATGAAAAAAATCATCTTACTAGTTAGCTTAAGTGTTATGACACTATTTGCAAAAGAGACTCTTTTAGATTCTATACTAAAAAATGTTTCAATTGTAAATGTAAATGACACAATTAAAAATGCTCAGATTTTACAAAAAAATTACAATGCAAAAAATTTCAAAAACTTCATTATCTCATGGAAAAAAGTTGAAGCATTTTATTTTGCAGGAGATATAGATGAAAACTATCTTGATACACCAAGATATATCGATGTTTTTCACAACTTAAAAGAGAATTTAAATGAACAGATGCAACGGGTTATAGACTCTAAAGATGAGCCTCAAATTGCACTTTTTAAACACTCATTTAAAACAGTAAATGCCTTAGAATATGTTTTATTCAATGATAACACAATCACAAAAAGAGAAAAAGAGTTAGCAAATGTAATTACAAATACTATTATCTCTAATTTAGAAGATATAAAAAGTGCTTACGAAGAGTATTTAAGTCGTGATAAAAAAGATGAGCAATGGGAAAATGGCTTAATCATGAATGCTCTTATTTCTAGTACTTATAAATTAAAAGAGTGGAGAATAAAAGTAGCTAAAAAAGAGCAAGAGTATATTTTAAGTGATAATACCTATTTTGCAATTGAGGCTATTTTGGAAGCAAACAAAGAGATAATTGGAAATCAAAGTTATTATAACTTTGCAAATATGGCTAAAAAAAGTGGTGCAAAAAAAGAGACTGTGCAAGCACAAACTTTATTAAATAATGCAATTGAATCTTTAAAAAACAACCCAAAAGATTTATATAAAGCTGTAAATAAGCTTCATGTTTCTTATTTCTTATCTTTAATTGAGCAATTAAGTATCACAGCAAAAATATTAGACGCTGACGGAGATTAATTTGAACGATTTAATGGTATTTGAATATTTTATAAATCCAAACAAAAGAGTCTTTTGGATTTATATTATTTCATCTATATTTTTAGCATTTTTATATTTTTTATATACTAAAAAAAGTCATAGGGTTATATTTTCTTCAAAGCTCTGGTTACACCCTAGTGCAAAGCTTGATTACTCTTACTTTTTTTTAGGATATATGATAAATGCATTTTTACTAATACCATTAATAATTAGTGCAAAAACTATAGCTTATAGCATCACTAAGTTTTTGTATTTACATTTTGGAATGATTGAAAATAGTATATTTTCATATAAAGAAATTTTGTTTTTATATACTTTATCACTTTTTATTTTTAGTGATTTTACAAGATATATTTTACATAGAATTTTACATGAAGTACCTTTTTTATGGGAGTTTCATAAGGTTCACCACAGTGCAAAAGTTTTAAATCCACTCACTTTTTATAGGGTTCACCCAGTTGAAAACATACTATTTGGTCTAAGATATAGTCTAAGTATTGGTTTTATTACGGGAATATTTTTGTACTTTTTTGGTGCAATGATTGATATATATATGGTCTTTGGTGCAAATATTTTTATAGTAGTTTTTTCTATATTTGGATCAAACCTGAGACATAGCCATATTCCATTTTCATATGGAAAGTATCTAGAAAAAATATTTATTTCACCAAAACAGCATCAAATACATCATAGCAAAAAACATTTCGATAAAAACTATGGTGGTTACTTAGCAGTATGGGATTATCTTTTTGGAAGTTTAAAACTTTCAAAGGATGTAAAAGTTTTAAAGTTTGGACTAAGAGAGGAACAAATGAAAGAGTATAAGACTATTTTATCTCTTTTAATTTTTCCTTTCAAAAAAATATTTAATAGGAGACAATATGACAAAAATAATTATGATAGCTAGTTTACTTTTTGTAAACATCTATGCAAACCAGTTAACACAAGAACAGATTCTAGGGAAAACTCTATTTTTTGATAAAAACTTATCTCAAAATAGAACACAGGCCTGTGCAACTTGCCACAATCCTGATAGTGGATTTATCGATGATAGAGATAATGGCGTAGCAAAAATGGCCTCTATGGGAGATAATGGTACTTCCATTGGAGATAGAAGTGCACCAACTGCATCTTATGCAAAGTTTTCGCCTCTATTTCATTATGACAAAAAAGAAAAAGCCTATGTGGGTGGACAGTTTTGGGATGGAAGAGCTAGTACACTAGAAGACCAAGCAGGAGGACCTCCTTTAAACCCAGATGAAATGGGAATGATGGGAAAAAAAGAAGTTGTAAATAGATTATTAGAAAACCTATATTATGTAAGCAGTTTCAAAAAACTATATGGAAATGAGATATTTAATAATCCTGAAAAAGCCTTTGAAGCCCTGACAAAATCTATTGCAAGTTTTGAAAGAAGTGATGAAGTATCACCTTTTGATTCTAAATACGATAGATTTTTAAGAGATGAATATGACTTAACAGCATTAGAAGACTTAGGTAAAGCACTATTTTTCTCAAACAATAATAACTCTTGTTCATCTTGTCACGTTTTAAAAGGTGAAGATAAAGAGGGTGAGACATTTACAAATTACCAATATCATAATATAGGAACACCTGTAAATAAAGATTTACGAACAAAAAATGGTGCAAAGAGACTTGATGATGGTCTATTAGCAAATCCTGCTGTTACAGATAAAACACAAAGAGGAAAATATAAAGTTCCAACACTTAGAAATGTAGCAGTCACAGGTCCATATATGCATAATGGTGTTTTTAGTGATTTAAAAACTGTTGTTGAGTTTTATGATAAATATAATAACACGCAACGTTCAATAAACCCAGAAACTGGTAAAAAATGGGCAGAACCTGAGATTGAAGATACAATTTCAAAAGAAGAGTTAAAAGCCAAAAAATTAACAGATAGAAAAGTTGAAGCACTTGTGGCTTTTATGAAACTTCTTACTGATAAAAAGTATGAACATTTAATTAAAGAGTAATCTTTTTAGGGAAGCTTTGTGAACTCTTCATAAAGCTCATCCCAAACTTCATTTTCAAGTTCTAGTATGATATTTATAGGTTTATTTCCCTCATAAGATTTACTATTACAAAGTCCAAGATAAATAAAAGGCTGAACCTTTTTATCTTCATGGGAAATCTTTCTTACAAATAGATGCAGTCTTGTTTTGTATTTGATATTTTCACAGAGTCTTAATCCATCACTTTTATCACTACTCATATTTGGTTTACTAACATAGGTAATTAAGTTTTTATCTAAGAAATTGTTTTTATATTTTGATGACTTAGATATCTTGTCTTTTTGTAGGGTTATAAATAAGAAAAAATCATCCCTATGCTTTAGAAAACCACTTCCCCTAAAGGAAGTATGTATTTTATCAAGATTGCATACTAAGGCGATATTTAGCATATTGTAGTTTTCATAAAGTTTTAAAAATGGTAAGCCATAATCTTCTTCTTTAAAAGTTTGTTTATAAGTTATGATTCCATAATTTAAACTATGTTCCATAAAAATTTTTGCTTCATCTTTTTCCAATACTTTTTCAAACTCTTTTGTAATAAATAGTTTGTTTTCTTTTAAATCCACAAGTTTTAGATATCTTTGCACTTGTAACTTATCAAAGAACTCTTGATTTAGGTAACGAAAAGAGTGCTTTATAGTATCTTTACAGACAAAATCTAACTCTTTATTTAGTAAATCAAAAATCTGTTTTTGCGTACAAGAACTATGAGTCAATAAATATTTTAATATAACAAACTCATAAACTCTTTTTATAGGTAATAAAAACTCACAAAATCTTATTGCTTTTATAAAGTTTTCATCTTGGCATAAAGTTTTAATTTCACTTCTATCTTCAACTTTTTGTAAAAACTCAATATATGATTTTGACTCAGAGATAAAATCAAGAGGACTAATGTGCTCACTAAAAGCAATATAATCTTCTAGCATAGGAATTTTATTTGAAAGTAAAGATTTAAATTCATAGTATTTTTGTTTTAAATACCTCATCGAATGAAAATTCTCTTTTTCTATTTGTTCTAATACTCTTTTTTTAGATATCTCATCCATGCTAATAAAAGCATGAGCAATATTTGCAAAATTATTTGAAAGTGCAATTTTCAAACTCTCTTTATCTATAATCTTATCACCCAATAATCCAAAGGCCACCATATAAGCTCTGTTATGATTACCAATAAAATCTAAAATAGTGACAAACTCTTTGTTTTTATGTTTTCTCAACCCCCTACCCAATTGTTGCACAAAAACTATTGAAGAGTTTGTTGGTCTTAAAAAAAGTACACTATTAATTGAAGGAATATCAATTCCTTCATTAAAAATATCAACACTACAAATCACTTCCAAATCATGATTATCATCTTCTAGGTTTTTAATATACTCTTCTCTTTTTTCTATGGAGTCACCACTTGTTAAAGCAAGAGATTTTATACCTTTCTTACTAAACTCTTTTGCCATAAAGTTTGCATGTTCTTTTGAAGCACAAAAGGCTAAGGCTTTTCTTTTTTTACCATCAAAGGAATAAAAATCCATCTTTTCAATAATATAATCAACCCTTTTATTAACCATCAAAGCTTTGGATAGCTGTGATATATTTAAAATATCAATATTTTCATAATCAATTGATTCAATATCGCATATTCCATAATAATGAAAAGGTGAGATTAAACTATGCTCCAAGGCATCATTAAGTCTTATATCGCAAGCAATATTTTCATCAAATACTTCATAAATATTCCCTTCATCACTTCTATTTGGAGTGGCAGTAAGTCCTAGTAAAAATTTAGCTTTAAAATAATCACAAACTTTTTCATAACTAGGACTTGTAATATGGTGAGCTTCATCCACTATTATATAATCAAACTCCTCTTTTAAAAAGTTTTCATAATTTGAACTTATAGTTTGAATAGTAGTAAATAGATACTCTTTATCAATCTCTTTTTTATTTCCTGTATATAAACCCATAGTTTTATTTAAAATAATCTTCTCAAAACTATTTTTTGCTTTTATTAAGATATTTTCCCTATGAACTATAAACAGAATTCTTTTAGGCTCAAAGGCTTTCACATCAAAGGCTGCAAGATATGTTTTTCCTGTACCTGTTGCTGCAAGAACTAAGGCTTTAGTCTGTTTTTTATCTCTTAGATGTTGCAAGTTATTTAAAGCTTCTCCTTGCATACTATTTAGGGTAAAACTACTTTTATATGAAAACTCTTCTATTTTGTTTTTATGATAAAAGTTTTCATACTCATTTAGAAATCCACTATCAACTTCAAAACTTTGTTTAAATAAAATATCAAATTCCCTTAATATCTCATTTGCAAAAATATCATCTTTTTTTGAGACTGTTTTTATATTCCATTCCACACTGCTTTTAAAAGCACTTGCAGTTATATTTGAAGAACCAAGAAGTATCTTATAATCATCTTCAAACTCAAAGATATATGCTTTTGTATGAAAGCCTTTTTGGAAGTGATTTGTATCATAAATTTTTAGCTCAATATTTTCATATTCAAGTAGTTTTTCTAAGGCTTTTGGTTGGGTGAAGTTTAAATATGTAGATGTAAGTATTTTACCCTTTATTCCATTCTCTTGGCAAAATTCTAGACTATCAAGTAAAAGTTGAACTCCTGAGAAGTTTATAAAAGCTACAGAAAAATAGTAGCTTTTACATTCTCTTAAAAGTTTTGTTAAATGGGTATAAAAATTACTATTGGACCCATTTGTAATAAGAGAGTTCACTTTATTTTAGTTTTTCTTTTAAGATGATTTTACCCGTTTCAACACCTGGTTGGTCATAGGTATTTATCTGTACAAATTTTCCTACAATAGAAGTTAATAACTCATACGAAAACATTAGTTTACCTATGTTGTATTCATCTTGAGCTTGGATAGTTATCACATCACATGGTATATCATCTAAGCCCTCTATTGCTTCAATAGTCGCATCTGCCTGTTTATTTATCAAATCTTTAAATTTAATATCATTTAAATAATCCAACTCTTCTAAACCTTCTAGGGATAAATCAGGAATGGTCATCTCATCTTGGAAGTCTTCTATTTTTATAAAGGTAACCGTCTTATCTCTTTTACCCTCAACTATTAGTTGTAAAAAAGAGTGTTGGTCAATTGGTCCTACCAAGCCAATAGGAGTAAGGGCTTGCTTTGTGCCATTTATGTTTATTTTACCAAGACTCTCTCCCCAAAGTTGAACATACCACTTATTAAAACCTTCAAGTAAAAGTGAATATGAAAATACAACATTTATATTAAATCTATTTTTGTTTTCAACTAAAAATCTAGCCTTTTCCATAAGTAAAGCATAATATTCATCTTGTGAGAAAAAGCTATTACTTACCTCTTTACAACCTCTTAATAACTCATCTATATCCAAACCCATAATAGCTAGTGGCACTAATCCAACTGCAGAAAATACAGAAAATCTACCACCAACATCTTTAGGTATGTCAAAAGTTTTTATATCTCTTACTTTTGCAAAACTATTTAGTTTACTATCATTTTCTGTTATGCATATGGTGTTTGATGAATCAATAGTTGTGAGAGTGTGTAAATATTTTAGGATACTAACCGTCTCAACTGTAGTTCCTGATTTACTTATGATTATAAATAGTGCATCATTTAGATTTATTTTACTAATTCTTCTTTGTAAGTCTAAAGGGTCAGTAGATTCTAAGAAGTGAAGTTTTTTTTCATTTTCTTTGTGTTGTAAGAACTTATGAATAGCAAAAGTTCCTAAAGAACTTCCACCAATACCAACTACTACTATATCTTTTTGAGTTACAGTTTTAGCAAACTCTTTTATCTCACTTGTATCTTGATAAGGAAGGTTATAATAACCTATGTAGCTTTTCTCTTTTTTTATTCTTTCAAATATCTCTTGATTTGATTTGATTTGATAAAAATTCTTATTATATTTCATTTGCTTTTACTTTATTATAAAAGTGGTTTGTAGCTTCAACAAACCCATCTATGCTTCCACAATCAAACCTTTTACCCTTAAATTTATATCCTATTACCATATTCTCTTTTGCTTGTATCATAAGTGAATCAGTGATTTGAAGCTCACCATTTTTACCTGGCTTTGTGTTTTTTATTATCTCATAAATATCAGGTGTTAAAATGTATCTTCCAATAATTGCAAGATTTGAGGGAGCATCTTTTGGGTCTGGTTTTTCAACCATATTACTTATCATATAAATACCCTCTTCTATCTCTTTACCTTCTATTACTCCATACTTATATGTTTCATCTTTAGGTACTTCTTCAATAGCTACGATTGAACACTTATACTTTTCATATAGCTCTACCATTTGAGATAAAACTCCACTTCCTTCATGGTCACACAAATCATCTGCAAGTATCACAGCAAAGGGCTCATCTCCTATTAGAGTTTCACCGCCAGTTAAAATAGCATGGCCTAAACCTTTCATCTCCACTTGTCTAGTATAAGAAAAAGTACATTTTTCTATTACACTTCTAATTTCAGTTAAATAGTGCTCTTTACTTGTACCTTTTATTTGATGTTCTAGTTCATAAGATATATCAAAATGGTCCTCAATAGCTCTTTTCCCTCGTCCTGTTACTATAGCCATGGTACTCATTCCAGCAGCAATTGCCTCTTCTACACCATATTGAATAAGTGGTTTAGTTAAAATTGGTAACATCTCTTTAGGTGTTGCTTTTGTAGCAGGTAAAAATCTTGTCCCGTAACCTGCTGCGGGGAAAAGACACTTTTTTATAAGTTTTTGTTTCATTGATTATCTCGTTTTATAAATTTAAGAGATTGTAACAAAAAAGCATTAAAATCTTAATTTATTTTTTTCATCAACAATCTCTTCTAATCTATCATTTGCAGGAGTAGGTTCTATTGATAAACTTGATATCTCATCTCTTAACTCTTTTGTCATATCTATTTTTATACTTTCAAGATTAGGGCTAAGTTGAGCGCAATTTCTTGCTCCAATAATTGATGAACTAACAGCTTCATTACTTGCTGCCCAACTTATTGCCAATGCAGATGGCTCATAATCATTTTCTTTTGCAAATTTACAAAATTTTCTTGCAGTATCATAATAAGTTTCACTAGAGTATCTCTGATTATAATATTTTTTGTCATATAATCTTGCACTACTATTTTTATCAATCTCTTCATACTTTCCAGTTAATAAGCCTGAACCAATAGGACTATATGTCATAACACCTAGTTGTTGGTCTTGGGCTAAAGGGAAAATTTCTACTTCGGCTTGCCTTTTTATAAGGCTATACATTGGCTGAATACAATCAATTTTGTTAAGTAAGTTACTTTTAGAGATATGAATACTTTTCATTATTTGCCATGCAGCCCAATTACTAACTCCGCTATATAAAATTTTCCCTTGTTTTATTGCTTCATCTAAAAACCTCATACTATCTTCAATGGAAGTATACGAGTCAAAATAGTGTAAAAAATATATATCTATATAGTCTGTGTTTAATCTCTTTAGACTCTTTTCAAGTTCAAGCATTAGATGTTTTCTTGAAGTTCCTAAACTATTTATTTCATCTGTAACTCTACTTCCAGCTTTTGTTGTTATTATAACTTCATCTCGACAACTGCTAATGCACTCTCCTAATATTATCTCAGACTCTCCATTGGCATACTTATTTGCACAATCAAAAAGATTGATTCCACTATCTTTACAAATATTAAACATCTTTATTGATTCTTTTTTATCTGCTTCAGCTCCAAAAGTCATTGTCCCTAAACTTATATTAGAGACTTTTAACCCTGTTGTTCCAAGTTGATTGTACTTCATTTTTAATCCTTTATTTATGAAATATTAATCATATTATATTACAAAGAAATTACAACTTGTATATACAAGTTGTAATTTCCCTGTAACTTTTCAGACCTATACTTTCACTACAAAACTTGAGAAAGGATAGTGAAGATGTCAAAAATATTTGATTATGAATTAGTTTATAACTATTTATTAAATTTGATAAATAACGAACTAGAAGAACATAATAAAATACCTTCTGAAAACACTTTATGTGAAAAATTTTCTCTATCTAGATTAACTGTAAGACAAGGGATTAATAAACTTAAAAATGAAGGCTACTTATATTCAAAAAGAGGTAGTGGAAACTTTGTAAATCCTAAAAAAATAACTTACACAATCTCTTCAAATACAACCTTTACAAATGAGATATTAAAACTAAAAAAAGTTCCCTCTATCAAACTTTTAGAAATGAAAACAATTAAAGCAGATGAAGAAGTTGCAAAAAAATTAAACATTAGAGAAGCAGAAGAAGTTTTATATATAAAAAATATGAGATTCGTTGATGATGTACCATTTTTATTTGCAGAATATTATATGAATAAATCACTATTAAAAGATATAGAAAGCATTATTCCTACAACAAAGTCAATTTCAAAACTATATAAAGATATTTATAAACTAAATCCTCAAAGAGAGAGTTCAGATATTGATATAACTTCTACAAACTATATATCAAAACAGATTTTTAATGTACAAAATGATTTACCGATAATTAAAATTTCTACAAAAACTACTGATAAAAAAACAAATCAAACTATTGATTATTGTTACTCTTATTTTAGAAGTGACATGGCAAAAATTGTAGTTGATTATAAGGACAAATTAAATGATTAAAATGAAGAACCTAACCTTAGGTTATAAAAAAGAGAAAATATTAGACAAGTTAAACCTAAAAATAAAAGAGGGTGAATTTGTTGGGATTATAGGACCTAGTGGAGCAGGAAAGTCAACTCTTCTTATGTCTGTTGTTGGTGGTATAAAAGTATTTAATGGTGAGTTTGAAGTATTAAACTATAACATGGACAATATCAAGAAAAAAGATTTGGTGAAATTAAGAGAACAAATAGGAATCATCTTTCAAGGATATAACTTAGTGGATAGATTAAGCGTACTTGATAATGTAATTAGTGGAATGTTAAAAGATATTCCAATGGCAAGAGCTGTTATTAAATATTATAAAGAAAAAGAGTTAACAAAAGTACAAAAACTCCTCGAAATAGTGGATATCCAAAAACACTCTTCAAGAAGATGTGATGAACTTAGCGGAGGTCAGCGACAAAGGGTAGCTATAGCACGGGCCCTTGCAAGTGAACCTAAAATAATACTTGCAGATGAACCTATTTCAGCACTTGACCAAAAAAGTGCAAAAAAAGTCATGGAAATATTAGAAAAAATCAATAAAGAAATAAAAGTAACCATCATAGCAAACTTACATCACCTTGAGGTTGCAGAAAAATATTGTACAAGAATTATCGGAATAAATAGTGGTAGAGTAATTTTTGATGGAAAAGCAAATGAATTAAATGAAAAAATTTTAGAAAAAATCTATGAAGGTGAAGCAGAAGAAAACGACACAGACTGATTTATTTAATAGCTCTTACTTGAGAATTTTGGCGAATCATGAAGCAAGAGCTAATCGCACAGCTACTTTGGTGAATTATTGCAAAATAATTGAACAATTACACTACAAAATAGAATTTGTAGTGTACCTAATTTCAAATTTAAAAGGTATAAACTATGAGAAGAGACTTCTTAAAAAAACTTGGACTTGCTTCATTAGCATTAACATTAAGTGCATCTACTTTAAGTGCAAACCCAGAAAATTGGCCAAAAGAGGTTAACTTTGGTGTTATTCCTGTTGCAGGTGCAACTTCTATGAAAGATACATTTGGTGGATTGTCAACATATTTAGAAAAAAAGCTAGGTATTAAAGTAAATCTACAAACTGCTGGTGATTATGCAGGTGTTATTACTGCTATGCAACACAATCACGTACAGATAGCTTACTTTGGACCAAAATCTTATGTAGAGGCTCAAAAAAGAGCAAAAGCACAAGCCGTTGCAGTGGAGGTTGGTGAAGAGACTGGATTACCAGGTTATTATGGAATGATTCTTACAAAAAAAGGAAGTGGTCTTAAATCTTTAGAAGATATTAAAGGTAAAACATGGGCATTTACATCTTCACACTCTACAAGTGGTACATTAGTTCCAACTGTAATGTTCTCTAAAAAAGGAATCAATCCACAAGAATATTTTTCAAAAGTATTATACTCAGGTGGACATGAAGCTTCTATTCTTTCTATAAAAGCAGGAAAAATTGATGCTGCATCTACAAACAATCTTGATTATAACAGAGGTCTTGGAAGAAACTGGACAGCAGATGATTTTAATGTTATTTGGAAATCAGACATTATTCCAGGTTCTCCTATGACAGTTAGATCAGATTTACCAGAGTCATTTAAAATGGCAGTAATGGGTGCGTTTTTATCATATAACGATAAAGAAGGTCTTAAAAAATTAAAACTTAAAGGTTTTGCACCTGCTAAAGACAGTGATTATGATTCTGTAAGAGAATTAATCAAACTTAAAAAAGAACTAAAAAAGAAAAAATAAGCACACAAAAATAGAACAAAATCAGCTGAATAACTCAGCTGATTTTCATATCAAACCATTAATTTAAAAAATGCAATACCCTTGTATTGCCTTTTTTAAATTTAATTTTATAAGGAAATATAATGTCAATTGACCAATTAAAAAAAGAGTCAAACCCTTTTAAGCTGTTTAATGTAGTTTTACTCTTCATATTTATGTTTATAGTAGCTCAAAGCTGGGTTGATACTGAGATGAGCTTTATGGGACTTGTTGATGGATGGGGATACATGCTCTCATATATGCAAGGAAATCCAGAGATAGAAGGAAGCTCATACTTTCCACCAAACACATATAGTGAAGATTTGATTGTCTATTTTTGGGCCATGCTAGAAACTGTACAAATGGCAATTATTGCACTCATTATTTCTATTATTTTAGCTATTCCTTTATCATATATTACATCTAGAAATATACTTTTAATTTTAATACCTGGAAAGACTTGGTGGCATGAACTTTTAAGAAAAAGTCTTTATGCAATAGGTACATTTATTGCCAATGTTTGCCGTTCTGTAAATGAATTAGTATGGGCCTTGATATTTGTAAGTGCTGTAGGTCTTGGACCAATGGCAGGTATTTTGGCACTTGGTATTCATACAGCAGGAGTATTGAGTAAACTCTTAAGTGAAGGAAATGAATCCATTGACCCAGGTCCCGTTGAAGCCTTAGCAAGCAGTGGTGCAGGATTTATCAAGATCTTAACTTATGCAGTTATTCCACAAACTATGCCTCACTTTGTATCAATGGTTTTATATCGATTTGAAAGTGATGTAAGAAGTGCTTCTATCTTAGGGTTTGTTGGGGCTGGTGGTATTGGGTATTACCTATTTGACAAATTAAGAGGTTTTGAAAATGGGGATGTTTGTACTATCCTCATCTTTATTATTGTAACAGTTTGGGGACTTGACAAATTAAGTGCTATGATTAGAAAAAGGTTTATTTAATGGAATTTCAAAGAGAAGATTTAAATTATATCTTACAGCAAGCACCACTTAAAAAGTTAGAAGAACTTTATAAAAAGATTGATGCAAAACTAGGAGTTACGGTATTGAGCCAACCTTCAAGCCAAACCCTACTTGTACCAGTAAAAGACCCTATTAGTGGTGGAGAGTTTTATGCGGGAGAAGTTCTTGTAACCAGTACTATTGTAGAGATAAATAAAAACAAAGGTTGGTCGATGGTTCAAGATGAAAATGAACAGTTATCCCTTTATATTGCAACTTTTGATGCTGTTTTTGAAGAAGAGATTTTTAAAAATGAGATTATTACCCTATGTACAGATACAAACAAATATATAGAAGAACAAAAAAGTATGTTAAATAAAAAGGTTAATTCAACAAAAGTTAGCTTTGATTTGATGGAAGGATAAGAGATGAATACAACAGACATAGAACAAAATAATAGAGAAAATTTTAGATATTTACTAGATACCTTTTCAATGCCAGGAACAGTAAAAACTATAAACAAACTCTTTGACTCTTACACTTTAGCAATTGCAAGTGTACTTTTATATTCAGAAGTATCTTATTTAAATAATACAAAAGAGGATTTTTCAGTTATTGATGCAATAACAAACTCAAAAGTAGACACTATAAAAAATACAGATTATCTCTTTTGTGATAGTTTGACAGATATTTTAAATGTAGTTAAAAAAGGTACCCATTTAAACCCTGATTATTCGTGTACCATTATTTATATTTGCGACTCTTTTGATGGAGAGACAATTACTTTAAAAGGTCCTGGAATAGATGTACAAAAAGATACAAACTATCCTGTAAATAAAAAGTTTATAGAAGAGTTTAATAATAACAATATCTCTTATCCATTAGGAAATGAAATAGTATTTTTAAATAAAAACAATGGACAAATCAAGTCTTTATGTAGAACAACAAAACTGGAGATTGCATAATGGGATATGTTGCCATTAAAGGCGGAGAAGAGGCCATTGAAAACTCTTTGAATTTTTATGAAGAGACTCTTCAAAACTCAAATAAGATTCAAACAGAAGATGTAACTACAGGTTTGAGATTTGCAGTTGATAAGGTTATGAGTGAAGGCTCACTTTATAGTAAAAAGCTAGCTTCAGTTGCCATCAAAAAAAGTGCTGGTGATTTACTTAATGCTGCATTTTTCCTAAGAGCTCACAGAAGTTCTTGCCAAAGAATAGGAATAGCAAAAACTATAGATGTAAATGAGATGCATATTCAAAGAAGAATATCATCAGCTTTTAAAGATATCCAAGGTGGACAGATTTTAGGGGCTTCAAATGACTATGAAGTAAAACTTATCCTAAACAATATTCACCAAACAAAAAAATGGGAACACTATAGTAGTGAAGACAATATTATAAAAAGTGCCCTAGAGCCACTAAGAGCAAAAAATTTAGTTAAAAAATTAAAAACTGATGAAGAAACTTCTGATATTACAAGAGTTTTTCCAGAACCTCCATATCCAAGAAGTGCAGTTATGCAGACGATGGCTAGGGGAGAAGCTGGTTCGATGTTAGGTTTTGCGTATACATCTATTCGAGGTTATGGGGACGTTCATCCAACTATTGGAGATATTAGAACAGGGACAAGTACCGTTAAATTTACACACCCTTTTACAAAAAAAGAGGTAAAGGTAGCCACTTTAGATGTTACAGCTTGTGAGAGTGCAGGAACATTTGAAAAACAAGAAAATGGTGAAGTTAAACTTACTACTGGCTTTGGTTTTTGTTTTGGTTTTAATGAAACAAAAGCAATCAGCATGAGTATTTTAGATTTAAGTATTTATAGTGCCAAATTTAGTGTTGGAGAAAAAGAGTTTGCAAGTGATGTGGAGATGATTATTCATCACATTGATGGAGTTGACTCCATGGGATTTACAAACCACTTCAAACTTCCACATTATGTTACATTTCAATCAGATTTACAAGTATTTTCAAATGCTGCTGATTTTGCAAAGGATAAAAAATGAGATATGCCTTTTTAGATGAAGATGCAAAAAAAGAGATAAGACGTGCAACTCTAAAAGCAGTAGCCATTCCTGGATATATTGTATCTTTTGCAAGTAGAGAGATGCCAATAGCAAGAGGATGGGGAACAGGTGGGATTCAACTAACTCTTTCACTTATAAAAGAAGATGATACTTTAAAAGTTATTGACCAAGGTTGTGATGGTAGTGTAAATGCAGTAAACATTAGAAACTTTGTGACTTCTGTTACACATAATGAGACCACAACAGATACATTAAAAGCAACGCTGATTCAAACAAGACACAGAATTCCAGAAGAGCCTTTAAGTGAAGGACAAATACTAGTATTTCAAGTGCCTATGCCTGATATTTTAGAGACAGTTGAACCAGATACTTATAAAGCAAGAGTAATGCATGCAAATGCTGATTATTCAAAACTGTGGGTACTTTTATATGAAGATACTTCACTTTTTGGAGATAGTCGTATTTCAAATAGATATCCAGTAATTGTAGAAAATAGATATGCTATGGATCCAAGTCCAATTCCTAAATATGACACAACAAAATTAGGTAACTCAAAAGCACTACAACTTTTTGGAGCAGGACGAGAGAAAAAAATATATGCTATTCCTCCATATAGTGATGTCCAACCATTAAAGTTCGAAGATAGAGAGTTTAAAGTAGAAACTTTTGAGGATAAGTCTTGTAAAAGATGTGGAAATAGTGGAGTCTTTTTAGACCAAGTATATGATAAAGAGGGAAAAGTAAACTACTACTGTAGTGACACTTCATATTGTGATAAAACATTAGAGAAAAAAGGCAAATAATGGTACTACAAATAAAAGATTTATCAAAAATATTTGGAGTTTCTTGTCCTAAGTGTTTAGAAGATACAGGAGCTCAAACTAACTCATCTATTTGTCCACATTGTAATGCAGTTGTTGGAGTAAACAACGTAAACCTAGAGTTAAAAAAAGGTGAGGTTTTAGGAATAGTGGGAGAGAGTGGAAGTGGAAAATCTACCCTTTTACAACTTATTTATCAAGACCAAAAAGCCTCAAGGGGTGAAGTTTTTATAGAAAACTTCACAGATAAAAATGGTAATAAAAAAGATATCAATAAAGCTAGTTTAAATGACATGAATTATCTAAGAAATACTTTAATGTCAATGATTTATCAAAACCCAAGATTAGGACTAAACTATAGATTTAGTGCTGGTGGGAATATTGCTGAAAAGGTTATCATGGGTGGAAATAAAAAGTATGATGAGATAAGAAATATCGCTAAATACTTTTTAGATAAAACAGAGATACCAGTAAGTAGAATAGATGATTATCCAGATAGATTTAGTGGAGGTCAACAGCAAAGAATCCAAATATCAAAAGCCCTATCAAGTAATCCAAAACTTCTGCTTTTGGATGAGCCAACCACTGGACTTGATTTATCAGTTCAAGCTAAGATTTTAGATTTGATAAAGGTACTTCAAAAAGAGATTGGCTTTTCTATGGTAATCGTATCTCATGATTTGGGTGTTATAAAACATCTCACAGATATAACAGTTGTAATGAAAAATGGACAAATCGTTGAAAAAGGTCTTACAGATCAAATCTTAGAAGACCCACAACATCCATATACTCAACTTCTTGTATCTAGTATATTGTAAGGTTTAAAAATGCAAAAATTAAAAATAAGAAATTTACATAAAGAGTTTACAGTACATACAAGAGGTGGACTTAAAATCAATGGTTACTATGATATAACTTTTGAACTAAATAAAGGTGAGTTTTTATCACTATATGGACCAAGTGGATTAGGAAAATCTTCTGTTTTAAAAGCCTTATATAGAACCTATACAACAACGAGTGGTGAGATTTTATTTAATTATGATGATGGAAGCTCGTTAGATATTGCAAAAGCGTGTGAAAGTGAAATATTAAATTTACGAAAAGAACACTTAGGTTATGTCTCTCAGTTTTTACAAGTACTACCAAGAATCAGTGCAGTAGATATTGTGGCACAACCCTTGATTGAAAAAGGTGAAAGTGAAGATAAAGCAAAAAATAAAGCAAAAGAGATGTTGAGTTTTTTAAATATTAAAGAAGAACTTTTTGACATCTCACCTTTGACTTTTAGTGGTGGAGAACAACAGCGTGTAAATATTGCAAAAGGAATCATCGCACCAAAATCGGTACTTTTACTTGATGAACCAACAGCCTCTTTAGATAAAAATAATACCAATAAAGTTATTGACAAGTTATTGGAAATAAAAAAAGAAGGGGTAACCATGATTGGGATTTTCCATGATATGGATTGCATGAAAAGAATTAGTGATAAGATTTTTGATATGAAGGAAAAAAGATATGCAAACAATCATTAGAAGTACAAATGTACTAATTGATGGCAAATTTCAAGGGGCTGATGTTGTAATTCAAGGAGATAAAATAACAGCTGTTTGTCCTTACAAAAGTGTAGATATTGCTATTGATTTAGGTGAGAGAAGAATTGTACCAGGGTTTGTGGATTTACACGGTGATGCTATTGAAAAAGAATTAGAACCAAGACCAGGGGCAAGATTTCCTACAAAAATGGCAGTAATAGAACTAGATAAGAAACTCTCAATGGCAGGTGTTACTTCTATGTACCATGCTATTGGTTTTAATGATGAAGAGCTAAGTAAAGGAAGAGGAACAGAACGTTCTAAAGAACTTATTGAAGAGATTTATGAAGCAAATAAGGCTCATCTTGGTGTTGATAATTTAATACACGCAAGATTTGAAATCACAAGTGAAAGTTCCCTTGAAACTATAAAAAATCTAATCTCTAGCAAAAAAGTTGATATGTTATCTATTATGGATCACAGCCCTGGACAAGGACAATTTAAAACCTTAGAATCATGGAAAAAGTATCACTTAAGTGCATATACAATTGATGATGAAGATGTTGAAGAGTATATTGAAAAAAAATTAGCAAAAGACAAAGTTGGAATTGTAGAAGATTTAGTAAAGTTTGGCTTAGATAACAATATTGCAGTGCTTAGTCATGATGATGATTGTGAAGATAAGTTAAATACTTTGAAGGCTTTAGGTGTTACTTTTTCTGAATTTCCTTTAAGTGTTGAAGTTGCACAAAAAGCAAAAGAGTTAGGTATTAGTACAGGAATGGGTGCACCAAATGTAGTAAGAGGTGGAAGCCAAAGTGGCAATATCGCTGCTCGTGAATTAATCAAAAAAGGTGTATGTGATTACCTTTGCAGTGAC
Source organism: uncultured Arcobacter sp. (assembly GCF_937982575.1). Lineage (NCBI taxonomy): Bacteria > Pseudomonadati > Campylobacterota > Epsilonproteobacteria > Campylobacterales > Arcobacteraceae > Arcobacter > uncultured Arcobacter sp. The sequence goes on along the minus strand of NZ_CALJLR010000021.1, from coordinate 80,338 downwards.
TATCATCCTGCATCACTGCTGTTAAGCCCTTACAGACTAAAAGAAGATGTTGATTTAGAGCTTGAAAAAGGTTTTGCAATGATTAGTTCAACTCCTGCAAGATTAGCTAACCTAAATGATAGAGGGGAGATACAAGAGGGAAAAATTGCAGATATTGTAGTAATCGATGAATCTCATTTTCCTAAAGTGGTACTTACACTAAAAAATGGAGAAATTGTTTACAATGGAATTAGAGGTTTCAAAATATAATGTATAAAATAGAGTCCCTTAATATAAAAGAAAAAAAGGTATTAACAAAAGAGCCAAATATTGATTCAACATCTACAATAAAAGATTGTAGTTTTGGAGAGTATATAGAAATTGCCTCTAACAATAATATTCAAGATACAGTAATTGATGACTACTCATATACAAGTGAACACTGCCAAATCATTCATAGTACAATCAAAAAGTTTGTTAATATAGCTTCTTATGTAAGACTAAATCCAAGTCAACATCCTATGTCATGGGCAAGTCAACATCATATGCAATACCGAAAAGAGATGTTTGGATTTGGGATTGATGATGAGAGTTTTTTTGATTGGAGAAAAGAGCGAAGAGTTGAAGTAGGAAATGATGTCTGGATAGGACATAATGTTGTAATCATGGGTGATGTCACAGTTGGAGACGGTGCTGGTATTGGAAGTAGTTCTGTTGTGACAAAAGATATACCACCATTTGCAATAGTTGTTGGTAATCCAGCTCGCATTATTAGATATAGATTTGATGAAAAGACAATCGAAGCTTTAAAAACTATTGCATGGTGGGATTGGGATTATGAAAAAATTAAAAATAGTATTGATGATTTTAAAAGCATTGAACTATTTATAGAAAAGTATAAAAAATGAAACAGATAATTTTGATTGTTGGGGCAAGTGGAGTTGGCAAAGATACACTTTTAAGAAGTATTCAAAATAAAGTAGAAGTTAACTTTGTAAAAAGATACATTACAAGAAAACCTGATAGTAATGAAGAGAACTATTATATTGATACAGAAGCCTTCCAAAGATTACAAAAAGATGGTTTTTTCATCTCTACATGGGAAGCTCATACAAATAAATATGGTATAGCTAAAAACCAGATTATTGAGGGGCTTAATATAATCTCTATTTCAAGAGGTGCAATAAAAGATTTTGAAGAGAAGTTTGAAAATGTAATCACTATAGAGATAACTCTTCCAAAAGATGTTTTATATAAAAGATTAAAAAATAGAGCTAGAGAAAATGAAGAAGAGATACAAAAAAGACTAGCTAGAGTATATGAAAAAATCGAAGCTACAAATATCATACAATTTGATAATTCAAATTCAATAGAACTCTCTTGTGCTAATTTTATCACTTTATTAAAAAGAATTAAAAATGAAACAGTTTTTTAATATAGCAACTTATAACCTCTGGAAGAACTGTGGGAAATTTCCAAAAAGAATCCATGATATTGGACGAAAACTAGAAAACCTTGATTGTATTTGTTTACAAGAAGATTATGAAGATACAAACTTCTCAAGTAGTGCTAATATAAATGAATCATTAGGATTTTATAAAATCACTTTACCTTTACGTGCAAAAAAAAGAAATGGAAAAAAATCAAGTTCAAATCTTACAATTTTGTCCAAATATAAACTATCTCACCTTGAAGATATCTACTTTAATAAAGGTGAAGAAGATGAGAGAGGAGCTCAATTTATTCAAATTGAAATCAATAACAAAAAACTACTCATTATAAATACTCATCTAACAAATTTGAGTCACCAAGGAAGAATGAATCAAATAGAGATTATTAGATATAAACTTGAAAACTATAATAGTGATATGACAATAATCTGTGGAGATATGAATTCAAATGCCAACTCAAAAGAGATAAAAAAGATTAAGAGATGTGGATATAGCTCTGTAAATGAATTAGCCACATATGAAGAGGACTTAGTACTTGATTATATTTTTTATAAAAGTAATTTTAACCTAGAGGTAGAATCAAAAATAAGTATTAAAAATTTAAGTGATCATTACTGCTTAGAAAATAGTTTTAGCTGGATAAATGAAAGAAATAAGTAGTAACTTTTTTGTAGCAGGAACAATTAAATCTGTTCTTGGTTTGGGTATTACTACAACTATTGGATATGGAACACTTTTTTACTCTTTTACTATAATGTCTACGCAAATTCAAAATGAATTTGAATGGAGTAAATCTTTTATATTTGGAATATTCTCTTTAGGGATTTTACTTGGAGGTTTTCTAGCTCCAACTGTAGGAAAACTACTTGATCACCATGGTGCACGAATTATTATGACAATAGGCTCTTTTTTATGTTTTTTAGGATTATACTCTATCTCTTTTATTCAAAATGAGTGGCACTATATAATATCAATACTATTTTTAGAAGTTGTATCAACTCTTGTTTTATATGAATCTGCATTTGTAGCTTTTTCCCAGTTAGCAGGAGATAAAGCAAGAACGCCCATAACTCAAATCACACTTATTGCAGGATTTGCCTCAACTATTTTTTGGCCACTAATTAGTTATCTTCTTACCACTATGAACTGGAGAGAGGTATATGTTACTCTTGGACTATTTCATATTTTTATTGCTATGCCAATACACTATTTTGTTCTAAAACCCAATTTATTAATAGATAATGCAAGTAAAGATAAATCAATAAAGCATTTACCAGATACTTTAAATATAAAAGGGAAAAATCAAAAAGAAGCTAAAATCTTTTTGATTCTTGTTTTTTCATTAATTGCAATTCCAGTAACTGTTATGCAAACACATTTTATGGGCTTACTAGCTGAATTTGGATTTGAGATTGCAAGTGCGGTAATCTTAGGCGCAATCATTGGTCCTGCACAAGTTGTCGCAAGAATATTTGAGATAATTATTGCAAAAAAGATTACCCCATTACAATCAGGTTTTTACTCTATTTTAGTGGTTTGTATTGGTTTGATATTTCTTATTTTTAGTGGATATAGCTATTATTTTGCACTTCTTTTTATAATCTTATATGGTACAGGACAAGGACTTTTAGCCATAATTAGAGGTTCTATACCTTTATATTTATTTGGCAGAACTGGTTATGGTAAAATTACAGGAGATATTAACTTATTTAGAAATACAATTGTTGCAACTGTACCATTTGGTTTTGCATTAGTTATGGATAGCATTGGTGCTAAAAGTGCTGTATTCATGCTAATAGTAATATCATTTATCTCACTCATATTATTATATATTTTAATCCAAAAGACAAAGGTAGTTTTAGATGAAAATTAACTTCTTAGGAACAGCAGATAGTGGAGGAATTCCAACACATAATTGCAAGTGTATTATTTGTCAAGAGTATCGAAGTAAAAATAAAGTTAATCTTTCTACAAGTGCCTACATTGAGTGTGAAAATGGTGAAATCATTTTACTTGATGCAGGAATCGAAAATATTGCAACAATATTTGATAAGAGAAAAATCAAAGCTATATTTCTAACACATTTTCATCCAGATCATACTCTAGGACTTTTACGCCTTAGATATAGCGCTGATAATATTGACTGTTATCATCCAAAAGATGAGAAAGGTTTTGCTGATCTTTTTAAACATACAAAAGCAATAAGATATATTGAAAACACTCTATTTGCACCAATAAAAGTAAATGAGCTTAGTTTCACTCCCATACCCCTTAAACACTCAAAAAATACTTCTGGTTACCTAATAGAGAGTAGAGATAAAACTATTGCTTATTTGACTGATTGTGGGGGTATATCAAAAGAATCAATGGACTTTTTATTATCAAAAGAGATTGATGAGTGTTATATAGATGCTGGACTTGCACCAAATTTAAATAATGGAAATCACCTAAACTATGAAGAGGCAACAAAACTCTTAGATATTATCAATGCAAGAAAGTCATATCTAATACATGCTTCTCATCACACTTTAAGTTATTTGAAAATAAACAATATAGAATTAAAGTATCCATTTTATATTTAATTATTTTATTTCTAAGAATCAAATTGTATAATTTGAAAAATTAATAAAATAGGATTTCTAATGAACAAAGTTACCTTAAAACCTAAAGAGATGAAAAAGTTTAGTCTATATTGCCCTTTTACAAATGAAAAACTTGATAATGATAATAACTCTTTTGAAATATATGAAGGTGCAGGAAACTACCTGTTTTCATTGTGTGAAGATTGTCTTTTTTTTGACGCAGGAAATAATGATGAAATTGAAAAGTATTGGAAAGATTCAGCACTAGAAGCAGTAGATAAGTTTGTAAAAAATCACTCTGATGAAAATATTCTAGTAATTGAGGTATCTGATAAAGATGATACTTACTATTATGGTTTTATAAATGAAGAAAATATAGAATTAACTAATGAAGATATAGAGAAAAGATTTATTAAATAAGCATAAAATCACTAAAATGCTTATGGATATGGTAGAATAATATAAAAGATAAATCTTAACCTTACATAAAGTGAATATTAATAATGAAAAGCTATAAATTTATAATTAGTGGAAAAGTACAAGGTGTTAGCTATAGAAAAAGCATAGCCGACAATGCAAATAGAGCAAAACTTAGTGGATATATTAAAAATTTGCCAGATGGTAAAGTAGAAGCAGTAGTAACCTGTCATGAAAAAAGATTAAATGATTTTATTACTATATTAAAAAGTGGTAGTCCAACTAGTAAAGTAAGTGATATAAAACAGTCTTCTTTAGGCTCTTTACACAATAATGGATTTGAAGTAAGATAATAATCTTAATAGTACTAAATACTTGTGATACTGTGTATAAACCTCTTATTGAGTAACCTTGACTATTCTCCCATAGGTATCATAATTCTAAAGCTTGCTCCTATATATGTTTTATTAGCATAATCAAACTCTTTATTTTTTACTTCAATTTTTCCATTGAAACTTTTTTCAATAATCTTTTTAGTCATAAAAAGTCCTATTCCTGTTCCACTTTTTTCTTTTGTTGTAAAGTAAGCATCAAATACTTTTGAGATAATATTATCAGGAATTCCTCCTGCATTATCAAGAATTTCTATGATTACATTATCCTTATCATTATATATATTTATCACAAGTAGTTTTATATGGTTTATTGATACTTTTTTCTCAAACTCATCTCTTGTGTTAGAAAAAACATTCATTAAACACTGAATCAATTCATTTTTTACGCCTTTAACATTTGAACTCTTTTCTTTATTGATTTGAATATTAATTTCACTACTTGTAAACCTTGAAGTCATTAAATATAAAGTTTTATCAATTACTGAAGATACATCAAACAATTCAACAAGTTTTTTATTACTAAAGAAATTTCTAAAATCTTCTATTGTTTGAGATAAATAGTTAGTTGTATGAATAATATTATCTAATCCTTCATCTAAAATTTTTTCATCAAAATTCTTCATTTCTAAATTTAATTGTAATCCACTTGCTGAAGTAGAGATAATAGATAATGGTTGTCTCCATTGATGAGCTATATTTTCTAGCATCTCCCCCATCGTAGCAATTTTGCTTTGTTGTAAAAGTATTTCATCTTTTTCTAGTAACTCTATTTCTTTTTTCTTTAGTTCAGTTATATTTCTTCCAATAAATAAAACATTATCTTTATCTTTTATTTTTATTAATGAAATTAAAAGGGCAATCTTTTTGCCATCTTTATTAAAACAGCTAATTTCAAATATACTCTTTTCATTGTTGTTTAAGACTTGTTCAAATATTTCTATAAACTCTTTATTGCCTTTTATAAGTAAATCTATACTTTTATTTAAAAGTTCATCTTCTTTATAAAGAGTTGTTTGAACTCCTTCATGATTTACAAACTCTATTTCTTTTTTATTATTCAATACAATAATAATGTCATGCGTTGTATTAAGTATTGAAGAAAGTCTATTTTGTAAACTTTCTAATTTTTTATTGAGTTTTTTAGTAGTATCTAATTCTCTTAATGTATTACCCAATATTTTTGATACAAAATAACTTGCTACAAAAGTTAAAATAAGTATTATAAAAACAACATATCCATATTGGATATAATGACTTTTAATCTCTTTTTCTAAATAATCATCTTTTGGTTCTAAGATTATAATTGGTTTATTTGCAATGGGAATATCAAGTTTTTTTGAAATAAAATTGTCTGTTTTAAAAATATCTGTTTTAAAAATATTTTTAGAATCAGTGTATTCATTTAGTATATTATATTTTTCTTTTTTAAATAATCCCCAACTTTTATCATTGTCATAATGAAGTAATGTATTTCCATCAATATCTACCAATATCATTTTATACAATGTTATATCAATAAACTTATTTAAAAAATCATTCATAAAGTAGTTGATTATAAGGATACCATCAAACTTATCATTCTTATTTATAGGTAATATAGCTCTTATTGTTGGATTATATGGCTTTTGAACTTTTCCATTTTCTATATTTAAATCTAGTGGTGAAAACCAAACTTTATTAGCTTCTTTATTTATTGAATCATTGAAATAATATCTATTGCTTTTATTTTGTAATTTATTTACTATATAAGGTTTTTCGAACTCTTTATCCCTATCAATTCTAACTAATTCCATACCATTTTTATCAAGATATCTTAGTTGCATAAAGTCTGTATTGATTTGAGAGATAAGCAGAAGTTGTTTTTCTAAATATAATAAATCTTTTTGATTAGGATTATTTACATACTTATTAAATACTTCATTATCTCTAATACTTTCCAATGTAAGCTCAGCTTTTTTAATAAAGCTTTTTAATACTTTTTCTCTTTCTGTTATTTGTTCAAGACCCCTATTCAATATTGCATTTTTCATATTTATACTAAAGAATATTCTATCAATAAATATAAAAGTAGCAATAATAACGATTGAGTATAAAAATAGAATAAATTTTGATTGATGATTTTTATCAAATAGGAAATTCTTTATCATTATTTTCTCTTTAATTTTAATATAAAAAAATTATACAATTAAAGTATAGCATTTCAACTACATAATTTCAATTACAAGTTAGCATGCATTTTGAGGTGTTAAGTAAAGAATTTTAGAGTTTAATTATTATTTATATAAAAGTTATACAAGACCATAAAATAAGGAGTTAATCTGGCAGACAGGATGGGATTCGAACCCACGGTAGTTTGACCTACACTTCGCTTCCAACGAAGTACCTTCGACCTCTCAGACACCTGTCTATGTATTAGTAAGTCGCAAGTATACTTTTAAAAAGATTAATAAAGTTTTAAATTGATTCTTATGGACTTATATTTGAGTTAAGATGCCATAATTAGAAGAGACTTCTAACTATTGCTATTGTTTAGCAGTACAAATTGATTTTGTAGATATTTTTATTCCAGCTTTGCTACAAGCATCTTTTAGATTTTCATTATTTTGAATTAATCTAATAAATACTTCAACTTTATCTGTTAATTTAATATTTGTAATTGACATATATATCCTTTCTTTTTTTCTACCTAGGATAATCATTTAAATTGAGGAGTAAATAAATTCATATTGTAGTAATTGGTTGCGGAAACAGGATTTGAACCTGTGACCTTCGGGTTATGAGCCCGACGAGCTACCGTACTGCTCTATTCCGCGTTCTGAGTTTTTATTATCTACAAATTAAATAAGAATAAAATTGAAGTAAACTTGAATATCCAAAGGGACAATTAAAGAGAACAAAAAGGTTATAAATACCGATTTTATAATAATGTAGATGGTGCGGATGAAAGGACTTGAACCTTCACACCTTGCGGCACCAGATCCTAAGTCTGGCGTGTATACCAATTTCACCACATCCGCGTATACGAGTCTTAAAATAAGACAAAAAAGTGGTACTCCCTAATGGATTCGAACCATTGACCTACGCCTTAGAAGGGCGTTGCTCTATCCAGCTGAGCTAAGGAAGCACTTAAAAATAAAAATGGGGTAAGATATGGGAATCGAACCCACGACCTTCTGAACCACAACCAGACGCTCTAACCGACTGAGCTAATCCTACCATCATATTTTTTTATACTTTAAAAAAATGGTCGGGGCGAGAGGATTCGAACCTCCGGCCCCCTGGTCCCAAACCAGGTGCGCTAACCAGACTGCGCTACGCCCCGAAACATACTAATCTTACGAAAAGTGGACGGAATTATATTAAGTTTTTTACTATTTGTCAAGGGTAAAATTGGAAAAGATATATAAATTCTCCAATTTTAGCTAAATTTTAGTTTACTCTCCTAAAACTGAATTAATCCATCAATTGGTGAACTAGCTGTTGCATAGGGTTTTTTAGGAATTCTTCCAGCTTTATAACCCATTCTTCCAGCTATTACTGCATACTTCATAGCCTCTGCCATTGCTATTGGATCTTGAGCTTGTGCAATTGCAGTATTTGTTAAAACAGCTTCTGCTCCAAGTTCCATTGCAATAGCTGCATCACTAGCACACCCAACACCTGCATCAACGATTACAGGAACTTTTACTGCATCTTTAATAAAAGCTACGTTATATCTGTTTTGAATTCCTAGACCACTTCCTATTGGTGCAGCTAGTGGCATTATAGCATCTGCACCAGCATCTTCTAATCTTTTTGCAATGATTGGGTCATCATTTGTATATGCCATAATTGTAAAACCCTCTTTTTTTAGAATTTCACAAGCTTTAATTGTCTCTATTACATCTGGATATAAAGTTTTATGAGCATCACCAATAACTTCAAGTTTAATCAAATCTATTCCTGTAGCTTCTCTCATTAGTCTAAATGTTGTAATTGCTTCTTCTGCTGTGAAACACCCTGCACTATTTGGAAGAAGTTTTACATTTGTATCTTTAAAATAATCTAATAAATTCTCTTCATTTGGGTTTGTAATATTTACTCTTCTAATTGCAACTGTTATAAGCTCACTTCCACTTACTAGTGTTGCTTCTTTTGTAGTTTGAAAATCTTTATATTTACCACTTCCTACTATTAATCTACTATTAAACTCATAATTACCAACTTTTAAAATATCACTCATTTTGCATTTTCTCCTATAAATTTTTTATATTCTTTACTAGCATCTTCAATATCTATTAATATAATTTCAGGCAAATCATAGCTATGATTTTCTTTGATTTTCCTTTGTATTTTTTTAAAGTTTTTCTTTTTAGTTTTGATTGAGAGAAGCTTTTCATTATCATTACAAAGTTTGTCTTTCCATATATACAAAGACTGCACATCTGAAATTTGTATACAAGCTGCAAGTTTTTCATCAAGTAAAATATTTGCTATTTTTTTAGCTTCATTTATATCTTCACATGTGGTTTGGACAATAACTAGTTTCATAATTTTGTTACCTCATCAATAATATCTTGTGGAGATAGGGAATAAGAGTTTTTACTAAAATTAGCTGCTGCAAAACTATGTGCTAGGGAGGCTGTAATAGTTGCATCTAAAGAGTTATATCCTTGTGCTAAAAGAGAAGCTATAAGCCCAGATAAAACATCCCCACTTCCACCTTTACTTAAATTTGGTGTGCCATGATTATTTATATATCTTTTTTCTGCCTTTGCAATAATTGTATTTGCACCTTTTAAAAGCAAAGTTACATTTGGATATTTATTTGTAAACATCTCAAGATACTTAAACCTATCATTTTGTAAAGTCTGCACATTAATATCTGCAATATCGCAAAGCTTTAAAAGTGAACAAAACTCTTTTGGATGAGGAGTTAATACAAACTCTTTATTTAAAGTCTCCAATATTAACTCTTCATAAAACAGATCAGCATCTATTACCTTTGGTATTTTAAGAGCTAAGATATTCTTAATCTCTTCAATCTCATAATTGCCAAGTCCCATTCCAATAGCAATAGAGGTACAATTATCTGGTATAAAATGGCTTTGCATAATATGATATGGTAAATTTAATTCCTTATGACAAACAGCTGTTACCAAACCAGCTCCAAATTTAAAAGCTGCATCACAGGCAATCCTACCTGCTCCACACTTCTCTCCCATAATAATACTCACATGACCAAAAGTTCCTTTGTGTGAATTCTTATCTTTTCTAAAAGGAAGGTTCATATCAGACTTTTCTAAAAGAAAAGTATTACTACTACTTTCATAAACATCTCTTTGAACTCCTAGGTCTGCAACTATTATTTCACCTACATAGTTTTTAGCACTATCACTAAATAAAGAGTTCTTATATGCTCCCATTGTAATAGTTGTATGGGCTTTAAACGCCACACTATGAATTTGTCCTAAGATATTAATTCCACTTGGAATATCACAAGCTATTTTATAAGCATCTAAATAATTCACTCTTTTTAAAAGCTCTATTGAACTTTCATCTAAATCTTTATTTAAACCACTTCCAAAAAGACAATCTACAACAACATCACAACTACAAACAAAGTTTATCTCTTCTATTCCTAAAAGTTTTACTCTTTTTAGTTGAAGTTGTGCCATTTGCGACTTTACTCCAAAAGGAATATAGAGTTTCACATCAAACTTTTTATATAAAAGTCTAGCTAATGCTATACCATCAGCTCCATTGTTTCCCAAACCACAAACAATAAGAACTACACTTTTTTCTTCAAACTTATCTTCACAAAATTTTGCCATGCTTGATGCAGCATGCTCCATAAGTATATCTTCACTTAAGGCAAACTCTTCATAACATCTTCTATCTAAAGTTCCAACTTCATCAAATACTTTTTTCATGGCATACTTCTTTATTTGTTTTTAAATTTCCATCCATCTTTTGATAAGATTTCTATTATTTTTTGTTTTACATCACCTTGTAACTCTATCCACTCTTCTTTGATAGCTCCACCACAGGCAAGCTTTTTCTTTAGAAGTTTTAATACCTCTTTTTTTTCATCATCACTTACATTAAATCTACCCACTAAAGTAACTGGCTTACCTTTTCTTTTCTCATAGGTAAATACTAGCTGATGTGAGTTTTTTGGCTCTATTTTATTTGATGGCTTTTTTTTCTTATCATCTTTTTTTGTATCAAAACTATCGCCATCTAATTTTGCACCCATTTCAAATATCATTGTCTCACCTTTTAAAATACCTTCACTCTTGTTTGAACATCAAGTTCATCTATGTCTATAAAATCACTCACTTTATACTGCTCAACTGCAACTCTTCCTATCATAGCTGCATTGTCACTACAATATTTAAGTTCACTTAGCATTAAAGCTGTTCCATACTTTTCACAAAGATTTTCAATCTCACCTCTTAAGCAAGTATTTGCACTTGCTCCTCCTACTATTGCGAAGTTTTTAGGAGCATGCTGTTTAAACAATTTTTTTAATTTTTGCATGATATGTTCAACTGCTGTTTTTTGAAATGAGGCACAAATATCTGCTTTTGTTCTCTCACTTAGAGTCTCTTGCTTTTCTATTTCAAGCCTAACTGCATTTTTTAAGCCTGAATATGAAAACTCTATTTTAGGACTTTGTCTAAGTGGCACTGGAAAATCAAACTTTTCATTATCCCCTTTTGAAGATAGTTCTTGAATAATAGGACCCCCTGGATAACCAAGTTCCAACATCTTTGCAACTTTATCAAAACTCTCACCAAAACTATCATCCATAGTACTTGCTATTATTTTCATATCACTTAAAGAGTTTACTTCTATTATTTGCGTATGTCCACCAGAAACCAAAAGAACTGTTAAAGGTAAGATTGCCTCTGATTCTATAAATAAAGAGTAAATATGCCCTTTTAAATGATTTACAGCAATAAGTGGAATACCTAATGACAGAGATAAAGCTTTTGCCATAGTGACACCTTCCATTAGTGTAACAGAAAGTCCGGGTGCATTTGTAACTGCTATTGCTTTTAGTTGTGGGAAATACTCTTTACACTCTTCAAGTATTTTAGGTAAAGCTTCCACATGAAGTCTTGCAGCAAGTTCTGGAACCACTCCACCATAAACACTATGTTGAAGTTCTTGGGATATTTTTTTGTGATAAACTAATTCGTTTGTATCAATTTTAGTAATGGCAATAGAACTATCATCACAAGAAGATTCGATACTAAGTATCATTTAGCATTTTCCTCACACTCTTCTTCTCTTTTTATCCAATCCAAGGCACAATCAAGTTTTCCAAATCCAGAGGCTGCATTTATATGCCCTGCATCTTCCATGATTTTCATTCCCACATTAAGTTTTGATTGAAGTTCAATTGCTTCCTCGATTTCCATATATGGGTCATTGGTTGAAGCTGCCATTATTATCTCTTTTGCTTTTAAATCTTTTGCAATTGGATATGGATAAAAGCTTTGAGCCTCTTTTACAACTCTATTTCTACTAACTGGTGCTACTAACATCAGTTTATCAAGCTTGATATCAAGTTCATCACAAGTATGAAACCAAAGAATATTTGCTAAAGAGTGACAAACTACAATATCAGGATTGAAGTGTTTTAACTCTTTTTTTAAAAACTCTTTCCACTCATTTAAATCAGGATTTTCTCTTTTTGGAAAAGCTGGAAAAGAGACAATATAGTTCTCTTTTATCAAATCCCTTGCCAAATGAGCTTGCCAATGAGGAAAATCACTTCCACCTAAACCATGTAATATTAAAACTCTTTTATTCACTTTTACTTTCCTGTTCTTACACATCTAACTAATTTTTTCTTATGTCTACTATCAAAATAAGGTGTCCCACTTACAAAATGCATATAATCAGCATAAAACCATAATGTTCTCCAATGAGCTGTACTAGCCCAATATCCTTCATTTAAGCTATATCTAAAAACTCTATATATATTTCGTGGGGGATTATCTTTATCTACTATTAATTCTAATTCTTCAATCTCTGGCAAACGCCAATTGCTATATGTTCCATGAAGTAAATCTTCACAATACTTATCAGCTTCTTCATGGGTAAAATATAGTTTTATATTAGCTTCACTATCCATCCAAACAAGAGAATGTTCAGTGTCAATTACGATTTGTAATTGATTATCTCTTTGAAAAGAGGCGGCATTTAAAATTGCGACTAACGATATAATTAGTATTAAATATCTCATTGTCTTATCTTTGAATTAAATTTTCCTTTTTGAATTCTGTCACTACTAAACTCATCAAAAAGTTCTATATCTATTTTACCATTTTTTTTAAACACAAGTCCAACTAACTCTTTTTTTGTTTCTTTAACTTCTTTTTCTTCTGGCTTTGCATGAACTTTCCAATTTTCAAACTTCTCTTCAAACTCTTTTACTGTTTGCTTTTCAAAGTTAGTTCTACTTGCTATTAGATATATTACTAAAACAAGCAATATTCCAAAAGGAATAAGTAAATCAAGACTCACAATAAGCCCTTACTTCTTTATCCCAAGCAAAAATCTCTTCTAGTGAACTCGGATTTACATTATGGAAATGATTTACTGCATCAAGTGTTATTTTTGAGATATCTAAAAATCCTATTTTTTCATTTAAAAACTTTGCAACGGCAACTTCATTTGCAGCATTTACAACAACTCCTAAATTTGGGTTTTTTAAAATTTCATCTTTTATTTTCCAAATAGGATATCTCTCTTCTTCTATTTTCTTAAACTCTAAACTTCCAACTTCTACTAAATCTATATGTTTAAGTATGTTTTCATCAACTTTTCCTAAAACTGCATAGGAAATTGGCAACTGCATATTTGCACTTGCTATATGAGCTGTTGTACTTCCATCAGTAAAATTAACAAGTGCATGAATTAGTGATTTTGTCTCAATTATGGCATCAAGTTTTGTTGTATCAAAAAGCCATTTTGCTTCTAAAAGTTCAAAAAGTTTATTTGTCATGGTTGCACTATCTATTGTGATTTTATTTCCCATTGACCAATTAGGGTGATTAAGTGCCTCTTTTATAGATACATTTTTTAGTTTTTCCAAAGGATAATCTCTAAAAGAACCACCACTAGCAGTTATTGTCATAGAGTCTATTTTTTTATCTTGGAGTAAATACCAAAGTCCAAAGTGTTCACTATCTATTGGCATAAGATTCTTTTGATCTATAAAAGCCCCTGCAACAACCAAGGACTCCTTATTTGCTAAAGCTACTTTTTTGCCACACTCTATGGCTTTTAGTGTTGGTTTTAGTCCTAAAAATCCTACAAGAGAATTCACTACAGTTTTAGCATCTGATTCTTCAATTGCTTTTAAAATTGCCTCTTCACCATAAGATACATTAGTATGATTTACTTTTGAGACATCCTCTTTTAAAGCTATTACTACTTTTTTAGGATTGAACTGTTTTATTTGAGAATTAAGTAATTCTATACTTCTTCCAGCAACTAAAACATCAATATTTAGATTAAATTTTTTTGCAATATTAAGAGTATTAACCCCAATAGAGCCCGTACTTCCTAAAATTATCAAATTATAGCTCTTAATAAAACTAGCATTATAATTGATGCGAATAAAAATCCATCAGTTCTATCCAATACTCCACCATGTCCTGGCAAAATATCTCCACTATCTTTTACATCAGCTTCTCTTTTAAGATAACTTTCAAACAAATCACCAAAAATAGAGGCAATTGCAACAATTATAGAGATAACTAAAGTACCCCAATATGTTATCCCATCAATAGCAAAAATAGGTCCTAAAATTGCAGCTAATACAATACCACCCGCAACACCTTCTAAAGTCTTATTTGGACTTGTTTCACAAAATTTAGTTTTACCAAAGGCTCGACCTACATAATAAGCCCCAACATCCGCAGATGCTACAACAAATAACATCCACCAAAAAACTTCTATTCCATACTCTGTGTATAAAGCTAAAAGAGTCAAAAATGAAACTAAGGGATAAAGAAGTGGTAAAAATATTTTTTTGTCCATATCTCTTTTATAAGCTAAATTTCCAGCAAAAATTACAAGTGCTACTAAAACTAATACTTCTGGATTTGGATAAAAGTATGCAATAATCCAGGAAATTAGTGCATATTGGTATACTCTTGAATCCTCTACTTTAAATAAATTCATTGCTTCATGAACACCTACAATCATAAAAACACCAAGAAATATCCAAGTTACAAATAATGTATCAATATAACTAACTACTATAAATAGTGCAAATAAGGCAAGTGCTGTTTTTATTCTTGTTGAACTTGAGGTGAGTAACTCATTCATAAATAACCTTTGATTTTTTGATATTTTATCTTAAGTTTTCTTTCTATTTTGTAAATAGAGTTTTAGGGGAATATTCTTGCTACTTTTTCTGCTATTTTATTTTCTAAAATATCTATCGTTATTTCACTAGATTCATCGATAATTGTAGACTCTGCAACTACTTGAGTAATAGTCTCATTTGTTATAATATTATCTTTAAATTCTCTGATTGTTATATCCATAATTATTTGATAAGATTTTGTATCTAAACTATCTCCTAAGATAGAACCGATTTTTGAGCCAATAGTTCCACTAACTCCTACATTGCCAAAAACTTGTCCTATGGTAATATTTAAATTTGTATTACTCAAAATATCTTTAGTTGTACTTTTTTTACCTATTTCATTGGCAAAAATAGTATTTATATCCAAAGAATATTCTCTTGCATACTCATTTGAAACTACGGTATAACCATGTTTTTTTAACTCGACACTAAGTTTTTCATAAATTTGGATTTCTTTATCTGTAATATTGTTATACAATATTGAAATTGTTTTATTTTCACTTTTACTTACCACTATTTCATTAGTAATTTCAACTTTTGAAATATTTTTTGAACTACATGAAGAGAGCATAAATATTATAAAAATAGATAAAAATAGAGTTTTCAAAATATCTCCTTAGATATGTACATCAATTGTATCATATGGATTATACAAAACATTTGCACCATTTTGAACTTTTACATTTCTTCTTTGGGTAAAATCAACTAGATATTTGCCAGCAAAATCTGTTGAAAACTTCACACACAATTCTGCTGCTTTATATATTACATCAATTGGCAGACTCTTTTTTGTATTTTGCACTATTACATGTGAAGAGTTAGTACTTTGCATATGAAACCAAAAATCACTGGCTTTTGAGTTTTGAAGTAGATATATATTTGAGCGTTCATCAGTTCCAAGTAATATTCTATAGCCATCAAAAAAGAAGCTTTCATAGGGCTCTTGTTTTTTTGTTTTTGTTTGGTTTTTTTGTTTTTTAGGAAGTAAAAACTCAACTTCATCTATAGAGTTACAAAGCTTTATGTTTGATACCATTCTATTTAAAAATTCTGACTTTTTTTCTAAATTATCTTTTTCAATTGAGATATATAGACTTTTTTGTTTAAGTTTTTTTGCTTTTTTAAAAAGTTCATTGGCATAAATAGAGGGACTGCTACACTCGCTTAAATCTATATCAATAACTGTTCCGTCATAGTTTGTTAATTTTGCACTTTTATCATATGGCTTGATTAGATGTAAATTACTTAAAATCAAATTTGCTTTTTCATATAAAATAATTGACTCTTTTTCTAAGTCATCTTTTTGTGGTAAGCTTTTTAATACCTTTATTAATTTATTACGATTTTTTTCTATTTGTGAGATTTTTTGTTTTTTTATGCTTGCTAATAGGCTCTCTTCTTTTTGAAGATAGTTGTTCAATAAGAAAATTTCTGTGTCAGATATCTCTTCCATTTTGGGAATAAAAGTCTGTTTTGGAATTTCATCTAATTTTTCACCAACCTTTACAACTCTAGAGGAACTAAATTCATCCACATGTCTTAAGGCTTCTAAAATTATCTCTTTTTCATCCAAGATTATGATATTTGTATGCTTTCCTGTAAACTCTAATTGCAAAATTGTGGTTAATTCTTTATATGAAGATTTAGAATTAACATAAAATCTTATAATCTTATCGTCATTGTGCATTGTTATATTTTTTATTTTTGAATTATTAAATCTTTTTTGTAATATGGTGTCAAAGGGTGCAATAAAATCTTTTTTTAAAGAAGCTTTCTCCTCTTTTTTATAAATAAGGCTATTACTTTTTGACATATCAAAATAGATAACATTTCTTTCATTAAACTCCATAAATATCGTATTATTTTCTACTCTTTTTATATTTCTAATGGTATGACAATTTTCATTTAGATAGTTAACAATATTTTTTATTGCATAATATTTCATCTTTTTCCAATTATAAGTTTTTTTTATACTATATTTTCTATTTTCATCATACAATCTATTACTATTTTAATAAAGTTTTTAATTTTATAAGTTATAATTGTATTAAATTTAAGGAGACATATAATGAATAAATTACTAAAAATTGCTTTAGCTTCTGCTTTAGTGTTAGGTGTTGCGTCAACAAGCGTATCTGCAGACCCAGTAAAAGGGCAAAAACTTTTTATTAAAAAGTTAAAAAATGATTGTGGTTTTAATGGTGCAGAGTTTGCTAAAAAACATACTCAAGATGAGTGGGCAAAAATAAATGGAAATGGAATGTTTAAAGAAGAGATTGGAAAAATCTGTCCAAATGCAGATCTTAGTAAAATAAAAGATTCTTGGATAGAACATATTTATGATTTCTCTCATGAATATGCAAGTGATTCAGGAAATGTTCCATCTTGTTAATTTTTAAGTAAAGAGGAGAGCCTTCCTCTTTACTACTCCCTTTATATATTACTTTTAGCCCAACTAATCATAAGAAAAAATTATATTACATTAAGTATCTATTAACCCTTTAAAGTGTAAACTTCATCCAATTGTGGAGACAATAATTATAAGGAGAACTTAATGAAGAAAACAAGTATTGCTTTATCTTTAGTAGTAGCTTTAAGTACATCATCATTTGGGGCAAAACTAACTAATGATGAACTTCAAGCACAAATTGAAGCTTTAAAAGCACAACTTTCTTTACTTGAAGCAAAAGTAAATGAAGCTACAAAAAAAACTACAGAGTTAAAACTCCCTGCTGATACAGAAAAAAGATTATCAACAGTTGAGAAAAAAGTAGCAAAAAACTATACAAAAATCAATGATGTTAAAACTCATGATGCTAATGACAATATCAAATGGGATATTGACTTTAGAACACAAGTTGATAATATCAACTATAAATTATCAAATGGTACAAAAGCTAAAAATAGTGCACTTATGACAAATAGGTTGTGGCTAGGTATGGCTTATATGCCAAATGACAATACTATATTTAAAGGTACACTAGCTTACAACAAAGCATATGGAGATTCTGCAAATCACTCTCAAGCTAATACAAGTCCTGGATATGCAAACTTTGACTGGGTTACAAATGAAAATGCAAATGATAATACTTTAAAAGTAAAAGAAGCGTACTGGTTATATAAAGACGACTCATTTATGGGTAATAAAGATTTACCATGGGCAGTTTCAGTAGGACGTCGTCCATCAACTGATGGTTTAGGTATAAACCTAAGAGTTGACCAAGCAAGAAAATCTGCACTTTCTCATACTGTTAATGTAGAGTTTGATGGTCTTTCTGCAAAATTTGATTTAGATAAAATCACAGGTGTTCAAGGTATGTGGTGGAAATTTTGTGCAGGTCGTGGTCTAACTAATGCAAAACCAAGATTTAGTTCAGATGGACTTGATTATGCAAATGATGATACAAAAAATCCAAACATAGATATGGCAGGATTTATTTTTGTTCCATATGATAATGGACAATACTCAATTCACACAAACTATGCAAAAGCATGGAATATGATTGGATTTACGCAAACTGATATGTTTGATGGAAATAATTCAAATAATACCTTTAAAGATTTTGGTGATTTAGAACTTGCAACAATCATGTTTAAAGCAGATGGTATTGGAGAAGAGATTTCTGACTATCTTGATAATACTATAGCCTTTGCTTCTTTTGCAGCATCTAAAACACATCCAAACTCTTTAGGAATGTTAGGTTCAACTGAATCTAAAACTGGTAGTTCTATTTGGTTAGGAGTTAATGCTCCATGTCCTATTGATACAGAAGATTCAAGAATTGGAATCGAGTGGAATAAAGGTAGTAAATATTGGAGATCTATGACCTATGGAGAAGATACTATGGTTGGCTCTAAAATAGCAACACGTGGTACTGCTTGGGAAGTTTATAGAAATTCTAAAATTAATAATGCATTGAGTTGGTCTTTGAGATATACAAAAATCAATTATGATTATTATGGAAGTAATGGTTTCTTTGGATATGATGGGAACCCTAATTTAGGTTCAGTAACTCCATATGTAACCCAAGCTCAAAATATAACAGCAAATATAAGATATAGATTCTAAATAAAAAGAGGAAAAACTCCTCTTTTTATTTTAATAAATATTTATCATATTTTAAAATTACTCTTTCAGCTATATCTATCATCTTAATATTCAAATTTCTAAACTTTTCATCTTTAATATTGAGAAGTAATTTATCATAAACATTTGAGTAAGGGTAAATCAAAAAATAAATATACTCTTTTGATTTGGACTCTTTTTCTAACTCTTTAAACCACATAGCAAGTAGTGAGATATAAAGCATAGAAGGATTAAACTCTACACTATCTTGAAACTCAAGAGACAACTCTTTATTTATAAAATTGTATGCCTTAAGTATTGACTTAATCCTAGAAGAGCTTTTATTTTTTATATAAAAGTCATTATCTCTTGTTACTTTTTTTAACTCTTTTAAAATATCTTTTGAGATTTCATCTATATAATCTTTTATATTTTTATCTATTGAAAAATCTATATCTTCACTATTTTCATATGATGAAATAAGATCTTTACATAAAAGTAATAAGGCTTCAGTCTTTATTTTAGATAGGTTTATAATCATGACTAATTTTATCCAAACAATTCTAAATAAGCATAACTCTAAAGTTTTTTAAGTCTAATTAAGTTAAAATATACAAATTTTTATAAAAAACCCAGAAAAAGGAAATTATTGGAACCAATTGGTGTATTTATGGACGGTCAGATTTTCGACCTTCAAACTGCAGAAGCTTTAAATATTCAAGGAGAGGTGATAAAAGCCGATAACTCTAAAGAATCTTTAGAGATTTTACGACACTCATGTGCACATCTTATGGCACAAGCTATCAAAGAGTTATATCCAGAAGCTAAATTTTTTGTAGGACCTGTAGTAAGTGAAGGTTTTTATTATGACTTCAAAGTTGAATCAAAAATTACAGATGAAGACTTACCTAAAATTGAAAAGAAAATGAAAGAGTTAGCTAATGCTAAACTTCCTATTGAAAGATATGAAACCTCAAGAGAAGAGATTCTAAATAAATTTAAAGATGATGAGTTAAAACAAGCCGTTTTATCAAGAATTACAGATGATACTTTAACTATCTACAAACAAGGTGATTTTGAAGATTTATGTAGAGGTCCTCACTTACCAAACACTAGAATGATCAGAAGTTATAAACTCACACGTGTGGCAGGAGCTTATCTTGGTGGGGATGAAAAAAATGAGATGATTACTAGAATTTATGGTATCGCATTTTTTGATAAACAAGAACTTTTTGACTATGTTAGAATGATTGAAGAGGCTAAAAAAAGAGATCACAGAAAACTTGGAACTGAATTAGAACTATTTACTTTTAGTGATGATTTAGGAGCAGGACTTCCTATGTGGCTTCCAAATGGAGCAAGACTTAGATCAAAATTAGAGCATATTTTATACAAAGCACATAGAATAAGAGGTTATGAGCCAGTTCGTGGTCCAGAAATCTTAAAATCTGAAATGTGGAAAATTTCTGGTCATTATGCTAACTATAAAGAGAATATGTACTTTACAACAATTGATGAACAAGAGTATGGTATCAAACCTATGAACTGTGTTGGACATATTCAAATATTTAAAAGTTCAATGGTTTCATACAAAGATTTACCAAAAAAACTTTTTGAATATGGTGTTGTTCATAGACATGAAATGAGTGGAGCTATGCATGGCTTGTTTAGAGTTAGAGAGTTTACTCAAGATGATGCACATATTTTCTGTACACAAAATCAAATAAAAGAAGTGATCTTTGAGGTTTTAGAATTTGTTGAAGCTCTATTAAAACTATTTGATTTTAAATATGAAATCGAAGTTTCTACAAAACCAGAAAAAGCAATTGGGGATGATGAGTTTTGGGAAAAAACAACAAAAGGTATCATGGATGCACTTGATGAAAACAATATCTCTTATGGTATTGATGAAGGTGGTGGAGCTTTTTATGGTCCAAAAATTGATATTAAAATTCTAGATGCTATTGGAAGAAAATGGCAATGTGGAACTGTACAAGTTGATATGAACTTACCTTCTAGATTTAATGCAGAATTTATCAATGAAAAAGGTGAAAAAGAACAGCCAGTTATGATTCATAGAGCTATTTTAGGTTCATTTGAGAGATTTATTGGTATATTAACAGAACACTGTGCTGGTGAGTTTCCATTTGCAATTGCACCAACACAAGTTATTTTAGTACCTATTGCAGATACTCACAATGAGTATGCAAAAGAGTTACAAAAAGAACTTTTACAAAATGAAATGGATTCTAAAATTTTTAATATGAACGAGAGTTTAAATAAAAGAATTAGAATGGCAGAGAAACAAAGAGTTCCAATGATTGTAGTAATTGGAGATGAAGAAGTTGCAAATAAAACTGTAGCATTAAGAGATAGAAGAAATAGAGAACAATCAAATATGGGTAAAGATGAATTTATCCAAATGTTAAACGAAATCAAAAAAGGAAGTGAAATTTGAGTCGAGGTAATAAAAAAGACGACGTAATAATGAATGAAGACATCACAGCTAGAGAAGTTAGATGTATGGGTGATGATGGTACTAACTATGGTATCATCTCAACAGCAGATGCTTTAAAAACTGCAGATGAACAAGGTTTAGACTTAGTTCTTATTGCGCCAGATGGTAAACCACCTGTTGCAAAAATCATGGATTATAGTAAATTCAAGTATCAACAAGAAAAAAAGAAAAAAGAAGCTAGAAAAAATCAAAAAGTGATTGTTCTAAAAGAAGTTAAATTTTCTGTTAAAATTGCTGATAATGATATTAACTATAAAGTAAAACATGCAATTGAATTCCTTGAAAAAGGTTATCATGTTAAATGTAGAGTTTTCCTAAAAGGTAGAGAAATGGCACATCCAGAAGCTGGAGCTGCTGTTTTAGAAAGAGTTTGGCCAATGCTTGAAGAGTATGGAGAAAGAGATGCTGAACCTAAACTAGAAGGAAGATTTGTAAACATGATGGTTCTTCCTAAAAAAGACTAACCTACACTACACTTAAGTAAAAGAGTTATTCTCTTTTACTTTAAAACAACTTAAACTTATTCAAAGCTTTTTTTAAATATAATCACAGACTTTTTCTAATATCGAAGAAGAATGCAAATTTAAGAAAGGAGAAATCCATGCCTAAAATGAAATCAGTAAGTGGAGCTTTAAAGAGATTTAAAGTGAAAAAGAATGGTTCAATTAAATGTGGTTCTGCATTTAGAAGTCACATCTTAACAAAAATGTCAAGAAAAAGAAAAGTGGCATTAAGAGGACCTCAAACTGTTGATAGCACTGATGCTACAAGAGTTAAAAGAATGTTGTGTAAAGCGTAATTAAAGAAATTTAATTACAAGTCCCTCCACAAATATGTGGACAAGTTCGGCAATAGCCGACACCAATATTTAAACAAATATATGGTTAAGAAAGGAATAAAATGCCTAGAGTTAAAACTGGTATAGTTAGAAGAAGAAGACATAAAAAGGTCTTAAAAGCCGCTAGAGGTTTCTTCGCAGGTAGAAGCAAACACTTTAGAAAAGCAAAAGAACAATTAGAAAGATCTTTAGTATACGCATACAGAGATAGAAGACAGAAAAAAAGAGATATTAGAAAGCTATGGATTATCAGAATTAATGCAGCTTGTAGATTAAATGATATCAACTATTCAAGATTCATGAACGGTGTAAAATTAGCTGGAATTGAACTAGATAGAAAAATATTAGCTGATATGGCAATGAATGATGCAGCAGCATTTACTTCAGTTGTAACAGCAGCTAAAGCAGCATTAGCAAAGTAATTTTAAATTTGCAAATAAAAAAGGGGTTTGATTAATTTCAAACCCCTTTTTTTATGAACTTATTATAATATCCTACTCAATAGGCTCATTAACCTCTATTTTACAATCAGTCCCTTTACAATCTACATTTGCATCAAAATAGAATATTTCAGATATATCTATACCTGCATCTTTTAATTTTGCCCACGCTTCAATAGATCTTCCTCCTGCAGTACAATTAAATACTACTGTTTTATCTTTTGGTAGTTTTGAATATAACTCTTTTGCACTTAATTTTTCAGCTTCAATATTTATAGCACCTTTAATGTGTCCTAATTTATACTCATCTGGAGCTGTTACATCAACAATTTGGATAAATGAAGGTACATTATCTTTTTTAATAAAGGCATTTAACCACTCACCATCAATACTACCTTCATCACTTCCTAATTTAGCACCATTTTTACTCATAGTTTGTTTTTTTGCTACAGGAACAATAACTTTTGAAGCACTTTTTGTTGTTGCTAATCCTGCATCAACCCATTCTGGCATACCAGCTGCAAATACAGAAACATTTCTATATCCTAAAGCTACAAGTTTTTTTGCAAGTTTATGTGATTTTCCACATTTATACCCCCCACAAAAAGTGATGATTTTTTCACCTTGATGTACTGGAAACCTACCTTTTAATTCACTCATTTGCGTATCAGGAATTGAAATGGCTCCAGGAATAGTCTCTTTTAAATACATTTTATATGGTCGTGCATCTATGATAAATGCTGCATTTTTAGCTTGTGCACCTTTTACAACTGCAATATCAACTTCACTATAGTTATACTTTGTCCACTCAGGCTCACCTGCTTGATAAAGTTTTACATTTGTAAAACCATCTTTTTTAAGCATATTTGCAACTTTTGGAGATTTTCCACATTTCCATCCACCACAAAATACAATTATCTCTTTATCTTTTGCTACATCTTTTAATTGTCCAATATATTGTGAATACTCTGTATCTGGAATATTTAATGAAGAAGGAATAGTTCCTGCTTTATATTTTTTGTTTGGTCTTGCATCAATAAAGAGTGCTTTTGCACCATTTCTAGTCCCTTTTGCTACTTTTGATTTTGCATAGTTATAATCAACTATTTCCAACTTATACTTATCAATCATTGATTGAACTTTTGCACTTGGTTTCGTTAAGTTTTCTTGGGCATATGAATTAACACTAAATAGCATTGAACCTGTAATTATAATTGAGATTAAAGTTTTTTTATTCATTTTTTTTCCTTTTTTATTAAGCTTTACCAGACAACATACCGTACTGGGTCATTGGTTTTAAAATATAGTATTTTAAAAGCCACCAAATATATCTCTCTTGTGTAGGATCTAATGGAAAAGATGGCGTTGGTTTCATTGTGTAATCAAACTCTGCCAACATTACTTTTCCTATATCTGTAATTATTGGACAAACTGTATATCCCCCATATTTTGCCTCTAACTCTTTTCCTTCCATAAGTGAAATAATATTTTCTACAACAACTTTATACTGTTTTCTTACACTTCCGCCTGTTTTGCCAAGAGGAACAGCTGCAATATCTCCAAGAGAGAAGATATTTGGATATTTAACATGTTGCAGAGTCTCTTTATTTACAGGAACCCAACCCCTTGCTGATCCAATTTCTGAATCTCCAATTTCAGGTGCCGCTTTCATAGGAGGAGATATATGTAAAAAATCATAAGGAACTTCTACAAATTTATGTTTTTTTATCATAGTATACTCTTCGATATCAGGGTCATACTCACCTTTTACATCCCAAAATTTATCAAAAGTAGCAGTTTTTTCTTTCAAATTTACTTCTATTAGATTATGATTTAAATTATAATTCATATTTCTTTCTTTATATTGTTTTATAATTGCCTCTTCATACTCTTTAACAGAAAACATTTTTGAACTGTTTGCATAAAATGTCATATCTACATTTTCTCTAGCTTTTTTTGAAACTTCATTTAATCTTGCATTCATTAAATACATAATTTTTTTTGGAGCTCCTCCACATTTTATAGCAGTATCTGGATGAGAGAATATTGCATTTTGTTTTTGGCCATTTTTTGCATTTTCCATTGTTTTTTGCATATTTTCCCAAGTAATAACTGCCCCATCGACATTATAAATTGAACTTGCTCCACTATTTTTAAATATTTGATTTAACTTTGCACTATCTTTAGCTGTATAAATATCCCCTATTTCTTCCAAGCCCTTTATTTTTGCAAAGTCTAAAACAACACCTGCAGTTACAATCAAATAATCATAAGATATTTTTTCGCCACTTGATATAGTTAAGTTGTTATTTATTGGATCAAAATCTACTGCTTTGTCAGCTATAAAATTTACCCCACTTGGAATAAAATTCTTAGTTTCATATATAACATCCTCTTTAGAGTAAATACCAGCACCAATAAAAGTATTACCTGGTTGATAAGTTACAGATTTTGAATTTGGTTCTATTATAGTAATGTCTGGACTTGACAAGCTACTTGTAAGTCTTGCAGCAGTAGAGATTCCTGCTAGTCCACCCCCGACAATCACAATCTTTGCTTTAACATCACTAGCTTGTAATTTACTAGCAGCATTTAACTCATCTTTTGTTAAAAAAAACGCTCCCCCAACACCTAAAAGTTTTAAAGCATCCCTTCTAGATATTCCGCTTTTTTTTAGCTCTTTTTCCATCTCATTTATCATATCATCATACATAAGAGTCTCCTTTAATAGTCTATCTCTTATTTAAAGTATATAACAATTAACTATAATATTCAATGAATAAATATTATAAAATAATAATATATTACTTAGTATGTATATAAGTTATTATGATTTGTTTTTTATAAATTTTATAATAAATCTTGGAAGATAAAGCAGTAAATATACTACCAAAGTTATAAGTATGGGGTGTAAAAAACCAAGACCATATGCAGTACTTTGAGGTAAGGATTGAATATGTGAAATTGGATGAGTAATAAATTTATCAAAATGTGAAAATAATGAAAGTATTATTAGTATAAATAAAAATATGATTAGTTCTTTTTTCATTTCTTTTCCTAAAAAATCTAAGCTAAGTGCTTAGATTTTAAATTATGCTTTTCCAGATAGCATTCCATACATTGTCATAGGTTTAAGTAGATATACTTTAAGTAACCACCATACATATCTCTCTTGTGTTGGATCTAAAGGAAATGATGGTGTTGGCTTTTTACTCCAGTTAAATTCTGCAAGCATTACTTTTCCAATATCAGTAATCAAAGGACAAACAGTATACCCTGCATATTTAGAAGTTAGTTCTTTACCTTCCATTGCAGCAATTATATTATCAACTACTACTTTATATTGTTTTCTTGCACTTCCACCTGTTTTTCCCATAGGAACAGCAGCAATATCACCCAAAGAGAAAATGTTTGCATATTTTACATGTTGTAAAGTCTCTTTATTAACTGGAACCCAACCTTTTTCAGACCCAACAGCAGAATTTCCAATTTCATCAGGTGCTTTCATAGGAGGAGTGATATGAATAAAATCATAATCTCTTTCTATCATTTTACTTTTTTTAACAACTGAATACTCTTCTAAATCAGCATCCCAAGGACCTTTTTCTTCCCATGAATTTTCAAATGTAGCTTTTTTTGCATCTACATCAATTTCAACTAGATTATTACGGTATTCCCATTTCATATCTCTAGCTTCAAACTGCTTAACAATTGCATCATGGTACTCTTTAACTCCAAACATAGCTCCACCATTTGGATAGAAAGTCATCTCAACATTATCTCTAACTCCTGCTTCTTTTAATCTAGCATTAGTAAGATACATGATTTTTTTAGGAGCTCCACCACATTTAATAGAAGTGTTCGGATGTGTAAACAAAGCCTTTAACTTTTTACCACTTTTAGCTTCTGAAATTAGCTCTTGCATACCTTTCCAAGTATTAACTGCACCATCAGCATAATATATAGAGTGAGTACCATTTTTACCAATTTTATTTGATACTTCAGAATTAGCCTCTGATGAATACCCTACTCCCTCTAATCCTTTTATTGCACCATAATTAAGAGCAAGTCCAGCTGCAATAACTAAGAAATCATAAGAAATAGTTTCTCCACCTTTAGTTACTACTTTATTATTATCAGGGTCAAATTCAACTACCTTATCATTGATTAATTTTACACCTTTTGGTAAAAAATCTTCTGTATTGTAAACAATATCTTCTTTTTCCCAAATACCAGACGCAACTAAAGTTTGTCCTGGTTGATATGAAACTGAAACAGAGTTAGGTTCGATTACTGTAATATCAGGATTTGATAAAGAGTTAGTAAGTCTTGCAGCAGTTGACATACCTGCTAATCCTCCACCCACTATTACAATTTTACCCTTTGCTTCACTTGCATTCACAGTTGTTGCAGCATCAGCTTCACTTGGATTCATTAAAAATGCAGCAGAACTTAGACCTGCTAATTTAAGTGCATCTCTTCTTGAAAGACCTTGTTTCTTTAATTCTCTATCTAAAACTTCAAGAGAATTTTTTAATTCTTCATTCATAAAATTACCTTTTCAAATTTTCTTTCATGAAGAATATCAAAGTTGAAGTAATATAAAACTTAAATATAACTTAAATTATTTTATAATAAATATTAGTTTAACTTATAATAGAAAGTGCTTTTTTATAATCTTCAATTTTGTTCAAATTTAAAAATTCATTTTCATCATAAAATTTGATTTTATTAGAAGTCATATTATTAATTAAAAATCCTATTTTATGGTTATTATCTGATATCATTTTATCTATTAAAGATAAGCAAGACTTATCATATACTCCACACAAATTATGTTCTCTTGCTGTAGTTGCAATAGTAATATTACTTATATTTGAGTTTATTATTAATTTCTCAATAGTGGGTATTTTTACAAAAGGAGTATCTACTGTTATAATAAAAGCTTTATTTAAGTTAATAGATTCAAGGATACTTTTTAACGCAATTAAAGGTGAGCTTTCATCATTAATATTGTCATAAATAATATTTGCATTCTTTTGATTCTCACTCTCTTTGAGAAAATCAAATTTGTTTGTTTTTGAAGATAAATAGATTTCTTTAAAGTAAGGTTTCAATCTTTCATATTGGTATTGTGCAAGGGAGTTATAGTTAGAAAATGGAAGAAGAGCTTTATCTTCTCCCATTCGTGAGCTTTTGCCACCACAAAGGATTACACAAGGTATATCAAATTGTGGCTTGAGCATTTACAGGCTTCTTGGATCCGTAATATATCCACTAATTGCACTAGCAGCTGCTACTGCACTATTAGCTAAATAAATTTTCGAGCTTCTTGAACCCATTCGTCCTACAAAGTTTCTATTAGTTGTAGAGATACAAACCTCTCCATCACCTAAAATCCCCATATATCCACCTAAACATGCTCCACAAGTTGGATTTGAAACAACTGCACCTGCATCAACTAAGATATCAATATATCCTGCTTTTGTAGCATCTCTTAATATTTTTTGTGTTCCAGGAGTTAAAATAAGTCTTGCATGACGTGCAACTTTTTTACCTTCTAAAATTTCAGCAGCTACTTTAAAATCAGATAATCTTCCATTTGTACAAGAACCAATAAATATTTGGTCAACTTTTATATTATCTTCAACTGCTTGAGAAACACTATGACCATTTGATGGTAAAAAAGGATATGCAATTACAGGCTCTAATTTATCTGTATCAATTTCAATTACTTGAGTATAAACAGCATCATCATCTGAATAATGAATTTTTGGTTCTGCTCTTAATCCACCATTTAATTCTGCTGTTTGCTCTAAGAACTCTTTTGTAACATCATCATAAGCAACAATACCATTTTTAGCACCCGCTTCAATAGCCATATTACATAAAGAGAATCTATCATCCATAGATAAGTATTGAATTGCTTCACCAGTAAACTCTAAAGTTTTATATAAAGCACCATCAACACCTAAAATTCTAATGATTTCAAGAATTAAATCTTTACCAGTGATTTGATATGCTGGTTTACCTTTGAATACAACTTTAATAGCTTCAGGAACTTTAAACCAGTTTCCACCAGTAATCATACCAAATGAGATATCTGTTGAACCCATACCAGTAGAAAATGCACCTAATCCGCCATGAGTACAGGTATGTGAATCTGCACCTATAATAACATCACCTGGTAATACTAAACCTTTTTCTGGTAAAAGTGCATGCTCAATTCCCATATCTTTTTCATCAAAAAAGTATTTTAAGTCATGTTTTGCTGCAAAATCTCTTGAGATTTTTGCTTGGTTAGCAGATGCAATATCTTTTGCAGGAATAAAGTGATCAAGTACAATTGCAAAACCTTCAGGATTTGCAAGTTTTTCAAAACCACCCTCTTCAAATGCTCTAATTGAAATAGGAGTTGTAATATCATTTCCAATAACCATATCTATTGGACTTCTTACAATCTCACCTGCGTAAACTTCTCTTCCTACATGTTCACTAAAAATTTTTTCTGTAATAGTTTGACCCATATTTTCTCTCTTTATTTAACTTATCTTTTTTAATTTGCCCGATTATAGCTAAAATCTGTTTAGCTTTCAAAAAGAGTCTAGACTCTTTTTTTATCCTCTTTATATTGTTTATATTGCATATAAAGAATTAGTACAATTGATATATCAATAATTACATCCGCAAAATTGAATATAGCAAAATCAAATCCACAATGCCAATAGACATAATCAACGACTGCCCCATAAGTAAATCTATCCAAAATATTAGACAATCCACCTGCTAGAAGCATAGAAATTGGGATATAATATTTTAAAAAGACCTCTTTATTAAAATATAAATATACAAAAATAGCTACTATTAATGCTAATTGTATAAACTTTAAATACTCTTTTAAAAATTCAAACATAGAAAAGGCAACACCATAATTATATGCAAGAACTAAAGAAATACAGTCACTTTCAAAACCATACTTTAAAAATACAAAACCATATTTTATATACTGGTCAATAATAACTAGCAATAAAAATAGTACTACTGAAATAGTTAATTTTTGGTTCATAGTGTTTTTGTTAAAAACTCTACTAATCTGTCCATGTACTCATTTACTAATTTTTTATCACGACCTTCAATCAATACTCTTAGCTTATTTTCTGTTCCAGAATATCTAATTAAATCTCTCATACCTTTAGATTTAATCTCTTCTTGAAGCTCTTTTAATCCTTCAATTTCATCAAGTGGAATTTTTTCACTTACTTTTATATTTTTTAAAACTTGTGGATAGAGTTCAAAACCATTTAAAGCTTTACTTGCTTTTTTACCACTCTCTATTAAATAAGATAAGACTTGTAAGGCAGTTGCAAGTCCATCTCCTGTTTTTGAAACATCAGAGAAGATAACATGTCCACTTTGTTCTCCTCCAAAGTTTATATTGTTACTCTTCATATTTTCTAAAACATGCTTATCACCAACATCAGTTCGATTTAACTTTAAATCAAAAGAGTCTAGATAGTCCTCTAAGGCTTTATTACTCATAACTGTAGCAACACAAGCCTCACCTTTTAATATGCCCTTCTCACTTAAGTATACGCATAAGGCACCTAAAAGTTTATCTCCATCTACAGTATCACCATTTTCATCTATTACTACAAGTCTATCAGCATCTCCATCAAGAGCTAGTCCAATATCTGCTCTTACTTCTCTTACTACTTTAGCAACATTTTCAGGATGCATTGCTCCACTGTTTTCATTGATATTAAATCCATTTGGTTTTGCATTTATTGTAAATACTTCAGCACCAAGTTCTTCAAGGATTGTTGGAGCAACTTTATAAGCAGCACCATTTGCACAATCAAGTACAATCCTAAGCCCATTTAGTGTTAATTCTTTTGGAAAAGAGCTCTTGATTGATACAATATATCTTCCAATAACATCATCTATTCTTTTTGATGAACCTATCTCTTTGCCAGTTTTTTGTCCATTTGTTCTAGCCTCTTCATCAAAAAAGAGTTCTTCTATTGCTTTTTCACAATCACTTCCCAATTTATTTCCATGTTGATCAAAGAATTTTATTCCATTATCTTCAAAAGGATTATGAGAAGCTGATATCATAATTCCAGCATCACATCTCATTGATTCAGTTAAAAATGCAATAGCAGGAGTTGGCATTGGACCTATTTGAATAACATCATATCCAACAGCAGTCAATCCTGAAACTAATGCATTTTCAATCATATATCCACTTCTTCTAGTATCTTTTCCTACTAAAATCTTGTTTGTATATGAATGTTTTCTAAAATAAATTCCTGCAGCCATTGCTAGCTTCATCACCGTCATAGCGTCTAAAAATGAGCCAGCTTGACCTCTTACACCATCTGTACCAAATAGTTTCATTGAAAAATCCTAAAATTAAACTTAATTTAAACTTACTTTAAAGTTAATTGGCTAGTATTCTAGCCTTAAAAAAATTATAAAGAGGTTAAAAATGGCAAACCATAAATCTTCGGCTAAAAGAGCTAAACAAACGATAGTAAAAACTGAGAGAAACAGATTTTACAAAACAAGAATTAAGAACGTAACGAAAGATGTATTATCAGCAGTTGAAGCTAATGATAAAGAAAAAGCAGCTGCTGCAATGAAAACTGCAAATAAATACGTGCACCACTGTATTGCAAAAGGTATCCTTAAAAAAGGAACTGCAGCTAGAAAAGTTAGTAGACTACAAGTAAAAGTTAACGCTCTATAATTAAAATTTACTATCATATCAATAATATGGTAGTTAATTTTATTTATTTGCTTATAAATACTACAAAATATGTTACAAGATAAATTACAACTATTTATTGATAGATATGAGGAGATTAATGGATTATTAGCTTCTCCAGATATCTCTTCAGACATAAAAAGAATGACTACACTTTCAAAAGAGCAGTCATCGATTGAACCAATCGTAAATAAAGCTAAAGAATATATAAGTGTATTAAATGATATTCAAGATAACAAAATGTTACTTGACGATCCAGATTTAGGTGAACTGGCAAAAGATGAACTTAAAGATTTAGAGGTTAGAAAACCTGCTATTGAAGAAGAGATAAAAGTTCTTATGATTCCTAAAGATCCTAATGATGATAAAAATATATTTATAGAACTAAGAGCTGGTGCAGGTGGTGATGAAGCAGGAATATTTGTAGGAAACCTATTTAGGGCATATTTAAGATATGCGGAACAAAAAGGGTGGAAAGTTGAGATAATGAACCAAAATGAGAATGAAGCAGGCGGATACAAAGAGATCGTTGCTTTATTTAAAGGTGAACAGGTTTATTCAAGACTAAAATATGAAAGCGGAACACACAGGGTTCAAAGAGTTCCAGCGACTGAATCACAAGGGAGAGTTCATACATCAGCTATTACTGTTGCAGTTATGCCAGAAGTTGATGATGTAGAAGTTGAAATCGATCCGGGTGATTTAAAAATTGATGTTATGAGAGCTAGTGGAAATGGTGGACAATCAGTAAATACTACTGACTCTGCAGTTAGGATTACACATATTCCTTCAGGGCTTGTTGTAACAAACCAAGACCAAAAGTCTCAACATAAAAATAAAGATAAAGCAATGAAAGTTTTAAAAGCTAGACTTTATGACATTCAGATGCAAGAAAAAATGGACTCAGAAGGTGCCAGCAGAAAAGAACAAGTTGGAACTGGAGATCGAAGTGGAAGAATTAGAACATATAATTATCCACAAGGTCGAATAAGTGACCATAGAATTAACCTTACATTATACAGACTTGAAGCAGTAATGAATGATGGTGTTTTTGATGAAATCATTGACCCATTAATCGCTGATGCTCAATCAAAAGCAATTGAGGCTAATGGATTATAATCCATTAGCTTTACTCTACATTAACTCACATTAGTAACCAAAATGTAATCGTTTGCAATTATAATTTCTTCGTCAAAAAAAATATTGGAGAAAAAAATATGAAAAAAACTGCAATCGCGTTATTAGCATCTGCTGCTTTAACTGTTACACTAAGTGCTAGAGACCAAATCAAAATAGTTGGTTCTTCTACTGTTTATCCTTTCTCATCTTCTGTTGCTGAAGAATTAGGAGCTACAACTAAATTCCCAACTCCTGTTGTTGAATCAACTGGTTCAGGTGGTGGAATGAAATTATTCTGTGCTGGAAATGATATGAATACTCCAGATATCACAAATGCTTCAAGAAGAATGAAAACTAAAGAGTTTAAACTATGTGAAAAAAATGGTGTTACTGATATCACTGAAGCTGTAATTGGTTATGATGGTATTGCATTTGCACAAGCAAAATCAAACGCTAAATTTGATATTTCAAAAGAACACTTAGCTTTAGCAGTTGCTAAAGAAGTTCCTTCAAAAGATGGTAAATCACTAATTGCTAACCCATATAAAAAATGGTCAGACATTGATGCATCTTTACCAAATAGAGAAATCATTGTTTACGGACCACCAAAATCTTCAGGTACAAGAGATGCTTTTGAAGAATTAGTTATGCAATCTACTTTCAAAAAAATGGATCTATATACAAATCTTTACAAAGCTGACAAAAAAGCTAACAAAAAATATAAAAAATATTCTGTAATTAGAACAGATGGTGTTTATGTAGAATCAGGTGAAAATGATAACTTAATCGTTCAAAAATTAACTAAAAATACAGATGCATTTGGTGTATTTGGATTCTCTTTCTTAGTTGAAAATGATGATGTAATCCAAGGTGCTACAATCAACAAAGTTGAACCAACTCCAGATACAATTTCTTCAGGGAAATATCCAGTATCTAGATCATTATTCTTCTATATCAAAAACTCTCATTCAAAAGAAGTTCCAGCTATAAGTAAATATGTTGAATTATTCATGAGTGAAAAAATGATTGGTAAAGATAGTATATTAGGTGAAATTGGATTAATTCCACTTCCAGATGCTGATAGAAATGCAATCAGATCAAGTGTTGCTAAAAGAACTAAAATCACTTTAGCAGAATTAAGTAAAAAACACTAAATTAAAAAGAGGTTATTCCTCTTTTTGATTCTAGTTATAGCTCTTTATCTGTTGTACGCGAACGAAGAGATAAAGGGCTATAAATAGGATTAAATATGAAAATAAAATGGCTCTCTATAGTTGAAAAACTCGATTACGCTTTTCAGCCTATTATACACTCACATTCAGGTAAGATTTTTGCAGTTGAAGCACTAATAAGAAATGTAGAAAAAATACCTAATCTAGAACAAATTCATGATTTATTTGATTTAGCATATAAAGAAGATTATCTATATCAACTAGACTTGCTTTTACGAGATAAAGCAATTGAAAAATTTGCCCAAATAGATATTGAAAATCTTCAGCTTTTTTATAACTTAGATAACAGAATAATTCATACAAAAAATTACTCAAAAGGTAATACAAAAAAAATCTTAAGTAAATATAATTTTGATAAAAATGTTATTTGTTATGAATTGAGTGAAAGAGGCACTCTAATTGAACAAAATGCCTTAGTTGAAATGATTAAAACTTATAAGAACAGTGATTACTGTATTGCCATTGATGATTTTGGGGTAGGAGTTTCAGGACTAAAACTTTTATATTTTTCACAAGCAAATATAATTAAAATAGATAGATTTTTTATAGATAGTATAGATAGCGACTCTAAAAAAAGACTTTTTTGTTCTTCAATTATAAACATGGCTCATATAATGGGGATGAAAGTAGTAGCAGAAGGAGTTGAAACCTTAAATGAGTTTTATACTTGCAAAAATATTGGTGCAGATTTTATACAAGGTTATTTTGTTCAAAAACCTACAATAAAGGTACAAGAACTTAAACATATTTATAAAGATATTGTTAAAAACCTTATCAATGAAAAAAGAGCTGATGATGCAACTCCAATAGAACAAGAATTTATTCAAGATATTATTCCTTTAAATATTAAGTCTTCACTTCACTCTTTATTTTTATATTTTAAAGATTACAGACATAATAACTTTGTCCCAATTGTTGATGATTATGATAATTTTATGGGTGTAATTTATGAAGTTGATATCAAACAAATTTCATATTCACAATATGGATTATCTTTAGCACAAAATAAATCATACAACTCAAAAATAAGCAAATACGTAAAACCAGTTATTTCAGTAGAATCATCTTGGGGTATTGATAAAGCCTTAGAAATATTTAATCATGATCCCAACTCATCAGGTATTTTTATTACAAAAGCGAATAAATATGCCGGTTTTATTGACCTTCGTTCACTTTTACAACTCTCTCACAAAAGAAATTTGGAGATTGCAGAGAATCAAAACCCACTTACAAGACTTCCAGGAAATAAACAAATTGAACTGTTTATTTATAAAAGTCTTAAAAACAGAGAGAAATATACCTCTCATATTTTATATTTTGATTTTGATAACTTTAAACCATTTAATGATCACTATGGCTTTAGACAGGGGGATAGAGCAATACTGCTTTTCTCTGAATTATTACAAAAAAAATATCCAAATGACTCTTTTGTAGCACATATTGGAGGAGATGACTTTTTTATTGGAATAAAAAATAGTTCTATTGAAAAAGTTTATGACATAACAAATGAAGCCTTATGTGAATTTAAAGAGTCTGCAAAAAATCTTTACAAAGAAGAAGATAAACAAAATGGTTATATTGAAGGAAAAGATAGATTTGGAGAAGAAAGAGTATTTAAATTACTCTCATGCTCTTGTGCAATTATTGAGATATCTTCAAACTCAAAAAAATCTAATTTTGACCACACTCTAAACATCATGAAAAAATACTCTAAAGATTTAGAAGTACCCATTTGTGCCTCTTTTTAAATTATGTAATCATCTTGTAATTTTTCTTACATATAATTCCCAATAAAAAATAGGAAGGTTAAATTTGAATACATTTGAATCTAAAAGTAAAAAAGCTTTATTAATAGAAAAATTAATTAAATTTTTATTGATTTTAGCTGCAACAATTTCTATTCTTACAACATTTGGAATCCTATTTTCAATACTATTTGAATCAATAGAATTTTTCAAGCTAAGAAGTTTTTGGTATTTTTTAACAGGAACAGTATGGTCACCTGGTGTAATTGGAAGTAAATTTGGTGCTTTACCAATTTTCTCAGGGACTTTTGTTATCACGCTTATAGCACTAGCAGTAGCTATTCCTATTGGATTAGGTAGTGCTGTTTATATGAGTGAGTATGCCAGTCCAAAATTAAGAGATTATCTAAAACCTATGTTAGAAATACTTGCAGGTATTCCAACTGTTGTTTATGGTTTCTTTGCTGCAATTACAGTAGCTCCACTTATTGTAAAGATGGCAGATGCTGTTGGCTTAGAAGCTACTTTTAACTCAGCTCTTGCTTCAGGTGTTGTTATGGGGATAATGATTATTCCTGTAATTTCATCACTTTCAGATGATGTTATTCGAGCAGTTCCTGATTCTCAAAGAAAAGCTGCATTTGGACTTGGTATGACTCATGGTGAGATTATTAAAAATATTGTTTTACCATCTGCCCTGCCAGGTATCATTTCAGCATCTCTTTTGGGACTTTCAAAAGCTTTGGGAGAGACAATGATTGTTGTTATGGCTGCAGGGCTTCGTCCAAACTTATCATGGAATCCACTAGAAGATATGACAACTGTTACAGTTACCATCGTAAACTCTTTAGTAGGTGATTTTGAGTTTAACTCTCCGGAAACACTTTCTGCATTTGCCTTAGGTTTAGTTCTTTTTGTTATCACATTGATTTTAAATATGATTTCATTAAGTTTAATTAGAAAATTCAAAGAAAAATATAAAGTGAATACATTATGATTATGAGAAAAAGAAAAAAAGAAAAAAAACACAATCCTTTTTATGATCCAACACTTACTAAAAGACATGCAAGTTCAAGAAGATTTAAAAGATTTACACTAACATCTTTGATATTTTCAATTGCATTTTTGGCATTCTTTTTAGTTGATATTACTTTAAAAGGACTTCCAGCATTTAAAGTTGCTTATGTACAAACAGAAGTAGTATATAATGAACAAACAATTAGGGATTCTAGAAAAGCTGTTCCAAGAGAGTATAAAGGAATTGTATCAAGAGCATGGTTAAGAGATATCCCAAATCTAGTTAGAGAAAATCCTGCACTTATGAATACAACACAAACTCAATGGGTTTTAGCAGATGATCAAGTTGATCAGTATATGAAAGAACATCACTATAAGTTAAAAAGAAAAGATAGACATTTAGTAGATGAATT
Source organism: uncultured Arcobacter sp. (assembly GCF_937982575.1). Taxonomy (NCBI): domain Bacteria; kingdom Pseudomonadati; phylum Campylobacterota; class Epsilonproteobacteria; order Campylobacterales; family Arcobacteraceae; genus Arcobacter; species uncultured Arcobacter sp. The sequence goes on along the minus strand of NZ_CALJLR010000021.1, from coordinate 42,984 downwards.
AATCGCACAAAATAAAATAGAGATGAAATTTAATACAATATTTTTTACAAATGGTGACTCAAAAATCCCAGAGTATGCAGGTATTTATTCAGCAATAATTGGTTCAATTTTAACTCTAATTGTTACTATGCTTGTAGCATTTCCAATTGGTGTTATGACAGCAATTTATCTTGAAGAGTTTGCAGATGATAACAAATTTACAAGATTTATTGAAGTAAATATTAACAACCTTGCAGCTATTCCTTCAATCCTATTTGGGCTTTTAGGTCTATCTATATTTATTAATCTTTTTGGACTTCCTCGTTCTTCACCCCTAGTTGGTGGTTTAACTTTAGCACTTATGACCTTGCCAATTATTATTGTTAGTTCAAGAGCAGCATTAAGAGCAGTACCAGATACAATTAGACAAGCGGCATATGGTTTGGGTTTAAATAAAATTGAAGTAACAAAAGACCACGTTTTACCATTGGCATTCCCAGGTGTTTTAACAGGTTCTATTATTGGACTAGCACAAGCTATGGGGGAAACAGCACCTTTAATTATTATAGGGATGATTGCATTTATTCCAGATGCACCATCTATGGTAACAGATGCAGCAACAGTTATGCCTGCACAACTTTTTACATGGGCTGGAATGCCAGAGAGAATGTATATTGAAAAGACTGCTGCTGGTATTATGGTACTACTTTCAGTACTTATTTCACTAAATGCTATAGCAATTTATTTAAGAAAAAAATTCGAAGTTAAATGGTAACAAGGAAAATTATGAGTAATACAGAAAATAAAACAAAAGTAAAAGTTGAAGACCTTAACCTTTGGTATGGGGACAATCATGCCTTACATAATATAAGTGTTGATTTATTTGAAAATAAAATTACAGCCCTAATAGGACCTTCTGGTTGTGGAAAATCTACATTTTTAAGATGTGTAAATAGAATGAATGACCTAATTAACTCTGTAAGAATTGACGGTGAAATAATTATTGATAATAAAAATATTTATGACAAAGATGTTGATGAAGTGAGTGTTAGAAAAAGAGTAGGAATGGTATTTCAACAACCAAACCCTTTTCCAAAAACTATTTATGATAATGTTGCTTATGCCCCACTAAAACATGGTATAACAAAAAAAGGTAAAGAGTGTAATGAGTTAGTAGAGTCTTCACTAATTAAAGCTGGTCTATGGGATGAAGTAAAAGATAAATTGGGACAGCCAGGGACATCACTTTCAGGGGGACAACAACAAAGATTATGTATTGCAAGAACCATCGCTATTAAACCTGAAGTTATTTTAATGGATGAGCCAACAAGTGCCCTTGATCCTATTAGTACAGAAAAAATCGAAGCTTTAATGCTAGAACTTAAAAATGATTATACAATTGTAACAGTAACACACAATATGCAACAAGCAGCAAGAGTTGCTGACTATACGGCATTCTTTCACCTTGGAAAGCTAATAGAATATGATAAAACAGATATCATATTTGTAAATCCAGGTAACAAAAAAACAGAAGATTATATTACAGGAAGGTTTGGTTAATGTTAAAAGTATACGATACAAAAAGAGAATTAATTCAAAATGAATTATTAGAAATAGGAGATGTTGTAGTTGAATCATTAAATGCTTCTTTAAAAGCGTTAAAAGATGATGATATTAAATCACTTAAAGATGCAGATTTATCACTAAAAAAACTTACAAGTAAGTCAAATGATATTGATAACTCTATTGTAACTGCCCTTGCTTTATATCAGCCAGAAGCAAAAGACTTAAGAGAATTGGTATCTTATTTAAAAATTACAAATGAGTTAGTAAGAGCTGGGGGAAATACAAAGGATTTTATTAAAATTTTTAGAACTTCATATACTGATGATTTAAATACAAAAACAATATTAGAATTTGCAATTCCTTTATTAAAATCAACTATTCTTTCTCTTCAAACTGCAATATCTATAATAAAAGATGATAATTCACAGCATGTTGAAGAGAAATACCAAAGAGTTGTAGTAGAAGAGAGTAAAACTGATGATTTATATGCAATGATTGAAAAAAATATTTTAAAACTTATCTCTAAAAACTTAGACTTATCAAAAGAGTATTTTAATATTTTAACTTCATTGAGAAAATTAGAAAAAATATCAGATAGATCAGTTGCTATTGCACATTTACTACTTTTTGCAGATAAAGGCGGAGAATTAGAGAGAAAATAACTCTTTATGATATAATTTAACTTATGAGAAAAGCCCTACTTAAAATACGAAAATACTTCGAATACAATTATGAGGTTCTAATAGCAATGGTTCTATTCATTGCTATTATTATTTCAGGTTTAGAATTCTTCAAAGCCATAATCTACATGCTTGAGTTTATAGTTATTATGGAAGTTGTAAAAATGATTTCTGACTTTATAAAAAAAGAGAAGTTAAGACTTCGATTTGTTATTGATATCTTTATTATATTTCTTATTCGAGATGTTATTATTCAAGCTTCACACAAAAATATAGACTATTTTGACATATCATTTTTACTAATTGTTATATTTGTATTTTTTATTTTTAGGATAATGTCAATAAAATACTCTCCAGGAAGTAGTAAATTAAAAGACAAAGGTAATAATTCAAGTGAATAATCATACCCTACTAATAATTGAAGATGAAGTTGATATTCTAGAACTTTTAGAATATACCTTACAAAAAGAGGGATTTGAGACTATTGGCTTTTTAACTGTATCAAAAAAAGCCTATGAAGTTTTAGATGAAGAAGAGATAGATTTAATACTTATGGATAGAAACTTGCCAGGAATGGAAGGTACAACTTTTATCAATGATATAAAATCAAAAGGTTACACTATACCTGTGATTTATGTTAGTGCAAAAGATAAAGATGAAGATATCTTAGAAGGCTTTGATAAACATGCAGATGATTATATAACTAAACCCTTTAATCTAAAAGAGTTAACCGCAAGGGTAAAAGCAGTTATAAAAAGAACTAAAAAAGATGTAGAAGTAGAAAAAATAAAAGATATTACATATAAAAGATCTAGTAAAAGTTTTTATATAGAAGATTGCAAAATTGAACTTACAACTTTAGAACACGATTTACTTTTAGAGTTTTTCAAAAATAAAGATATCCTTTTAAGTAGAGAACATCTACTAAACACTGTATGGGAAGACTCTTTTGAAAAAAAATTAAAAACTGTTAATGTTGCAGTGAAAAGATTAAAGAGTAAAATAGACTCTAAAGGAGATAAAAAATATATAAAATCTGTACGTGGTGAAGGTTACATGTTTTGTTAAAAATCCATCAGCTTTTTCTTCGAAGTTTTATATTTATCTTTTTATCAATACTTTTACTTATCTCTATAGTAGTCTATTTTTGGTCAAAATCAATATATCTTGATCAAATTGAAAAAAATATTTTATCAAACATAGATACTCTTTCCATTTCCCTACCAAATTTAAAAAATATAGACCAAAAAGTATTAGAGATAAAAAGAGCTACTAATCTAAGGGTTACCATAATAGATACAGATGGTGTAGTTGTTGCAGAGAGTGATGAAGATAAAAGTTTAATGGAAAACCATGGAAATAGAGAAGAGATTATTGCAGCAAAATATAAAACCTATGGAGAGATAGCTAGACACTCAGATACCTTAAATAAAGACCTTTTATATATTGCAAAAGAAGTTACTATTGATGATAAAGTCTACTATATTAGAATGTCAAGTGAAATAACTACAATAAAAGAGTATTTTATAAAATTAACCCTACAACTTATAGGGATATTTTCTATATTTTTACTTTTAGCATTTATTGTTTCATATTATATCTCTGATAAAATTCGTCATGAGACTGATAATATATTGAACTTTTTAATTAATTTAACAAAGAAAAAAGAACCTACAAATATGTCGTCATTTTATACCCAAGAGTTTTTTACAATAAATAAACTACTAAATAAAGTAGCAATAAAACTTCAAAAGAAAGAGAAATCAAAAGCTAAACATACTGCAAAACTAAAGCTTGCAAATAAACAAAAAGATGAAATTATAAGTGCCATTTCCCATGAATTTAAAAACCCTATTGCTATTATTACAGGATATGTACAAACTTTACAAAATGATAAAGATTTACCAATACAAATGAGAGATAAATTTCTTACAAAAATTGATTCAAATGCAAACAAGATGACTCAAATAATTGATAAACTAAGACTTGCACTAAAGCTTGAAGAGGGTAGAGAAAATATTGAAAAAAGAGAGTTGGATTTAAAAAGTTTATGTGAAATTATAGCAATAGATTTAAAAGATAAATATCCAAATAGAACCATAGAAATAAGTGGAGAGAATAAGAGTATTCAAGGGGATGATACTTTAATAAGTATGGCAATATCAAATCTAATTGAAAATGCTTTAAAATACTCAGAAGGTGTAGTAAGAGTTGAAATTTCACAGGAATACTTAAAAGTTATAGATACAGGTATTGGTATAAGTGAGACTGACCTTTTAAAAATCACAAGAAAGTTTTATAGAGTATCACAAAATGGCTGGAACAATTCATTGGGACTAGGATTATTTATAGTAAACTCTATTCTAAATCTTCATAATTTCAAACTTCAAATAAGCTCTATTTATGGTAAAGGTTCTGAATTTATCATTAAATATTAAAAAATACTTAATTTAAGCTATACATAAGTATTACTACACTATTATTCCAGCTCATTAATTAAATCGGAGAACGTAGATGAAATTCACTCAAATGGCAAAAGCCAATGAAATCGAAAGAGATTGGGTTATTATAGATGCAACTGATAAAGTATTTGGTAGAATCATTACTGAAGTTGCTACAATCTTAAGAGGTAAAAATAAGACTAATTATACTCCTCATGTTGACTGTGGAGATAACGTAATTATCATAAATGCAACAAAAGCAAAATTTTCTGGTACTAAACTAGAAACTAAAAATTACTATACACACTCAGGTTATTTTGGTAGTACAAAAACTCACAAAATGTCTGATATGTTTGAACAAAACCCTGAGAAGCTATACAAATTGGCTACAAGAGGTATGTTACCAAAAACAAAACTTGGTAAATCAATGTTAAAAAAATTAAAAGTATACGCAGGTAGCGAACACCCTCACACTGCGCAAATTAAAGGATAAGACTAATGGCAAAAGTATACGCAACTGGAAGAAGAAAATCTTCTATCGCAAAAGTATGGTTAGAAGCTGGTAACGGGCAACTTATTATTAATGGTCAATCTTTAGATGCATGGTTAGGTGGACACGAAGCTATTAAAAAAAGAGTAATGAGACCTTTAGAAGTATCAAAACAAGAAACTTCTGTAAATGTTATCGTTAAAACTTTAGGTGGAGGTTACTCTGCACAAGCTGACGCTGCAAAACATGGTATTTCAAGAGCTTTAGTTGCTTTTGATGAGCAATTCAGAGCTGTTTTAAAACCTTATGGATTACTAACTAGAGATGCAAGATCTGTAGAGAGAAAAAAATACGGAAAGAAAAAAGCAAGAAAATCTACTCAATTCTCGAAAAGATAATTGGTATTTTTACTATATTCAAAGGAGCGACTTTTGTTGCTCCTTTTTTTATGCACTTTTTTATAAAAAAATATTACAATACTCAATGAAAAAATTTCTTCTATTATTCATTATTCACTGTTCATTATTCACTTGTTTAAATGCAAGTACACTAAACTTATCAATTTCATCAAGTCCAAGTAGAATAAATCCAATTTTAGCAAGTGATAGTGCAAGTAGTGAGATAACTCAATGGCTTTTTAATGGACTTTTCAAATATGATAAAAATGGAAATATAGTCCCTGAACTAGCCTCTTCATATAAGTTTATTTCAAAAACTCATCTAATCATAAATCTAAGAGATGATGTATTATGGCATGATGGAGAAAAATTCAGTGCAGATGATGTTATTTTTACATATAACAAAATCCATGACCCAAAAGTTTTCACTGCTATTAAATCCAATTATAAAGAGGTAGAAAGTATCTCAAAAATTAATGATTTTACTTTAGAAATTATTTATAAAAAACCATACTTTAAAGCATTAGAGATATGGATGACAGGAATATTGCCAAAACATCTATTAAAAGATGAAGAAGATTTGATGAAAAGTGATTTTAATAAGCAGCCAATTGGAACTGGTGCATATAAACTAGATAGTTTTAAAGTTGGAAGTGATATTAGGCTATTTGCTTTTGACAAGTACTTTGAAGGCAGACCTAAAATTGATGAGATAAATTATAAGTTTTTGCCAGACCCCACGACTTCATTTTTGTTTTTAAAACAAAACAGACTTGATGTGGGAGGATTAACTCCCCTGCAAGTTGATAGACAAATAGATAAAGAGTTCTTAGATGACTTCCAATTAATAGAACGCCCTGCTTTTGCTTATGCATATCTTGGATTTAATTTAAACAATAAAAAGTTTAAAGATTTAAATGTAAGAAAAGCTCTCTCTTTAGCCATAAACAGAAAAGAGATTGTTGATATCTTATTCTTTGGACATGGGCAAGTTTGTAATGGTCCATTCTTACCAGGAACTTTTGCTTATGATAAAGATATAAAAGTTATAAAACAAGATTTAAAGCAGGCAAAACGTCTACTCAAACTTGCAGGATATGATGAGAACAATCCTTTAAGTTTTGAAGTTATAACAAATACAGGAAATGAAACTAGACTAAATGCTACTCAAATCATTCAATATCAGCTTGCAAAAATTGGTGTAAAAATGAAAATACGAGTTATGGAGTGGCAAGCTTTTTTAAATACTGTTGTTCATCCAAGAAACTTTGAAGCCATTGTTTTAGGTTGGAATTTAGCAGTTATGCCAGATGCTTATCCTCTATGGCACAGCGACTCTAGAAAAACTGGTGCTTTTAATTTAGTAGGCTATTCAAATAAAGAAGTTGATGAACTTATTGTTAAAGGTTCAACAACAGTTGACAAAGAAGAATTGGGTAAAATATATAGAAAAATATTTAATATCATAGCAAATGATACTCCATATCTATTTTTATATATTCCTAACTCAATTACATCAGTTAGTAAAAAAATACAAAATATAGAACCATCATTTTTGGGTATTATGCATAATCAAAATGATTGGATAAAAGAAGATGATTAAAAAGGAAAAATATTGGAGAACATAATACTATTTGATTTGGATGGTACACTTATAGACTCAACAGATGCAATTGTATCAACTTTTCATCACTCATTTGAAAAAATGAATTTTGATTTTCAAGGAAATGATGAGGATATAAAATCACTTATTGGATATCCCTTAGAAATCATGTTTATGGAACTAGGTGTTGAACAAGAACTTGCTTGGGATTTTGTTGATACTTATAAGCAAAGATATAAAACAATATCTACAACAAAAACTTTATTATTAGAAAATGCAATAGAGGCTTTAGAAGTTGCAAGTAAATTTGCAAGATTATCTATTGTTACTACAAAAACTGGTAAATATACTATTCCTTTATTAGAACACTTTGGCATACTTAAATACTTTGAAATTGTTACAGGACGAGAACATGTGGAAAATCCCAAACCACACCCAGAACCAATTTTAAAAACTTTGGAGCAGATGAATTTAAGTAAAACCTCAAATATTTGGATGATAGGTGACACTCACTTAGATATCTTATGTGCAAATAGTGCAGGTGTCAACTCTGTGGCCGTTCTCTGCGGTTATGGCAAAGAAGAAGACCTGAAAGAACTTACTAGTTTTATATCAAAAAACTCACTAGAAGCAGTAAAATTAATTGAAGAAGTATCTGCAAACAACTTTCACAATTAATATAGTTTTAAATTCTTTAATCTTAAAATAAATTAATATCTATAAATTAGTTATAATTATTAATTATGCTTATAATTATCTAAATTTAGATTGATAATATGATAAAAAAGACTAAGGGGTTTGAATGTCAAAAAAATTTTCTACGATGGATGGGAATGAAGCAGCAGCATATGTATCATATGCTTTTACTGAAGTAGCTGGAGTTTATCCAATTACACCTTCTTCTCAAATGGGGGATAATACTGAGAAGTGGGCGACTCAAGGTAAAAAGAACTTATTTGGGGGAATTCCAAAAGTAATTGAAATGCAAAGTGAAGCGGGGGCAGCGGGTACATTTCATGGTTCATTACAAGCAGGTGCATTAACAACTACATATACTGCATCACAAGGTTTATTATTAAAAATTCCAAATATGTATAAAGTTGCTGGTCAACTATTACCAGGTGTTATTCATGTAAGTGCTAGAGCATTAGCAGCGCATGCGCTTTCAATATTTGGAGATCATCAAGATGTTATGAGTGCAAGAGCAACTGGTTTTGCTATGCTAGCAACTGGTTCAGTTCAAGAAGTTATGGATATAGGGGGAGTTGCTCATTTAGCTGCAATTAAAGGAAGAGTTCCATTTTTACACTTTTTTGATGGATTTAGAACATCACATGAAATCAACAAAGTTGAAGTTATGGATTATAGTGTATTTGACAAACTTTTAGATAAAAAAGCAGTTCAAAGATTTAGAGACACTTCTTTAAATCCAGAATCTCCAATTACAAGAGGTACTGCACAAAATGATGATATCTACTTCCAAGGAAGAGAAGCATCAAATAAATTTTACAATGAAGTTCCAGATATTGTAAATGAATATATGCAAGAAATCTCAAAAGTTACTGGAAGAGATTATGCTCCATTTACTTACTATGGTGCTAATGATGCTACTGATATTATTATTGCAATGGGTTCTGTTACAGAGACTATTAAAGAGACTATTGATTACTTAACAACACAAGGAAGAAAAGTTGGTTTATTAACAGTTCATTTATATAGACCATTCTCAACTAAATATTTTATGAATGTGTTACCAAAATCAGTTGAAAGAATTTGTGTTATTGATAGAACAAAAGAGCCAGGAAGTTTAGGTGAGCCACTGTTTTTAGATATTAAATCAGTATTCTATAATGAGAAAAAACAACCAAAAATTATTGGTGGAAGATATGGATTATCTTCTAAAGATGTTCCTCCTGCACAAATTATTGCACTGTATGATAACTTGGCATCACAAAATCCTAAAGATAACTTCACTGTTGGGATTAATGACGATGTTACTTTTACATCTATTGAAGTAGGTAAAAATGTTGCTGTAGTTGAAGATGTAAATGAGTGTCTATTCTATGGATTAGGTGCAGATGGTACAGTTGGGGCAAATAAAAACTCTGTGAAAATTATTGGTGATAAAACTGATTTATATGCACAAGCATATTTTGCCTATGATTCAAAAAAATCTGGTGGATACACAAGATCACATTTAAGATTTAGCAAAACTCCTATTAGATCTACATATCTTGTAACAACACCTGGATTTATTGCCTGTTCAAAAGAGGTTTATTTAGAGCAGTATGAAGTAATTGACAACATTAGAGAAGGTGGAATATTCTTACTTAACTCAATCAATAGTGCAAAAGATATAGTTGCTAAAATACCTGATAGAGTTAAAAAAATATTAGCTGATAAAAAAGTTAAATTCTATGTAATCAATGCTACTAAATTAGCAAGAGATATTGGACTAGGAAATAGAACAAATACAATTATGCAAGCTGCATTCTTTAAACTTGCAAAAGTTATTGATTATGAAACTGCAAAAGAGTATATGAAAGAGTATGCTGAAAAAGCCTATGGAAACAAAGGTGAAGAAATCGTTAAGATGAACTATGCAGCAATTGACGCAGGAGAAGGTGGAATTGAAGAAGTTGTTGTTGATCCATCTTGGTCATCTATTGAAGCAGGACCACTTGTTCTTAACTCTAATTATAAAGGTTCAGATTTTGTTGAAAACTTTGCAAAAGTTGTAAATGCAGCAAAAGGTGATACTCTCCCTGTTTCAATCTTCACAAATAGAGAAGATGGTACTTTTGAAAATGGTTCTACTAAATACGAAAAAAGAGGAATTGCTACAATGGTTCCTGAGTGGAACGAAGAGACCTGTATCCAGTGTAACCAATGTGCATTTGAGTGTCCACATGCTGTTATTCGTCCATTCTTAATGGATGAAAATGAGTTTGAAAATGCTCCTGAAGGTGTTAAAAAATACTCAATTGATGCGACAGGTAAAGGTTTAAAAGACCAAGACTTAAAATACAAAATCCAAGTATCTATTCTAGATTGTACAGGATGTAATGTTTGTGTTGATATTTGTCCAACTGCAGAAAAATCTCTTAAAATGGTTCCATTTAATCAAGAAGCAGATGATGGAGAACAAGAAAATGCAGATTATTTATTTAATGATGTTACATACAAAGATTATTTAGTATCTAAAGATTCATTAAAAGGTTCGCAGTTTGCTAAACCTCTATTTGAGTTCCATTCAGCATGTCCAGGATGTGGTGAGACTCCATATATCAAACTAGCTACTCAAATGTTTGGGGATAGAATGATGATTGCAAATGCTACAGGATGTACATCAATCTATTCTGCTTCTGCTCCATCAACTCCATATACTAAAAATGAAAAAGGTGAAGGTCCAGCATGGGCAAACTCACTTTTTGAAGATACTGCTGAGTTTGGATATGGTATGCACCATGCAAATGAAGCTATTAGAAATAGAATGCAAAGAATTATGGAAGATACTATGGAAGAAGTTTCTAATCCATTGAAAGTTCTATATAAAGAGTGGATTGAAAATAGAAATGATGGTAAAAAAACTCAAGAGATAAGAGACAAACTAGTTCCTCAATTAGAACAAAATCCTGACGCTCCTGGTGTTGCTGACTTATTATCTCTTAAAAAATATATTGTAAGAAAATCACAATGGATCATCGGTGGAGATGGTTGGGCATATGATATTGGATATGGTGGACTTGACCATGTACTTGCAACTGGTGAAAATGTAAACGTACTTGTAGTTGATACAGAAGTTTACTCAAATACTGGTGGACAATCTTCAAAATCAGCTCGTGCTGGTTCTATTGCAGACTTTACAAATGATGGAAAACCAAGTGCTAAAAAAGATTTAGGATATATCTCTATGACATATGGAAATATCTATGTTGCACAAATCAACTCAAGAGCTAGTCAAAAACAGACAGCACAAGCTATGAAAGAGGCTGAAGAGTATAATGGTCCTTCTTTAGTGATTGCCTACTCTCCTTGTATTGCACATGGTATTAAAGGTGGATTGATGAAATCAGTTGACCAAGGACAATTAGCTACTGATTGTGGTTACTGGCCAATCTATACATTTGACCCTAGAAAAATTGATGAAGGTAAAAACCCAATCAAAATTTCTGGTAAAAAACCAGACTGGGAAAAATATGAGCAATTCTTAATGCAAGAGAATAGATATATCTCGTTAAAGAAATTAAACCCTAAATTTGCAGATGAATTATTAGCTAAAAATAAATCTGATGCACAATATAGATATAGACAATTAACAAGATTCGCAGCAGCTGATTATTCAGATGAATTAGTATAAATATTAGTGGGATTTCCCACTAATATAACTTATCAAAAACTTAAATTTTATATCTTCTTTATTTACTAAACATAACTCATTTATTCTTCATTTTTATCAAAAAATTATAGGAAATTCTTACAAAAATCACATTTAAAGTAGTCTGAAGGTGCTAATTTCTTTAAATTATCATAGCATAAACATAGCATATTATAAAAATCGAGTCAATTTAAGCTTAATTTTATTTTCAAATCAATTTTTTTTCAAAATTTGTAAATAATCAACTTTTTATTATAAAAAAAGACGATTTTTAGGGGATTTGCTAAAATGTTTATTCAGATTTGCTATGTTTTTTACATTAATATAATCTTATTTATCACTTAATGGTCATTTGCTCCTTTTGAAAAGCTACAAAATCATAGCTTAAACCATACTATTCTTAATATAAAATAAAGTTATAAGATTACTATTTTTACTTTAAAATTCACCTAAGATTTATACAGCTAGAATGTTCGTGATTTTAATGATATTGAAAAAATATCATTTATGAAATATAAGTATAGTTAATAATTAGGAGCTAAAACATGCTAGAAATTAGATGGCACAGCCGAGCGGGACAAGGGGCAGTAACCGGGGCAAAAGGTTTAGGTTCTGTTGTAGCTGAAACAGGAAAAGAAGTACAAGCTTTTGCATTTTATGGATCTGCAAAAAGAGGTGCATCAATGACAGCATATAACAGAATTGATGATCAACAAATCATAAATCACGAAAAATTTATGAGACCTAATTTTGTATTTATTTTAGACCCAGCATTAGTATTTACTGATGACTTTACAGCTAATGAAACTGAAGATACTAAATACATAATTACAACACACCTAAATAAAGATGAACTAATAGAATCAGTTCCAGCTTTACATGGTAGAGAAGAGCGAACATTTATATTAGACTGTTTACAAATTTCTCAAGAGACTATTGGAAGACCTATTCCAAATACTCCAATGCTTGGTGCATTTATGAAAATAAGTGGTATGTTTGAATTAGACTATTTTCAAAATGCAATGAAATCAGTACTAAAAAAACTTCCTCAAAAAGTAGTCGATGCAAATATGATTGCTATTGAGAGAGCATATAACGAAGTACATTAAGGAGCAAAGAATGAGTAAATCAATTAAAGATATGGGATGGGATGAATTAGTACCTGGGGCGGCACTATTTTCATTTGACCAAACAGTTGATGGAATGATTGCTGAAGTACAACCAGAAGATAGAACATATGCAGAGACAAACTCTAAAAATGCTTATGTAGGTGACTGGAGAGTGATCAAGCCTGTATGGAATACAGAACTATGTATTGACTGTCAAAACTGTTGGTTGTATTGTCCTGATACTGCTATTATCTCACGAGATAAAGAGATGAAGGGTGTTGATTATGACCACTGTAAAGGTTGTGGGATTTGTGTTGAAGTATGTCCAACAAATCCAAAGTCATTGCTTATGTTTAATGAAACAGAAAAAAATGAAATCGCACTCACAAAGTGGCCAGAGAAAAAAGAAAAAGGTGAGAAATAATGAATAGCAAACAAATGGAACTAAACAAAGTAGAAGTTTGGGATGGAAATACATGTAACGCACAAGCATTTAGACAAGCTGCTGTTGATGTAGTTGCTGCATATCCTATTACACCTTCAACTAATACTGTTGAAAACTATGCTGCCTTACATTCAAATGGTTATGTTGATGGTGAAATCATTATGGTTGAATCAGAACATGCTGCTATGTCAGGATGTGTAGGTGCAGGTGCTGCAGGAGGAAGAGTTGCAACTGCTACTTCATCTCAAGGTTGTGCACTTATGGTTGAAGTTTTATACCAATGTTCAGGTATGAGAATTCCTGCTGTTTTATGTTTAGTAAATAGAGCCTTAGCAGCACCACTAAATGTAAATGGTGACCACTCTGATATGTATCTAACAAGAGACTGTGGATGGATACAGTTAGACTCATTTAATGCTCAAGAAGCTTATGACTTAACATTATGTGCCTTTAGAATAGGAGAACATAAAGAAGTAAGACTTCCAGTTATCTCTAACCAAGATGGATTTTTGACTTCTCATACAGCTCAAACAGTAAGACCTTTATCAGATAAAGTTGCTTATGATTTTGTTGGTGATTATGTACAAGTAAATGCCATGCTTGATTTTACAAAACCAGTTACTCATGGTGTACAAACTGAACATGACTGGCACTTTGAACATAAAGCAAAACAACACGCAGCACTTATGGGTTCACTTCCAGTTGTTGAAGAGGTTTTTGCAGAGTTTGAAAAAGTAAGTGGTAGAAAATATAATATCGTTGAAACATATAAAGTAGACGATGCTGATGTTGTGATTGTATGTTTAGGTACAACTTATGAGACAGCTATGATTGCAGTTGATGCAATTAGAGAAGAGACTGGTATAAAAGCTGGTGTTATTGCACCAAGACTATTTAGACCATTTCCACTTACTCAATTAGCTTCAAAATTACAAAATGTAAAAGCTATAGCATGTATGGATAGAAGTGCACCTGGTGGAACTGTTGGAACTTTATACAACGAAGTTGCGGGAGCCTTGTTTAATACACCAGCAAGACCAGTTCTTAAAAACTTAGTTTATGGTTTAGGTGGAAGAGATATTATTGTAAATGAATTAAAAGATATCTTCGTTTCTTTAAATGAAGAAGCAAAAAATGGAAAACTTAATGGGAAAATTCAAACACTTCATGGTGTTAGAGGTCCTGAATTAAGTTTTTATGAACACTAAGGAAAAAATATGAGTAATCAAAAAGTAATCAAAAACTTAAAAACGTTTTCAACTGCGGCTGAAAGATTTGAGGGTTCTCACGTTTTATGTCCAGGTTGTGCACACTCAATTATTGTAAGAGAAGTATTAAATGCAACAAATGACAACTTAGTTGTATCAGCAGCAACAGGATGTTTAGAAGTTTGTACTGCTATTTATCCACATACGTCATGGGACTGTTCTTGGATTCATATTGGCTTTGAAAATGCCTCAACTGCAATCGCAGGTGCTGAGACTATGAACAAAGTGTTAAGAAAAAAAGGAAGAATCGACCCATCAACTCCTGAACCAAAATTTGTAGCATTTGGTGGAGATGGTGCAACTTATGATATTGGTTTTCAATGGATTTCTGGATGTTTTGAAAGAGGTCATGACATGATGTATGTTTGTTTAGACAACGAAGTTTATGCAAATACAGGAGGTCAAAGATCATCTTCAACTCCTATTGGTTCATCTACAACAACAGCACCAGCAGGAAGTGATTCATATGGTGAAAAAAGAAACAAAAAAGATATGCTTTCAATCATGGCAGCGCATGGTTCTCCATATGTAGCACAAGTGGCACCAAACAAATGGAAAGATATGGTTAAAAAAATCCAAACAGGATTTGCAACAAAAGGACCAGTATTTATCAATGCAATGTCTGCATGTACAACAGAGTGGAAGTTCCAACCACATGAAACTATCGAAGCATCTGATTTAGCAGTTGATTCACTAGTTTTCCCACTATATGAAATCATAGATGGAACAGAGTTAAATATCACATATAGACCAAAAAATATAGTGCCTGTAAGAGATTACTTAGGTTTCCAACCAAGATTTAAACACTTGTTTAAACCAGAAAATGAGCATATCATAGAAGAATGGCAAAAAAGAGTAGACGAAAAATGGCTATACCTACAAAAAAGAGAAGAAGCCAGAGTATAAAAGCAAAATTTTTGCTTTTATACTGCGTTGAATAGCGATTTTAAATCAGTCACATAGTTTACTATGCTCCTTGAATTTAAAATCACTCTTCGCCTTGCCTAAAAACAAAACTTTAGCTTTTCTTATTTAATCTAAAACCTCTAATTAAAGTTATGTAATTTCTTTATAAAATCAACTAAATCATTTTCTATAACCTCATTCCACTCATCTTCTCTCATATTATTAAAAATATCCATATTATTTTTTGTAGGAAATTGTAATTGTCTTCCAGTACTTTCTTTATATGATATTTTAAAGTCATTAATTATCTTTTTTACATCATCTCCCTCACCGAAAAAATCTAAAATTCCTGATTCTATTTCATAAATTCTTTCTATAGTTCGTGGATGATAATAATTTTCAATACATCTTTTATTCAAAAGATATGCAAAACACTTATCACTACCTTTAAATTTTTCTATTATTTCATTTTGTTCTTCTTCTTTTGCTTTTGAGTTTTGCTTATCACTATCTAAAATTAAATATAATTCCCTATTAGATTTTTTAAAGTAATCTATATTTATAAAATTTTCAATACTTGTACCACCACCAGGTAAGATTAATATTTTTTCATTATCTTTTAACTTTTTTCCAAATAGTCCCCTAGATAAAGAATCAATAAAATTTGCATCTCCTGGACCTTCTACAAAAACAATTTTTTCAAATTTATCAACAAGATTATAGTAAGGTTTAATACCAATATCTTCTATAATCTTAACTATAAACTCTTCTTCTTTTGATTTAAAAACATTAGAACTGGAATAAGTTGAAGTGTCATTTTTTTGACATAAAATTACAGAACTAACATCTGTATGGCCTACAAAGACAGGAGAATGTGTAGTTATTATTATTTGATTTTCTAATGATAAATTTAACAAAGATAAAAGTAAATCTTCTTGAGCAGACGGGTGTAAAAATGTTTCTGGCTCTTCAATTAAATAAATTACATCATGCCCTTTGTTTTTTTCAGCTAAATATCTAAACCTTGCAACCATAAAAAGTCTTCTATATCCCGTTCCTTTGTGAGACATTGGAATTGGTTTCGAATCTCCATCAAATTGAAAACTAACATCAACACTTTTAATAGAATCTTTCCAACTAATAGTAGGCTGAATTTGGACTTTATTCAAACTAGAAGTATAATCAGACATATAACTTTTAATTGATTCAGCTTCTTTGTTCATTTCTGTTTGAATATCTAATTCTATTTTTTTCAATCTACTTTCATTGCTTGCAGTTTCAATAGCAAAAAAATCTTCTATTTCAGATACAGAATTAGTTTTAAATTTAGTATCAGCTTCTAATCCATAATCTGATACGAACAATTCAACTGCAGGTAAAAGAGAATCAATTTTATAAATATCCTCAATATAAATTAACTTTCTTTTAATGTTATTACTTTCACAGTACTTCTTAATGTATTCAATTTTTTCTAATTTTGAATTTCTACCTTTGCCATCTACTGGAATTTCAATTGAATGTTTTGAAATAATTTGATTTAGTTCTTCATCCATTTTTTCATATAAAAAAGAAAAATCTCCTTCATAATCATTCACTAATAATTCTATACTAGAAAATGTCTTTCCAACATTTTTTATTTCTTTTTTTATACATATTTTATTATCTTGAATAATATCATTAAGAAAATAGTCTAATCCATCATTTTTTTTAATCTTTGTTTTTACTTTAGATTCTATCTTCCTATATAAGTCATCATCTGTAAATTCAATTTCAAATTTTATAGATTTTGACTCGTCATAAAAATCAGAATTTGTTATTTGAAAAGATTTAATATCTAAAAAACTAGCTATTGCATTTAATACAATAGATTTTCCAGAGTCATTTTTCCCAATAATAGAAGAGAAACTTGATAAAGGAATAATTTGTTCATCATTTATTCCTCTATAATTTTGAATTTTTATTGATGTGATTATCATTTAAACACCTTAATCTTTTATTTTATATATTACATTAAAATAATTTAAAACTAATAATTATAGACATATTTGTGTCACTAAATTATAATATATATTATAGACTTTGCTTCTCCCTTTGATGAAGCCGAGCGTTTGATTTACTCTTTTCGAAACAAGCCCGAAACTGTCTGAGCGTAAGAAGAGTGCTAAATGCACTCTTTAGCGAGTTTTACAGGGCAGAAAAGAGTAAATCAATAAGCGAGGGAAGCTTCGCCTTCATCAACTCGGCAGTTGCTTTCTTTGTTACTTTCTTTTCAACAAAAGAAAGTAAAGAGCGGAAACCTTTAGGTGTTCAAGAGCAAGATTCATATACCAGTTATCCATCCATTAACAATTGATTATTTATCCATTTATCATCACTTGTTATACTTTCTTTACAAGGCGAATACGAACGTCTTTTTTTTCATTTACTCCTAAAAAGAAAGAGGTCCGCGAAGCCTCTTTTTTTTTGCCTAAAAATCTCTCATTTTATATAAATTTATCAATTTCTTATCGGGTTGTCTTTTTGTTAACCTTTGGTTGTTTATTCATTTATCATCAGCTGTTATAATTTTCTTATAAGACGAATACGAACGTCTTCATTTGTTCTCCTAAAAAAGAGGCCCGCGAAGCCTCTTTTTTTTTGCTCTATTAAAAATCAGATAAAAACTCAAAATAACCCTTACTCTTAACAAAATAATTAGTCATTTAATTAAAAAGTCAAATGCAAATTCAATATAAGAACAAATTATAAATGCTTATGTTACTATTTAAGATATATTTATTTATAAGGGGCGAGTATGAATGTGTATGAATATGCGATGAAGGTTGAAAAAGAAGGTGAAGCTTATTATCGAGAGATGGTATCAAAAGCTCAAAATCCAGGTTTAAAAAGAATTTTTACTATGTTGGCAGATGAAGAGGTAAAACATTACAATATATTTAAAAATATGATGAAAAAAGAGGATATTGATTTAGAAAAATTAGATTTGATAACTGATACTAAAACAATTTTTCAAACACTAACTCAAGAAAAAGACAATATTGATTTAGACAAAGAACAAGTTCAATTCTATAAAGATGCGATAACAAGAGAAGAGAACTCTAAAAACTTTTATGCACAAAAAGCAGAAGAACTAGAAAGTGTAACTGAAAAGTCAATCTTTTTACAAATTGCAGCAGAAGAAGTAAAACATAAGAAGGTTTTAGAAGAGATAGTTACTTTCTTAGAAGAGCCAGCTGACTGGGTTGCAAGCGCAGAGTTCTAATTATTATTTAATATTCTAAAAAAGAGGCAACTTAGCCTCTTTTTTGTCTAAAACTCCACTTTGTTTTTTATGCTTATCTCTTCATGGGATATATCTGATTGATATACTATTACTTCAACACCTTTTTTCATAGACTCTTTTAATGTTTCATCATACATTTTATCTATCTCCTTTGCAATTCTAAATGGCAAATTATCACTTCTTTGAATAACATACAGCATAACTGCCCTATGTCCTTCTTCCACCATAGATACTAGTTCGTCTAAGTGTTTTTTACCTCTAGTGGTAACCGCATCTGGAAAAGCCAAAGTGTCATCTATTTTTAAACTTACACTTTTTACTTCCACATAACATTTTTCATTTTCATTTTCTAATAAAATATCTATTCGTGAATTTACTCCATACTTTTGTTCAGGCTTTAAAGAAGTGTAACCTTGAAGCTCTTTTATAGTTGCATTTTCTATAGCTTCTATTGCTATTTTATTTGCCACCCCTGTATTTGTACAAATCAAGATGTCAGCCATTTGGGTTAATTCCAAAGTATATTTTAGTTTTCTTTTTGGGTTATCATGAAAACTAACCCACACAGGGCAGTTCTCTTCTATACAAGAGGTCATCGCTCCACTATTTGGCACATGGGCAGTTATCTCTTCACCATTTTCTAAAATAATATCAGCTAAAAATCTTTTGTATCTTTTTATTAGTTTTCCACGTATTAAGTCTGGGAATTTCATCTTACTTCCTAAATTTATTGGCTATAAATTATTATACAGAAGTAAGATTAAAACTATTTATTTAGATTTTTTTATTATCTTTTAATTCTTTATAAAATGAACTATGTAAAATCTCAAGCTCTTCCTCTTCTTTATATCCAGTTATAATACTATGAACGGCACCTTTAATTGCAAACATAGACATATAAACATGGGTAATAAAAAGAGCTGTCACCATCATCCCTAAAACATTGTGCATTATTATGCAAATTCTTAAAAATGCTATTTTAGTAAGCCCTAAAGTAGCTAACAATCCTACTGGTACATCTTGAAAATATAAAAATGCTCCAGTTATAATCATAAGTATTCCACCTAAAGTACAAACCCAAAACCACATTTTTTGTCCTGCGTTAAACTTTCCTGCTGGAATAGGTTTTTTCTCCTTTGAGAGGTAACCACCTAATATCTTCATCCATTTGATATCATCATTTGTAAAAAGCATATCTTTTGCCCACATTAAAAACATAGGTATAACACTTATAAGAAACAGAGGTGTTACAATCACATGAATATCTTGACAAATTCTAACAAATGCTCCTCCATGAAAAAATGACCCAAATATCATTACAAGACCAGTTGGGATTATTAATAAAAATGAAAATGCAGCTATAGCATGAATAGTTCTATTAAAAATAGTAAACAAATAGAGTTTTTTCTTATCATGGGAAAAGATTTTTGGTCCAATGATTTTATAATGAATAAAAAAAGCAAGTGGCACAGCAACAACAATTGCTAAAAATAAATTAGAAAAATACTCAGATTGAAGTTTCGTAAAAATATATCCCAATCCTAATGAACCTGTTTTACCATAATGTAAAATATTGTAAATAAGATCTTGATTTTCATCACTTATAACAGTTGCAAATGAGTCCAAGCTAAAAATAGCTACTAATAAAAAAAATATTCTTGACATATCGTCTCCTTTTAAAGAGTCTAATTTTAGGATTTATATCTGTCATTAGTATGGCATTTTGCCTTTTTGGTAAAAAAATTTTTACTAAAATTACGGGGTATAGATTTTGCATAGTCATAATAATATTTAATAAAGAAGAATTCATGCAAAAAACTCTGGTATTCGATGATGAAAAACATTTACTTAATTTTGTTCAAATGGACACTTTACACAAAGAGTTTTTAGATATTTATAATAGTGTAGATACAAACTCAGGGGAGAGTATCCTTGCAAAGTCAAAAGAGCTACTTGAACATAGTAGAAAACATTTTTTTGAAGAAGAGACTTTAATGGAAAAGTATAACTATCCCACAATAAGAGAACATAAAGATGAGCACTATAAAGTACTTGCTGAAATGGAGTATTTTATTAAAAATGCACACTCCCTCTTTGGAAAAAAAATGTTAAAGGCTTATTATGTTGAGAAGCTACCAGAATGGTTTGATTTGCATTTGACAAGTATGGATAGTGATTTAGTCTATCACCTAAATAACTCTATAAAATAGACAAGGATAATATAATGGGACTTTTTGAAGATGCGATAAAACAAGAAATCATGCAAAATATTTTTGCAGATAGTCTAAAGATGTATGAAACTATTGATAATAAGTTTAAGTTAAATGCCCAGCAAAAACAACAAATCTTAGAAAAGATATCTTCATTAAACTCTGATTTAAACACACTGATTAAAGATATAAAACTCTCATAGGAATAAAAATGATAACCCCTGCAATTGGTACCCAAGAATTATACAAGCAACTACAAACTTTGATTGATACTGATATTCCTGTATTTATCCATGGAAGTCCAGGTATTGGAAAATCATATATTGTAAATGATATAGCAAAACAAAATGATTTGGAGATTATTGATGTACGATTATCACAACTTGATGCCATAGATTTAAGAGGGATTCCAACTATTTCAAATGAGCAAACAAAGTGGATGCCACCTGTATTTTTACCTTCTGATGAGAACTCTAAAGGAATACTCTTTTTAGATGAGTTAAACTCTGCTCCACTATCTGTCCAAGCTGCTATTTATCAACTTGTTCTTGATAGAAAAATAGGTGAATATAGCATGCCAAAAGGCTGGAGGATAGTTTGTGCTGGTAATAAAATAGATGATAAAGGTATCGTTTTTAAACTTCCAAGTCCTTTGATAAATAGAATGGTACATATCGTACTTGAAGCAAAATATGAGGATTTTAAAATTTGGGCTATTAAAAATGAAGTCCACCCTTTTATTATTGGTTTTTTAGGATTTAGGCCAGATTTACTTAGCAGTGAAGTGCCAGATTCAACTGAAACCAATCCTGCTTTTTGTACTCCAAGAGCGTGGGATATGTTATCAAATATCATAAAAAAAAGTAAAGATATTAAAACAATCAATCCAATCATTTACGGAAGTGTTGGTTATGGTGCTGGCATTGAGTTTATCTCTTTTGTAAAAGTTTATAAAACCTTGCCTGATATTGATGCGATTTTAGCAGGAGAATCTGATGTTGTGCCAGAAGAACCAAGTGCTTTATATGCCCTATGTGCAGCTATCATTGAAAAATACAAAGAGACAGCTCAAGCTACAAATCTTTTTACTTATTGTAGTAAATTGCCAGTTGAATTTAATGTTATGCTAATAAAAGATTTAATCATCAAAGATGAAGATATAGCTGAACTTGAAGCCTTTGATTCATGGATGGAGAAATATGGACAATACATTATATGATGAGACTTTTCAAAAAATACGAATAAATTTTTTATTTAATCACCCTTTTTTATCAGTCTTAGCCCTTTCTATTCCTACAAACTATACTCAAAATGAGTTTAGTGCCTTTCAAACAAATGGTATGAAAATAGGAGTGGACCTTGAAAAACTCTCAATTTATAGTGATGAAGAGATTACTTATCTTTATACTCATACCCTTTTACATATAGTTCTTAAACACCCTTACCGCCAAAAAACTAGAGAAAAAAGACTTTGGAATCAAGCTTGTGATTTAGTTATCAATCTAGTTATGTCAAAGTTTTCAAATGTAGGAGAGATGCCAAAAAATGAGATTCTTGACCTTGATTTAGAAAATAAGTGTGTGGAAGAGGTTTATGAGATTTTATACGAAGAACAAGAAAAAGATAGTGAGTCTTCCAACCAAGAGAAAAAAGAAGATGAAGAGATAAAAACAAAACCAGATGAAAAAGGTAAGCTTAAATCATACATTTATGATGACTCAAAATTAGATATTGAAGAGGTAAATGATGACAAAACCAATCAAGGGGATAGGGAAAAACTTGATGGTATTATTATCCAGGCTTTGTCTATCGCTAAAAAAACTTCAAAAGAGTATGTTGGTTTACAAGTTGAGATTGATACCTTAATAAAACCAGAGATTTCCCTGCAAGATAGCCTAAAAGAGTATCTTATAGCTTCACTTTTTGAAAAAACCAGCACTTACAATAGACCAAATAGACGATTTATCCATAGTGGTTTATATCTTCCTGGAAATAAAAAAAGTGATGAACTCATAGAAGTATATATAGCCCTTGATAGCTCTTCAAGTGTAAGTTTAGATGAGTATAAAAAGTTTTTGGGTGTAGTAAAAGAGGTATGTGATGGTTTTTATGAATACAAGGTAAGCGTCTTGCCCTTTGATTTAAAAGTAAAAGAAGAACACATCATAAAGTTTGATAGTTTTAATCCACTAAATCAAGAGGAACTATTTATTCCTAAAAGTGATGGAGGTACTGATTTTGATGAAGTGTTAAGATATCTTAAAAAATCAAGTGAAATAAGAAGTGATAATTTACTTATGGTACTAAGCGATGGGGAGTTTGATATAAGTGAGTCTTTAGTTAGTAATACTATGTTTATAATTAGTGATAAAAAAAATATAAAGAAGTTTGAGAGATATGGAAGAGTTATTCAATTTAACCTATAAAGATGAAGTAGAAATACTAAAAGATGAACCTGACTTTGAAAGCTTAGGTGATGAAAAATATCTAAACCATGAAGATATGGAAGCTAGGCTTTACTGGGCATTTTGTAGACCAAATGGTTCAAGGGCTGAACAAATTGCAGATAAGAATCCTTTAGTATCTATTATGGCCTTTAATCACTCAAAACTTTCTGCACTAAAAAGATTTCAACTTTTGCATATTGATGTTATAGAAAATGAGAACCTAAGAGTTAAAATAAGAAATAGAGCAAGGATGCTTTTTAGAAGTTTAGTTGATGATGATTTTGTAGAGTTAAATAAAGTCTTGGATTTAGTTCCAGTATATTTACCTGTGGCAATAGATCAGCTAAAAAATGGAAGAAAATGGAATGATATGATTGCTAGTGAAAAAGAAGTGACAAAATTCATACAAAAAGCAAAAGAGTTTTTAGATGAAGAACTTCTAAGTGCCTTATATATAAAACTTGTCAACTTTGAAGAACTTGATAGTAGTGAGATTAAAGAGTTATTGGAAAATACTATAAAGATAAAAGTAGAGATAGATGAGATAATTCTAAACTACTACAAAGAACAAACCTACAAGTGGACACAAAATTCAAGTTTACATATTTTGCAAAAAAAAGGTTTAGAAAAACTTGCCAATAAGTTAATCTAAAAGAAGTTTATTTTACCTCTTTATTAAGTTGAACTAACAAATCAGAACTAACCTCATCCAAAGCTTTATTTATAGCCATTACAAAACCATAGGCATTGGTAGTTTCACATTTAACTCTTTTATCATAACTGTAAGTTTTTAGAAGTTCTTTATTTGATACTAAATCAAATCTTATTTTTAAAACTGCATATGAATTAACATCTTCAACATCATGATAAAGATTAAGGACATTTGTTTTCAAGGTATAGTCATATGCAATGTTTGACCTTTTTTGTAAAACAACTTTATAAATATTGCTACTTTCCACAGCTTCAACTAAATAGTTATGAATCATATTACTTGGCAAATTTATCCATCTATTTTTTGCATACTCTTCAAATAAATGAGGCTTTAGAGTATAAAGTATCGAATTTGTATTAAAACTTTTATTCATATCAGGAGTTTCGATATATATTGATTTTGAACTATTTTCAAAAGTATTCACAGTTGATTTAAAATCAATAGCATAACGGTTTATCTCTAAACTATTTTGTTTAAAACTACAAGCTGTAAATAACACTCCTATAAGTATAAAAAAAAGAAAGTTTATGTTACTTCTCATTTGATTCTCCTGGTCCATATTTAATATCTTTTTGTTTAAAAATAATATCACTTGGACTTTGATTTAAATTATCAATTAATCTTTGACTCTTTTCCATAGTATTTTCCAAACTATCCAAAACAATATTTAACTTTTCAAAACTCTCTTGGGATAACTGTTTTATATCAAAAGAACCATCTTCAAGATTATCCATAAGTTTTTTCGATAACTCTTGGAATTGAGCTGCCGATGCTTTTACTGTAGTTGCTGAACTACTCATTGTTTCAAAAGATTCACTACCTGTTTTTACAAACTTATTCATATTTATAAACAGTTCATCAAAAATCTTTTGATTGTCATTTAGATGTGAAGAGATTTGTTCTATATTTCCCATAGTTTGAGAGAAGTTATTTATATTTTCATCATTTAGTGCTTTTTTAATTTGTACTAAAACCAGTAACAATTCACTTGTAATACCTGCAGTTGACTCCTCTAGTGAGGCTAACATTGAAGTTTTGGAAGGGATAACTCTTAGACCTGATTCATTTGGTTTTAAAAGTTCTGAGCTATTACTTCCACCTTTTAACTCAATATATTTTAATCCTGTAATTCCAAGGTTTCCCAATACTGCATAAATATCAGCTTTTATTGGTACTTCTTTTTTAATTATAATATCAAGTTGTATCTCTTCTGAATTGTTAGGATTTATTTTTATCTCTTCTACACTTCCAACTTCAAAACCCCTATACTTAACAGTTGAGCCAACATTTAATCCAGAAATAGACTCTTTAAAATATATTGCATATTTATCAAACTTTTTATCTTCAAAACCATATTTCCCTAGCCAAAAGACTACGCCTAAAAGAAGTGCAGTTGAAACTACAATAAAAAGCCCTATTTTAAAAAAATTAATTTTGGTATCCATTAGTCACCTTTCCTTCTTAAAAATTCTTTTGTAAATTCATTATTTGACTTAAATGCTTCTTCTATGTTTCCATCAAATATAATCTCTTTTTTAAGTATTATAAATCTATCTAAAACTCTTTTTATAGTTCCTAAATCGTGTGTTATTATTATAATTGTCATGTCTAAAATATCTTTTAAATATCTTATTAACTCATTTATTTTTTCTGTACTTGATGGATCCAAACCACTTGTTGGTTCATCTAAAAATAAAATCTTAGGTTGCATAGCAATAGCTCTTGCTAAGGCAACTCTTTTTTTCATCCCACCACTAAGTTCTGAAGGATACAATAAGGCACTACTCTTTGGAAGTCCTACTATTTCTAAGTTTGTATAAGCAATCTTTTCAATTAAATCTTTAGGTAAATCTGTATACTCATTTAACATCACACTAATATTTTCAATCACATTTAAAAAAGAGTACAAAGCTCCAAATTGAAAAAGATAAGCAAACTGCTGTTTAATCATCTGACTCTCATCTAAACTTATGTTTGATATCTCTTTGCCAAGAACCTTGATACTTCCCTTTTGAATCCTATTTAGCATCACTATTTGTTTTACAAGTACAGATTTTCCAGCACCACTTCCACCTATTATTCCAAATATCTCTTTTTCATTTACTTTAAAAGAAATATTGTCATGAACAACATTATCTCCAAACTGTGTTGATAAGTTATCTACTTTAATTATTTCCATTATATTCCAATCTCTGTAAATATCACTGAAAATACAGCATTTAATGCAATCACTACAAATATAGCATTTACAACACTAATAGTAGTAAATCTACCTATACTTGTAGTGTTATTTTGAACTTGAAAACCTCTATAACAGCCAATAAGAGCAATGGCTATTCCAAAAAATATTGATTTAAAAATCCCTATTAAGAAATGTTTTAAGGGTATTTCTTGTCCAAGTCTATTAATAAACTCCCAAAAAGAGATATTTAAATCAATATATGAAATAACCATTCCACCAAATATTCCTATAATATCTGCAAAAAATACCAAAAGAGGCAAAGATATTACAAGAGCAAAAATACGAGGAAGAGTTAAAAATAGTGTAGGCTCAAAATTCATAGTATGCATGGCATCTATCTCTTCGGTTATTTTCATGGCACCTATTTCTGCTGTATATGAACTAGCACTTCTTCCTGCAATTACGATTGCTGTTACAAGTGGAGCTATTTCCCTAAGCATAGTTATAGAAATCATCTCCACAATAAAAATATTTGCACCAAACTTTTCTAGCTGAACAGCTCCTTGATAGGCAATAACTACTCCTATTAGAAAAGAGGTGATTCCCACTATAAACAAAGCATTTACAGCAGAGGTATCTATGTATTTAAACATAGCCTTTAATCTCATTTTTCGTGGGTTCATTAAAGAGTAGATAAAAAAATAAACTACTTTTCCCACAAACTCTGTGAACTTTATACTAGATAGATAAATTTCATAAGCTTTTTTCCCAATATTTTTAATTGTTTGATTTTTTTCTTCATATTTAAAGGTATTGTCTTGATAATGTTTTTCGTAAAAATTATAAATCTTTTCATAGGAGTTTAGATTTTTTATATTTATATTTTTAAAAGTTTTAAAAAATGAGATTAAATAAATAATAGAACAAGAATCACACTCTTTTAAGCTTTCAAAGTTTACAATAAGCTCTTGGTCTTTAGGTATATTGGCTTTTTGTAGTGCTTGTATATCTTTTAAAAGAGTCTCTTTTTTCCAACTATTTATTAATAAAAGTTCAAGAGTATTATTATCTGCTTTATTTATTTTAAAATTATAATCTTCCATAACAACTAATTATTCCTTTGCTAATACTAGCTAGTATGTATTATATTTAAATTTTATATAAAAAAGAAATTATATGATTACATTTAAATTATTCCCAAAAATATAATATTATAACGGTATAAATCTTGCATATAAAACCCATGGAAGAAAATTATAAAATAGAAAATTATGAACATTTTTTAGGTGAGTTTAAAGAGCATGGCTCACATTGGGATAAGATAGAAAAAAGAACAGCAACACTTTTTCAAGTTCTTATTGATGGAGATTTAAAAGAGTTGGTTTTTGTTTTAAAGTATTATCCTAAGTATATTGAAATAGTTTGTGATCATTTTAGATATTTATATAATTATTCAGCCCAAGAAGCTGATATCTTTGCTGCTTCAAAACTTTTGGAACTAAGTGAAGGTTACCACCAAAAACAGTTTGTAAGAAACTTAGTTAGAAAACTAGAAAAAATAGATGAGTTTGATATCTCTTTGTTAAATAAATTTTTAAGCAATTTACTGAATAATCAAACCAAACTACACCCTATAATTTTAAACTTTTATAAAAATGAGATTGAAAGAAATATAGAAAATAACAACTACCATAAACTACAAATAAAAGTAATAGAAAAAAACCTATCAAAACTAATCGTAGATGATAGTTTTGATTTTAGTGCAAATGATAGGGATGCAAATTTAGACATTCCATATATGGATTAAGGAGATAAAATGGATATACTTAAAAAAGCCTATGATTGGGCATATACATATGAGTTTACACCAATAGAGATAGAATATGCAGGAAAGTTAGCACTTAAGATGCTAGATGATTCATGTCAAATGTCAAGTGAAGAGAGAATGATGTTCTTTTATGTGTATGATGCCATAACAGATAGAGAAGATATTATTTTAGATGATGATATGAATAGATTAATTCTTCTTGCACGGGATAGAACAACAATATACTCTAAACCAGAGTTCGCAAATATTGTTCATGCTTGTAAAGAGGATATCATACCAAACATGCTTAAAGTCCATATGAAAGCTTATAAAAAAATGGTTAGAGAAAATATTTATTAATTTTTATCTATAATCATCAATTTATTAACTTTAAGCTAAAATCTTTTTTATTACAAAATTGAAGGATATTATATGCCATTATTAGATAGTTTTAAAGTTGACCATACAATTATGCCAGCACCAGCAGTTAGAGTTGCAAAAACAATGAAGTCACCATCTGGTGATATTATTTCTGTATTTGATTTAAGATTTTATGTTCCAAATGAAGATATGATGAGTGAAAAAGGAATTCATACTTTAGAGCACCTGTTTGCAGGATTTATTAGAGAACATTTAAATTCAGACACAGTGGAAATTATTGATGTATCACCTATGGGTTGTAGAACTGGTTTTTATATGAGTCTTCTTGGAAGCCCAAAAGAAGAGACAGTTGCTTCTGCATGGAAAGCTGCTATGGAAGATGTTTTAAAAGTTGAAAAACAAGAAGATATTCCAGAATTAAATATTTTCCAATGTGGTACATGTAGTATGCATTCCCTAGAAGAAGCAAAAGCTATTGCAAAAGATATTTTATCACATAAAATCGGTGTAATGTCAAATGAAGAGCTTTATTTATCTGATGATAAACTAGCATCTTTAGGAAACTAAAAAAGTAAATTTAAGAGATATTTTCATATCTCTTAAAACTCCTATGAATAATCCCATTCAAACAATAGATGGATCAAACACTCTATTTTCAAATAAATATAATCAACATTTTCATGATTTAAAAACAGGTGCTATTAAAGAGTCTTTAAATAAACATGTTATTCCTGCAATAACATTAAAAAAAGATGCAAAAGTATTGAGGATTTTAGATATCTGTTTTGGTATAGGGTATAACACTTTTTCTACTATTTATTATATTTTAGAAAATAATTTAGATATCTCTGTAGAGATTTATTCCCCGGAGTTAGATGAAGAGTTAGTAAGAAGTTTAGGTGAGTTTAAATTCCCAAAAGAGTTTGAAAAAATAAAACATATAATTGATTCTATTGCAAAAAAACTCTCTTATGAAGATGAAAAAATAAAAATAAAAGTTTTTATAGGTGATGCAAGAGAATATATAAAAACACTAAGCAATATAGACATTGTATATCAAGATGCTTTTTCAAGCGATGTTAACAAAGAACTTTGGAGCGTAGAATATTTTAAAGATATTTATAAACTTTGTAAAAGTGATGCTCTTATGACTACCTATTCTATCTCTACAAATGTAAGACTCTCTATGTATGAAGCTGGTTTTTTTATATATGAAATAAATCCAAGTGGAAATAGAAAACAAACAATAGCTTTGAAAAGTCAAAAAACAATAGATGCAAAATATATTGACATGGAACTTAAAAAATCTCGAAATAAAGAGGCACAAGCATTTTATGATTAAACTATTATTGCTTATTATTCCTTTTATTTTAAGTGCAAGTCTTGAGTATACAAATTCTAACTATGTAAAATATTTACAAGGAACTTTACCAATTATTATTTCAGCACCACATGGTGGGACAATCCAACCTGATAATATTCCCAATAGAACATATGGGAAAAAAGGAAGAGATAGAAATACCAATCTTTTAGCACAAGATATTGCCTTAGAGTTTCATAAACAAACAGGTAAATACCCATACATCATAATTTTAGAGCTAGCAAGAAAAAAACTTGATGCAAATAGAGAAATAAAAGAAGCAGCACAAGAAAATCAAGAAGCAATAAAAATTTATAATACCTTTCATTCTACTATTCAAAACTCTATTGAAGAAGTTAATCAAAAATTCAAACAAGGTTTGTATATCGACCTACATGGTCACTCCCATCCAAATAATTATATTGAATTTGGTTACCTCTTAAGCAATGATATTTTAAAACTTCCCAATAGTGAAATAAAAAAGTATCAAGATGTATCAAGTATTAAAAACTTATCAAATATTTCTAAAGAGTCATTTATAGAGCAGTTAAAAGGTAAAAATAGCCTATCAGGAATCATGTCAAAAAAAGGATATAAAACAATCCCTAGTAAAAATATCCCTTATGCCTTAGATGACAAATATTTTAAAGGAGCCTACAATACAAAAAGATATGGTTCATACTATGGTGGCAATATTAATGGTGTTCAAATAGAACTTCCAAGAGTAGGATTTAGAGATACAGAAGAAAACAGAAAAAAGTTTGCAAAAGACCTTGTAAAATCTATCATTGAGTTTATGATGACTCATTATGACATCAATTTAGAGAAATAGGCTTATTTCACACAAAAACGTTGATTATTTAATATCTTTTAATTATAATCAAATAAATTACTTATTTACTAGGAACTATTTTGGAAATGATTGCAATAAAATGGGAAAAATCATACACAATTGGACATGAAAAGATTGATGCTGAACACAAAAAGCTTTTTGAAATAGGAGCAAAACTTTTAAAATATAAAAATGATTCAAGAAAAATTATTGAAATAATAAAAGAGCTTGCTGAATATACACAATTTCACTTTAACAACGAAGAGAAATTTATGAAATCTATTGGATATGATGACTTTGATTACCACCAAAGTCTCCATAAAGATATTGTAAAAACACTAAATAACACTATAAAAGAGATGACTAAGCTAAGTATCGAAGAGATAATCGCTAAACTCTATACACTTATTAATAAAAGTATTGTTCAACATATTTTAATTGAAGATAAAAAATTTCATCACAAAATAAAAAATAGAGAAGAGTTAAAGGCAAGTTTTAAATGGCACTCTGATTATAAACTACATGAAAATGCTATTGATGAAGAGCACAAAGTACTTTTTGATATTGCATTGAAAGCCTTAGATTACAACAACACAGATATTAACTCTCACATTAAAATAACTATTAAAGAACTATACGAATATATGAAAACGCATTTTACACATGAAGAAGAGTTTATGGAAAAAATTGCTTACCCAGAACTTACTGAGCACAAAGAAATACATCAAGGAATAATAAAAGGCTTGCATCTATTCTTAAAAGAGTTACCAAAACTAGCAGTTGTTGATTTTGAAAGAAAACTAATAGAATATATTGATATATGGCTAATCGGCCATATCTTATATGAAGATAGAAAAATTGTAAACTTTAAAAAAAGTACTAAATAATTTAGTTTTGAACTAAATTATCTAGGATATATCTTTCCAAATCTTTTTTAGGGATTTCTTCTTTCATTGCTTTATGAAAAATCTCTTCGATCTTATATCTATACTCTTCATAGGGAAAATATGGAAAATGTATCATCCATGCTTTTCGGATAACTCTATTTGCCATTTTATCTTTTATCCAAATTCTAAAAAAATTAAACCAGATAAAAATTATTGCCGTGAAGATAATAGAAACTACAATAGAAGCATGTGCATCAATTTTTGCAAAAAGTGCATGAGCCACTAGAGCTAAAGGGATTACAAAAACAGAAACAAGCATAATATATACAATATAAGCCTTTCCAATACTTAATCTAAATCCCAATTTTGCTGCATCTACATGCATTTTTTCATTGTGTTGAACATTTGCTACTAATAAATCTTTTAATAAAACCGGTTGTTTTGAAGTACTAAAACAAAAATTTAAAATTTTTTCTAACAAGTTCTTTCCTAATGATTATATTTGCTGTTGATTTTATCTAAAATTTACTAATACATATTTAAATTGCTCACTTATTAAAAAAGATTTACAAGAATCATTGCTATAGCACAAAAAATAAGTACCAATCCCATAGTCATATTAAATACCTGCAACTTTAAATCTGTATCAAAAAATTTTGTTACTTTACTTCCTAAAATTCCCCAAAAAGATAGGGACATATAACAAACAATAAAATATATAATTACAAATATAGTAAATAACTCTGCTGATGAATACATAGAAATAACAGAAATACAAGCTATCCATGCCTTTGGATTTAACCACTGAAGCAAAAAACCCTCATAAAATTTTAGATTTACTTTATCTTTTGTATTTATTGACAAACTTGCCTTTGAACTTAGAATCTTTATCCCCAAATATATAATAAATGAAAATCCAAAGATTTCTACATACAATAAAATATCTGGATAAAGATTTATGATTTTAGATAATCCAAGCCCAATACACAGTAATAAAAGTATAAATCCAATTGTAGCCCCTGATATAAAACTAAAAGTTTTTGCAAATCCATTGTTTATACTTGAAGTTATTATCATCATATTTACAGGACCTGGAGAGATAGACATCACTAAAGCAAAAGAGAACATTGTCAAAAAAATTGTAAAACTCATATATTTTCCTAAATTAAATTTAGAAAAAGTATATATGTTTTTTAAAATAATTTATTGTACAAAATTGAGTCTGTACTCTTTGGGAGTTGTAGCAACTATTTTTGTGAAGTTCTTATGGAAATGACTTTGGTCAAAAAATCCACACTCCAAAGCAGTATCAACTATTGAGTAACCATTTTGCAATAGCTCTTTTGCTTTATTTATTTTTAGATTTAACATATAGGCATGTGGTGTTAGATTTATCTTTGATTTAAAAAGCCTGATTATATAAAAAATATTTAGATTAAAAAGTTTTGATAACTCTTCTATAGAAATATTTTCTTTGTAATTATCTTTTAAATAAGAGACTATCTCATCAAACTCTTTACTTACAGTTGGAACTTCACTTTTATCTAAATAAAGGGAAAAAAACTTTACAAAAAAATCGATTATCATATCCTCTTTATCTAAAATATAATTATCAGAAAAAAGAAATTTACATAAATCTAAATATTCATCATAAAGATTTTTATCTTCTAAAATATCAACAGGAATATTTACAAACTCTACGATACTATCATCAATACTTTTTTGTATATCTCTACACCAAGAAGTATCTAAATAAAGCATATAATATATATTTAATACATCTGTACATGAATTACACGAATGTACTGCAAGTGGATTTACAACACTAAGCATATTTTTATCTAAAGTATAAGATTTATCATTGTTAGTATAAATACTAACTCCTTGTTCATTTATACCAAGGGAAAAAGTATCATGAAAGTGTTTTTTATAATGCTTATTTGAATTGGAGTACCTAAGTAGCAAATATGGAAGTTTCTTATCTTTAAATAGTTTAGTAAATGTTTTTTTCATAGTTTGAAGATTTTATCAAAAGTTTGTTAATGCACATTTAAAGTGATATAATATTTTACATACTAAATGTAATCTCACCGTAACAATAAATCATTAGACTATTGTACTTAATAAAATCTATGCAGGAGAATTTGATGAATAAAACTAAATTAGAATATATTTGGCTAGACGGATATGAACCAACACAAGGTCTTAGAAGTAAAACTATGATTGTAAACAATTTTAGTGGCAAACTAGAAGATTGTGGAGTTTGGAGCTTTGATGGTTCTTCTACTAAGCAAGCTATTGGAAATAACTCTGACTGTCTTTTAAAGCCAATTGCTCTTTATCCAGACCCAGGTAGAATAGATGCTTACATTGTCTTATGTGAAGTTCTAAATTCCGATGAAACAATACATCCTTCAAATAAAAGAGCAACTATAGATGAAGATAATGATTTTTGGTTTGGCTTTGAACAAGAATATACCTTAATAGATTTAGAAACAAATAGACCAATAGGATTTCCAGTAAATGGCTACCCAGCACCTCAAGGTCAATACTATTGTTCAGTTGGAGCAACAAATGCAATTGGCCGACAAATAATTGAAGAGCACTTAGATACATGTATTGAAGCGGGATTAAATATAGAAGGAATAAACTCAGAAGTTATGATGGGACAATGGGAATACCAAATATTCTCAAAAAATGCCACAGAAGCCTGTGACCAAATTTGGGCATCAAGATACTTTTTAGAAAGAATTACCGAACAATATAATGTAAAAGTTGAGTGGGGTCCAAAACCAGTCAAAGGGGATTGGAATGGCGCAGGAATGCATGCAAACTTTTCAAATGGTGTATTAAGAGAATCTGGAGACAAAAATATAATAGATAAAATATGTGAAGGCTTCAAACATACACACAAAGAACATATAGCAGTTTATGGTGACCACAATGAAGATAGACTTACAGGAAAACATGAAACTCAAGATATAAACTCTTTTTCATATGGAGTATCAGATAGAGGTGCCTCTATTAGAATCCCTATTGCAACAGTTCAAAATGGTTGGAAAGGTAGATTAGAAGATAGAAGACCGGCTTCAAATGCAAATCCATATGATGTAGCAGCGATTATTATTAAAACTGTTAAAGAGGCTTTGAAATTATAATAAATAATTAAAAATACAAGTCTAAATATTATATACTAATATTGACTTTAAAAATAGGATATATTTTGTTTAAAAGAAAATGCCCTTTTTGTAGAGAAAAAGAAGCAAAAATAAGATTTAGTACAATATTTTCTGGTGATTTATCGTGTTTAAGCTGTAAAAGGGAACTCAGTTTAATTTTATATTTTATACCACTAACTATTTTTATTTATAGCTTTGAAATTCAATTATTACTTCTCTTAATCTTTATTAATTTTTTTACAATATATTTCAATTTAATAATAAGCTTTTTATTAACTCTTATTTCCTTTTATTTATTATTAATAATATTTACTTTTATCCTTCCAATAAAAGAAAAAAAGGAATCTATGCTACATTTATTCTTCTTATATGCTATTGGAATATCTGTTGGTATATACACTATTTATTTTTTTTTAATTAAACCTTTTTTGGATTGAATTTACAGAATAGTAAATTTTGGTTTAGTTCAAGGCGGAGTTGTAAATTTATAAAGGAGCTTACTAGAAGTAAGTGAGTTTATAAATTTACAGCTCCAACGCAGAAATCAGCCAAAAGTGGCTATTCCTACTTAAAGTTAAATATTATAATATGATGCTTTATTGTGTGGCACCACTATGGCACATGTAGATTGCTCTGGATCTATTTGGAAAGTCTCACTTAGTGTTATTCCAAACTCTTCAGGATTTAATAAATCAAAGATATCTCTACTTTGCTCCAAATCAGGACACGCAGCATATCCAGGAGAGTATCTACACCCAACATACTGTTTCATTTGAACATCAAATAAAGTATGCCCCTCTTTTGGTACTATATCTAAGTCTAGTCTAATTTGTTTGTGAATTACCTCAGCTAAAGCTTCTGCAAGTTCAACACCTAATCCATGAATTTGATGATATTTTGAGAACTCACTATTTTGATATAATTCACTCTCATAAGAAGTTATTTTTAATCCTGAACTAGCAAGTGTAAAAGCAACCACATCTAATCTATCATTTGCAAAAAAGTCAGCTATACATCTGTGAGGTGCTTTTGTTTGTCTTGGAAATTCAAAGACTTTTATTGCTTTTTCTAGTGATGGAACATTTTGTGCCTCTTTTAAACTATTGAAAGTATACTCTTTATCAAAGATATAAAGTTTATTATCATGGGAAATACAAGGGTAATATCCATAAATAGCTATTGGGTCAAAGATGTCTTTTTCAAAAAACTCTTCT
The DNA here is from genome assembly GCF_937982575.1 of uncultured Arcobacter sp. Taxonomy (NCBI): domain Bacteria; kingdom Pseudomonadati; phylum Campylobacterota; class Epsilonproteobacteria; order Campylobacterales; family Arcobacteraceae; genus Arcobacter; species uncultured Arcobacter sp. Next base: position 7,227 of record NZ_CALJLR010000021.1, on the reverse strand, counting down.
TTATATTTCTCATAAAGTGGTTTTACTACATCTTCCTCATGGGCTAAAAACTCATCAGCTTTCATAGCACCTTTTTTATATCCCCATCTTTGTCTAAATAGTACCCTATGATTTATCCAAGAAAAAATCAAGTCTTTATTTAATAAAGTTTTATTTTGAGTAACTCTCCCCCAAAGTGGTGGAAAAGTAAATTCAGCTTTTGGAGGTAATTCAATCTCTTCATAAGCAGGAATAATTACCTCTTTTTTCTCTTTTTTAATATCATCTTCATCTTTTATCAAATCGGCTGCAAGTTTTGTATTGAAAGAGTCGCCTGATTCTATTCTTTGCATAGATATTACTCCATCAAAGGCATCTCTACAGTAAAAAATAGGACCTTCATATAAAGGTCTACAATACTCATTTACAAAAGATTTTGTAAGTGCTGCCCCTCCTAAAAGTACTGGTACATCTATACCTTGTCTTTTAAGTTCTTCTAGATTTTCTTTCATCACAGCAGTTGATTTTACAAGTAATCCACTCATACCTATTGCTTGGGCTTTATGTTTTTGTACTGCAATAATAAAGTCATTGATATCTGCTTTGATACCTATGTTTATTACTTTAAATCCATTATTACTTAAAATAATATCAACCAAGTTTTTACCAACATCATGAACATCACCTTTAACTGTTCCTATTACTAGGACTGTTTCACTAGCTTTTTCTTCTTTTGGTAAATATGGATTAAGAGCATCAACAGTTGCTTTCATAGTTTCCGCACTTTGAAGTACGAAAGGTAACTGCATCTGACCAGAACCAAAAAGTTCACCGATGATTTTCATTCCATCAATTAGCCATTCATTTACTATGGTTTCAGGTTTTATATTATGTCTTAATTCATCAACCAAAGGAATAAGTCTATCTTTGTCACCATCTAATAAAAGCTTTTTAACTTTATCTATTGGCTCCATTTTTAAATACTCTTCATCACTTTGATCTTCTTGAGCTTCAACATTTGAAAAGTGATCAATAAATTTAAATAAAGGGTCACCATCTTCTTGATTATTAAATATCAAATCATCACAAGCTTTTCTGTCTTCTTCTGTGATTTTATTTAGTGGTAAGATATGTTTTACATTTACAATGGCACTAGTAAGTCCAGCTTTTACACAATGGTCTAGATAGATAGAATTCAGATAAACTCTAGCTTTTATGTCAAGTCCAAATGAGATATTTGAAAGCCCTAAAGTAGTTCCTACTTCGGGGTGAAGTATTTGAAACTCTCTAATTGCTTCCATAGTCTCAATTCCTGCAGTTCTATATTCATCATCTCCAGAACCAATAGTAAAGGTAAGCATATCAAATACTAAATCTTCTGGATTAAATCCATGTCTATTTACACATAAATCATAAATACGTTCAGCAATTCTTATTTTGTCTTCTTTTGTTTTAGCCATTCCAACTTCATCAATAACCAAACAAACAAGTGCTGCCCCAAATTTCTTAGCAAGTTTACACACAGCATCAAACTTCTCTTCCCCATCTTCAAGGTTTACAGAGTTGATGATACATCTTCCACCGATTTGCTTAAGTGCTGCTTCTAGGGCTTTTATTTGAGTTGAATCTGGCATCAAAGGAAGTGAAACTTTTTGAGAATAAAGTTCAACAACTTTATCCATATCTCCTGTCTCATCTCGCCCTGCAAATCCAACACTTACATCAATAATATGTGCCCCTGCTCGCACTTGTTGTTGTCCAACAGAGAGTGTTCCTTCATAATTATTATCTTTTAATAATTCCCTAAAAGCTTTTGAACCAGTTGCATTACTTCTCTCCCCTATTAATAAGGGTGCTGGGTCCTGTTTAAGAGGAACTGTATTAAATAGTGAGGCTAAAGAAGCCTTTAAAAAGCCACTTGGTGCTTTTGGTTTTGTATCTCGTACTTTATTAGCTAAAGCTTCAATATGCTCAGGTGTTGTTCCACAACAACCACCTAAAAATGCTACTCCATTTATATCTAAAAAGCTATTTTGTAGTTGGGTAAATTCATCTGGTCCCATTGGATAAAATGAAACTCCACCTTTATTTTGAGGAAGTCCTGCATTTGCATGAACAGAAATTGGGAATTTACAAACTTCACTTAACGTTTTTACATGTTTATGAACTTGTTTTGGTCCAGTACCACAGTTAAATCCTAAAGATAAAATATTAAAAGGACTCATAATAGCAGCTATTGTCATAGCATCTGTTCCAATTAACATAGTTCCAGATAACTCAATAGTTACAGATACCATCACAGGAATTTCTGGATGAGTATCTGTTAAAGCATGTAGTGCTGCTTTTATTTGAAGTGGATCTTGACAAGTTTCAAGTAAATATATATCACACCCACCATCAGCAAGTCCATTTGCAACTTCTTTATACCCTTCATACATCTCATCATATCTAATATGACCTAGTGATGGAAGTTTAGTTCCTGGTCCAATAGAACCTAAACAAAATCTAGGTTCATCGGCTGTTTCATATTTTTCACAAGATTTTTTTACAAGTTGAGCACCTAATTTTGATAACTCATAAGCTTTAGAAGAGATTCCATACTCATCTAAAACCCAAGGCGTTGTTCCAAAAGTATTTGTTGAAATTAAATTAGCTCCAGCTTTTGCATAGGCATCATGAATATGTTCTAAAATCTCTGGTGCTGTTTCATTTAGAAGTTCATTACAACCTTCTAAATCTTGCTCTTCATATATCCAAGATTCAGCTTTTATATCTGCATTTTGCAACTGAGTACCCATTGCACCATCTATTATCAATACTTTGTTTTTTATTATTTCATCTATTTTGTTTTTCATTATATTTATAATCTCTTAATTAATTTCTATATATTTTGAGTCTGAGTCTACTAAAAAAGTGGTTAAAAGTGCGTTAAAGCTTAAACTTTCTGAGCTATTAGCCTTATAACACTAGCCTCTCCTTGATGACCTTTACCTTCATCAAGTTCCACAGTTACTTCTTCTAGTTTATGGATTTTTAGGCTTTTTATATTATCTCTAAAGTCATTCATACTATATAATAACTCTAAGTCTTTGGGCCCTCCACTGTTTTTTTCAATCTGACTTTTAGCAAAAACCTCTACAATCAAAAATCCTTTATCTTTTAAAGCAGTCTCTATTTTTTCTAATAAACTTTTTAACTCTTCAATTTGTAAGTGCATAAAAGTAAAAAGAATAGCTCCATATTTTTTGTCAGCTTGCCAGTTATTTATATCGATACAGTTCGTTTTTACTTTAACATTTTCCAATATACTTTGTTCAAAAAGCTTATTTAGTCCCACATCAGAGGCATCTATAGCTTCAACATCAAAGCCTTCTTTTGCAAGAAAAATTGCATTTCGCCCTTCCCCTTCTCCTAGGCACAACACCTTTTCATTTTTTTTAAAGTTATCGTAGCTATTTTTTATAAATTGATTTGGTTTAGTTCCATATAGATATCCATCTCTTGAAAATTTTTTATTCCAGAATTCTTGTTGATTCATTATTTTCTCTTAGTAAAATTTATTTTAAAAACCATATTTAAACATAATTAAACTTATTTAATATTATAGATAATTTTTATAATAAACAATTCACTTTTCTTTAATCAAAACTTCGATAGACTATTTATCAAAAATTTATAATAGGAAAAATAGGATGACAGAAGCAAAACTCATCTGGATGGATGGTAAATTTGTTGATTGGCATGATGCTAAAGTTCATGTATTAAGCCATACTTTACATTATGGAAATGGTGCAATTGAAGGTACAAAAGCATACAAAACTCATGATGGAAGATGTGCTATTTTCAAGTTAAAAGAACATACAAAAAGATTAATAAACTCTTCTAAAATGACACTTATAGAAGTGCCTTTTACAGAAAAAGAATTATGCGATGCTCAAGTAGAATTATTACAAAAAAATGAGCTTAATGAGGGTGCATATATTAGACCTCTTGTTTATTTAGGTTATGGCGTTATGGGGCTATACCATAAAGAAGCACCAGTAAATGTTTCAATTTCTGCTTGGGAATGGGGAGCATATCTAGGTGAAGAGGGTATGAAAAAAGGTGTAAGAGTAAAAATTGCATCAATGACAAGAACACCAAATACCTCAGGTATGGGAAAAGCAAAAGCAGTTGCAAACTACCTAAACTCTCAAATGGCAAAGTTTGAAGCAGTAGAAGCTGGCTATGATGAAGCACTTTTAAGAGATGATCAAGGTTATATTGCAGAAGCATCTGGAGCTTGTTTTTTCATCGTTAGAGATGGCGTGATTGTAACTCCTCCAAATGATAACTCACTAGAATCTATTACTCAAGCAACAGTTATTGACTTAGCAAAAGACTTAGGTTATATTGTAGAAAGAAGAAGAATTACAAGAGAAGAGATATATATTGCTGATGAAGCTTTCTTTACAGGAACTGCTGTTGAAGTAACTCCAATCAGAGAAGTTGATTGTAGAGTTATTGGTGCAGGCGAGAGAGGTCCTATAACAGAGAAACTTCAAAGTGGCTATTTTGATATTGTTCAAGGTAGAAATGAAAAATATGCTAAGCATTTAACATATATTAACTAAGTAGATTTTCCTACTTAGTTGAAATAGAAAAGATAAAATAGATTATTTTATCTTTTGTGTTTCAACAAAATGGAACACAAAAATTTAAAGATATTTAAGGATATTAATGCCAATAGATAATGATTATTTTAAAAATAGACAACAAAACAAAAGCAATGGTGGAGGTTCAAATGGGGGTGGTGGTTATCAACCACCTTTTGAGCCACCTGAATTTTTCAAAAACTTTGGTAAAAAAGCAGGTTTCATTTATGCAGCTATTATAGTAGTTGTTATGATATTTGTTTTTAAACCATTTGTAATTGTAGAGTCTGGACAAGTAGGGATTAAAGTTACTACAGGTAAATATACAGAAGAGCCATTAAGACCAGGTTTTCACTTCTATATTCCAGTATTCCAAAAGGTTATCTTAGTTGATACGAAAGTAAGACTAATGAACTATGCTTCAGTTGAAACAATGGGTGGTGGATTTGATGAAGGTATAAGAGCAAATCCTGCAATTAATATTTTAGATGCTAGAGGATTACCTGTATCTATAGAATTAACTGTTCAATATAGATTAACAGCAGATGGTGCTCCAACTACAATAGCTAACTGGGGACTTTCATGGGAAGATAAAATCATAAATCCTGTTGTTAGAGATATTGTAAGAAATGTTGTAGGTGTATATACAGCAGAAGAATTACCAACAAAAAGAAATGAAATTGCTGTTAAAATTCAAGATGGAATTCAAAAAGAGGTTGTTTCACTTGAAGGACAGCCTGTTATATTACAATCAGTTCAGTTAAGAGAAATCGTATTACCTACTAAGATTAAAGAGCAAATTGAAAGAGTTCAAATTGCAAATCAAGAATCTGAAAGAGTTAGATACGAAGTTTTAAGAACTAAACAAGAAGCTGAAAAAAGAGCTGCAAAAGCTACTGGTGATGCAGAAGCAAATAGAATTGAAGCAAAAGGTAGAGCAGATGCTGTAACTATTGAAGCAAAAGCGCAAGCAGCAGCTAATATGGCAATTGCAAAATCTTTAACTACAAACCTTTTACATATGCAACAAATTGAAGTTCAAGGTAAGTTTAATGATGCACTTAGAGAAAATAAAGATGCAAAAATATTCTTAACACCTGGTGGTTCTACTCCAAATATTTGGGTAGATACTAAAGACAAATCTAGAGATTCTTCAATAAATAAATAATTTTATAAAGAGTAGTTTTCTACTCTTTATATATTTAATCAACATGTTAAATAACCTATTTATATTCATCATCATTTTGTTAAGTTATACCACTATTCTTAGTGCCAAAAATAAGGTAAAAGAGATTGATATAAGTAATATCAAATCACTAAATTTAGAACTAGAATCAAAACAAAAGACAAAAGCAGATTATAAAAAGAAAGATAACTTATTGAATGAACCTTTAAAAAAAGAAGAATATTTAAAATCAAAAAATAAAAATGATGTAGATTTTGATGGTACAGTAGATTTCAATAAAGATAGAAAAGAAATAGAAAATGTTAAAATCAATTTAGGTAAAAATTTTTAAGGTAATAATATGAATAAATTAGAAAATATTGCATGGGAAAAGATGGATGGTTTAATTCCAGTAATCACTCAAGATTCAACTACTAATGAAGTTTTAATGCTTGCATATATGAATAAAGAAGCTTTAAATTTAACAATCTCTACTAAATATGCCCATTACTTTTCAAGAAGCAAACAAAGAATTTGGAAAAAAGGTGAAGAATCAGGTCACACACAAAAAATTGTTGAGATTTTATTAGACTGCGACAATGACACTATATTGATAAAAGTAATTCAAGAAGGTGTAGCTTGTCATACAGGTAGAAAATCATGCTTTTTTACTAACTTAGAAACAAATGATATTGTTAGTGATGTTGAAGTTAATACAACAAATTCATATTCAGTATTAGATAATCTATATCACACTATCCAAGACAGAAAAAATGATGACCCAAAAAAATCTTATACATCAAAGCTTTTAAACGGGAAAGAGAACTCTATGCTTAAAAAGATTGTTGAAGAAGCAGGTGAATTTACCTTTGCTGTTAAAGACAATGATACAGAAGAGATAGTTTATGAGGGTGCAGACTTAGTTTACCATTGTATGGTTGCTCTTGCTAGTAAAAACATATCTCCTGATAGAATTAAACAAGAACTTGCTAGAAGATTTGGAATGTCTGGAATTGATGAAAAAAATTCAAGAATAGAAGAGTAATTTTACTCTTTATTCCGAATAAACTGTTTTACTATAAAACTCAAAACCATAAATATAACTAACCCAATTCCCACTATAATTGCAATTTTATCTAAAAACATAATATACCCCTTTTATTAATACTAAAATTATATTACAACAAATCAAAAAAATCAATCTTATTGTATAAACTTTATTTATTAAACACTTTTATAAGCATCTTTATTAGTAACAATTTTAGACAAAATTGATGGCTTTGCATTCATTTTTAACAATTGTGAAGATTTGTTTGAAGTATTATATAGACATAAAAAAAGGGCTAAAAAAAAGCCTCTATCTAAATACTAGAAACTAGTAGTTGGATAAAGGCTTAAAAATACTCAAGAGTTGGCGACGACTTACGTTTCCACAAGGGGACCCTGCAG
>NZ_CALJLR010000020.1:0-23722 GCF_937982575.1 uncultured Arcobacter sp. | reverse complement strand
CTTTAATCTTCAAAAGGAATTCATACTCACTCGGCCAGGCGGGGCGTGGCATGGCTTGGCGTGGCCAGGCAAGGCCTGGCAAGGCAAAGCAAGGAGTTTGGCAGAACTATAAACTGCCATTTATTTATTATTCTTCTTCATCTGGAGATAAAAAGGTTGCTTTCAATAAATCTCTGCTTTCTTTTGGTGCAAATTGAAGATAAGATTCAGTTATACTCATATCAGAATGTTCCAAAAGGTTAGATAATTTCTTTAAATCTGCAGGATTCTTCATTTGTCTAGTAACCATAATAGAAAAAGTATGCCTAAAACTATGGGGATGTACCTTAATTCCTAGTTCCTTTGCATATTTACTTAAGAAAATCCACACTGCAACCCTACTTAAATGTCTATCTTCCAGATATGGACTGGAGAAAACATAATCATCTGGTCCTATTTCATTAATTCTAATATATTCCAGTAGGTACATCATAGCCTGTTTATCTAAAGGTTTGGATTTTCTTAGGTGTGTTTTAATAGTATGATAACCTTTTTCAGAATCATCCTTTACTTTCTTATATTTTTTTTCAATATTCCATGTAATCATACCAGTACTTATATCGTTTTCATCATCAAATCTTATGTCTTTTGGTTTAAGTTCTAACAATTCCCCAATCCTTCTGCCTGTTCTTAGTAATAATAATAGGATTAAAAAGTTTCTACCCCCATCATTCGCCTTACTTGCTCTATCTAATAGGGCCTGAACCTCCCTTTGTTGTAGATATGACCCTTCTTGGTCCTTCATTGGAGTTATTCTACTATTAACCATCTTATATTTAACAATTCTTATCTTTTGTTAAACCAAAAAGAATTTAATCAAAAGATATCTCCTTATTTTGTTTATTATAAGTTAGTGTCTGTGTGGGAATGGTTATGGGTTCAGATTCATTAAGATATCTATAAATAGTCGTTGAAGGGATATCCAGTTCCCTAGATATGTCAATAGGCCTAGTCGTCTTAGCCATTTTAATCACAGCTTTTCTTATCCACTCCTGATATTTCTCTGCTCTCTTACCTGCTCCAATATCTGTGGTGTCTTGTCCCATGTCGTCGTAACCAAATTCATCTTTAGCTTTTCGATATGCAGTTCTAAACTTTGTGGGCATATCATCAAATTCAACAACTCCGACAAAGTTCCTTAACTTACTTAATATCCTTATCTTTTCTTTTGTGTCCATGTCAGTAACCTTCTTCCTTCCATAGTTCTTTTTAACAACATCCATCCCTTCCTTCATCCACCATGGGTCGTCAGTAAATGGATTCCAGTCCTTTGCAAATAAAACACCTATTCCTCTATCAAGAATATGTAACCAAAATTTTATTCTATGTTTTCTAAAAAATTCGTTGAAGTCTGTAAATCTTGGCATACAAAGTAAAGTAATTTTATTTTCTTTTCTTGCTAATGCATAAAGCATATTTAGGAACTTTTGAATAGGAGAGCCCCAATTTAACTTATATAAAATCTTAATTGCCTCGTCGGCATTAAGTACAGAATATCTTGGAGTTTCTTTCATTTGAGTTTCCACCTTCTCTTTACTAGGAGAAAAGATTGTTCTTTCTAAAAAAATCTCAATCATTTTATCTTCTGGAATATTCTCGTTCTTTAAACTTTCAATTAGAATATTACTTGCACAGGTACTCTTTGAACTTCCTTCTTCTCCAGTTATTGCAACAACGGCATCATAATCTTTCTTTGCTCTTTTAATAAAAACTTCTGTACATTCTGGAATTGTTATAATATCATAATCCATTTTATATTCCTGCAGCTCTTTCAAGTCTTTCTTTACCTGTTGTTTCTGTTCTCGTTGGAACACCTAACTTTATGTTCTTTTGTTTAACTTCATAAAGCCATTTCTTATATCCTCTTAATTCTTGTATTAATGCAGTTGGAATTTTATCTCCATGATTCTTTTTCCAATCCTTATACATTTCATTTAGTTTATTTTCTCTTTCTCTACCTTCTTCTTGTAAAACGGACCACATCATAGAATATAATCTATCACCATAAACTTCAATCAAATAAAAATATAATCTATCTACTGTGTCTAAATCAATTTCTTCCTGTAATTGCATCTCTCTTAATTGTACAAAAAGCATGTCAACATTCCACTCCATTTGAGAAAGCTGTTTTAAAGTGTCTTGTCCAGTATTAAATTCGGCAGTAAATTTTGGAACGAATATAGGTTTATCCATTTGTTAAATCTTTTAAATCTTTTAAATAGGAACATTTATTAATTTATAAATCTTACTTAAAACTAAATGAAAATAAAAAACTTGTATTCAGGAATAAAACAAAATCTTAAAGGATTTTATTGGAGCTGTTTATGGATTACAATAGGAGCAGGAATAGTATTTTTATCTCAAAATCAAGTAAAAGATAATCCATTTATTTTAAGAGAATTTAGTAATTGGTTGATGTGGGTTCCTTCAACATGGGGTTTATCTTTTATGGCTATGTGTGGATTTATTATTTTATTGGGGGATAAAGAATGAGTATATTTGGCAATATAAAAACTAATGTTGTAAGAGCAGTAAAATCAACTTACACAAAGATAACTGGAAAAGACACAAGTCCAACCTATGTTCCTTCAACTTCATCCAGTTCTGGTTTTACTTCAACTAAAACATCATCATCTGGTCAAGCTGTTGATTATGGAAAATCATTTCCATCTGGTCAAGGAAGGTCAATTCCAACTCCGACACCAACAAGAAGAACAGGTGGAGGAACTACATCAAGAGGAAATAACCTTAGTGTTCCAACTCAATCTTCTGTAAATGCAAATAAGAATCTTACAGGAGGAACAAATGTAAATCTTCAACCAAATTCAAGTTTAAGTTCTCAAGTTTCAAATAAAAAAAGTTCAACAAGTTCTTATCTAAACCAACCTAATTTTTATAATAAGGCAAATAAAAGATATAGAGATTCTTTAACTTCAACTTATGTTAAAACAGGTAAGGACCAATCAACTGTTTCTGAATTTAAAGGAACTCCAGAATTTACTTCTGGAAGTAAATTTGTTGATTTCTTTGATACAAATACTGAATCACAATATTCCATAAACTATCCAACTGGGAAAGGTGGAGCAAAAGAATTATTAGATTTTGGAAAGACAACTCCTGTTAAACAATCAAGAGGGTTAAATAAAGTTAATGAATTAGAAAAACAAAATCCCAACATAGGTGACCCATATTTTTTACAAAATGAAGCAGATAAAATAATAAAGAATGATTATGCAAATATGAGTGTTGATGTTAATTCTTTTGTTCAAAATGATGTTAAATTTAAGAAAGCAGTAGAATCAAAGAACGAATATAATAAAGCTTTAGATGAAATATCTGGTTATTCAGGAAAATCTAAATTAAAGACTGCTGGTGAAACAGCAATTTATGCAGGAACATCTCTTTTAAATCCTGTTGCTGGAACTGGTTTATTAGTCGGTAAAGGAGTTTATGAAGTTTCAAAGGGTTCAAAGAAAGACACTCTACTTGTAAATAAAAATAATGATTTCCCAATTTATGGAAGTTATAAACCTTCTAAAGAAACATTAAAAGGTTATTTTGATGTTGGTTTTGCAGGATTAGGTGCAGGTTTTGGTGCTAATGAAGTATTCAAAACAAGTTTATTACCTCCAACTAAATCTTTTAGTGTTACAGATTCTTCTGCTGTTAATGTTGGAAAAAATCAATTTGGAGGAGATAATTTTATTTTACAAGGAGAGAGTAAAGGGTTCTTTCCTTCCAGAAAAGACTTAGGAACTGCAAGTTCTTATTTTGAGGGTGGAGCAGAAACAACTCCATTAGAAGGTGGAGGTTCAAGAGTATATGCACAGATAAAATCCGGAACTAATTTGGATAAAGAGATTAAAGTAAATGCAAAAGGTGGTTCTGGAGGTAGGAAATTATCTTTAAGTGAAGCAGACATAACCTTTGCAGATATTGATGCACAGGGATTAAGTAAAGGTGTTGGTGAAATAAGAAATAAAGAAATAGGAAATATGAATGTTAATCTTAATGCAGATAAGGAACTTAAAGGATTAATAGACTTAAAAACTGGAGGTAAAACAACTAACTCCTTAGTTAATGTTAATACTAAAAGAATTAACAAAGTTGAAAATGATTTCTTTAAAATAGAAAAGTTTGGTTCTGCTAGTGTTCAAGATACTTATAAGGACCTTGTGGGAAATACTCCTTTAATGAGGGGTTATAATTTAGGAACTTCTAAGGTTTTAAGTTTAAAGAATATAGGAAAAGATTTGGGTAGTTTTAATTCTGGAAGTAATAGTTTAAAGGCTAATCTTAAATTTGATAATGTAGGTGGAGGAAATGCTTTGGCCACAGCAGAAAAAATGAATCAACAAGAGGTATTTAAAGCATTAGATAGAATATTTCAAGAAGCACAAATAAAAGAAGTTAAGGAGATTAGAACAAAAACTGCAGGTTCTAGGACTTCAAGTAAATTAATCTCAGTTCCAAAACAAAGTTTTCAAACACCTTCTATAAGTTTAGGTGATTTAGAAATGCCAAAACCACCGAAAGCACAAACTAAACAAAAAATGGAACAAAAGAATGAATTTGCTTTCTTAGAATATGTAACACCGAAGGTAAAAACAAAAACTTCCAGTTCAACAGTATTAAAAGAAATGTCTTTACAAATGCCGAAGGAACTAACACTTCCAAAGGTTACTCCAAAAGAAAGGGTAAAACTAAATCCAAGATTAAATATTAAACCTCCAACATTTGGAGGAATACCTGACTTTGGATTTGCTAAAGAAACAGGGTTTGGATTACCTCCTATTGCTTTACCTGATTTAAGATTATTTGATACAGGTCGTAACAAAAAGTTTAAAAAGAAGAAAAGAGTTAAGAGTAAATACTTGGCAGATTTAGGTTCAATCCAGTTCGGTATTGAAGCTCCTAAAATTCCAAAAACTTATGGTTTAGGGTTAGGAGGATTGACCTCAAGGCCAGTAGTTAATAAAAGAAAGAGTAAAAAGAAAAAATAACTATGGATAATTACTACGAAGATAAAAACACTGGTGAAGTATTACCTTCTGATGATGGATACCAAGTTGCACCACCTCCCTCAAGTTATGAATATGATTCTGTTATTAGAGAAAGAAAAGTTAATAATTTTTTATCTCAAACAAGTTCGGCAGTAACTTTAGAAAAAATAAGTTATCTTTTTCAAGGTTATATCTATGACCAAGTTGAAAAAACTTGGAAGAAATTATTTCAACCTATTCCAGAAGATATAAGAAATGATTTTTTACAGTGTCTTTCTATCTATTTAACCGACGATATAAGAATGACAAGGTTAAGCGTTACCCAAATTAACGGGATAATTGAAATATTAATTCACTGGTCTGCAGATTATTTAGATATTAAGGCAGATGAAAAGGAACTTTCAGAAGAAGATATGACAAGGATAGGATATATTTTTCTTAGTGCAGCATTAATTGCTTTGTCAAGAGCATTAAATGGAACTGAAAGAGATAAGATTTATTCAACATTAAGGTTAGGAGATAACTTTTCAGATTATATTCCAAAAGAAAAAGAGAGTTTTCTTGGGAATTTATTTAAATGGAAATAATTAATAAATGGCATCAGTAGATTGGACTGGATATTTAGCACAAGGTGGAACAGTATTTGTTTGGGGAATACTTCTAATTGTAGGAGTGATAGTTCTTTTAGGTGGTGGGGGTTGGATGGTTTGGAGTGCAAGACAAAGGAAGAAATATACTTTAACCGTACCAATAAGATTACCAAGAGAAAATAATAGGGTTATTTTAAGTGAACTTGCAAAGGGTTATTTAGATGTTAAAAGGGGTTCTATTATAATTAAAAGAAAAGGAAGGAAACCTGTTGCATCAAGGCCTATTGACCCAAAGATATGGATGCAAGGTCAGTCTGTTGTTGAAGCAATCCAAGCAGGACCAGAAGACTTTATTATATGTTTAGCAGATAGTTATAAATTGGTTAAAGATAAAGACGGTAAAACTTATGGATTATTGGATATAATTGCAGATATTGGTAAAAGAAAAGTTTGGAAAACCTACTATGAAAGGGAAGCAAAGAAGGCTTTTACAATAACGGACTGGGCTAATGACCATAGATTTGCAATAGAAATGTCTATATTATTGGTTTCAATGTTCATAGGTTTTGCAATATTATGGACGAAGGTATAAAGTAAAAATATTTATAGTATGTTTTTTTATCTATAATATTATATGGAAGCTGAAATAAAGGAGGTTAGCAAGAAAAAAACCCTTATTTTCATTGGGGTTATAGTAGTTTTAACCTCTTTTCTTTTAGTGTGGGCGTTCTATGGGGCAGATTTTAAAGAAAGTTATGACAAAATAAATGTAGATTACCAAGATGGAATAAATAACCTTCCTTCATTAGTAACAATCGGAACAGAAGAAGGAAACCAACAATGGACAGTTACAAAATCAACAGGGTGGGAAGGAGATAATTTTTATGTTTGGTTTTCAGATTTAAAAGATAAAAAAACCCAGATATGTTTAGTGGCTAAAAATGAAAATCAATTAACTTCAACACCAGATTTAAAATTATATGACGAAAACAATAATCCAATTCTTGACAATAAAAATAAAGACATAATATTAAAATACGAATCTTCTAAATGTGATGGAATGAATGGTTATACAATAACCTTAACAGATGCACAGGCAATAAATATAAATGATTATATTAAATTTGGTAACAACTCAATAGCAATAACTTATCAAAACATTTCTAGAGTATCTTATGACGGAGGATGGTTTAATCTTAATGCAACTTTATATATTAATTTAGACGGAAACTTTACAAACACAATAAATAATATATTTGTTTTTAACGACGGTAATAAAAATAAGTTTGGAGCAAATGTTACAGGATTTGAAGGAAATCAACAATTTAAATATATTTTAGAAGCAGACAAACCAGTAATAAAAAAGAATGAATTTAATTATTATATCGAAGGAGAAGAAGTAAATGATGGTTTAACAAAAACAAAAGAAGTGCATGATATTTCTTTAGAAGATATTTGTGAATTGAAATTTATTGAAACTGGTGGAACAATGATAATACCAGAAGGGGAAGTACCAGCAGGTTATGTCTTTAATCCAAATTGTTCAATAACTCAATCAAGTCCAAATGAATTAGAAATAACTTTCTATGCAGAAGAATTAAATGGAACAATAAATGTAGACCCTTCAATAACAATAGATGGAACTACAAGTTATACTTCAACGGATGTTAATGTAACTCAAGAAACTGGGTATGCTCATGCAAATATCTCTACATCTCCCCCTTACGACCAGCTAGTCCTATATACTCCATTTGATTTGAATAAAGTTGATGATTATACCGGAAAAAATACTTTAGCAAAAAATGGAGTAATTTATACGCATGGATATTTTAATGGGAGTTATTCTTATAGTGGTAGTTATAATGATTATATATATAGTACATCCACAACTGCGGATGTAACAGGAGGTCAAATGAGTGCATTTGCTTGGATTAATGCAAGTTATATTGATGACTCTGCTAATGGGAACCTTATTGTTTCAAAGTATGATACTACTGGAAGCAATAGAGTTTTTGCTTTTGGTATAAATAATTGGGCTCCTGATGGAATTTCAAATACCCCTTTTATTTATTTAGGTTTAACTGATGGAACCTTTGGTTATAAGGGGAGGGCATCAACAAATGATTTAATTACAACAGGTGAATGGTATCATGTAGGGTTTACTAAAGATGGAACAAATTTAACTTTTTATGTAAATGGACAGGCGTATTCTGCTACGGATATTGCTGGAAGTGTTCCTGCTACTTCAAAAAGTTGTGATGAAAATTGGAGAATTGGTTATGCTGTTGCAGGAGGATATATAGGTGGATTTAAAGGAAGAATTGATGAAGTAATGGTTTTTAATAATTCTTTAAGTTCTTCTCAAGTTCAAGATATTTATAATAATCAATCTGCAAGATTTGTAAATGAAGGTACTCAAACTTTTTCAAGTCAGAATTTATCGGAAGGAACAAATACTGCGAATGTTACTCTGGAAAATTCTCTAAGTTTTTTTGATTCTAATCTTTCTGTTTCAATTAATGGTGGAACGGAAGTTAATTTTTCTAAAGGTGTTGCGAATAATGTTCCATATACAGGAAGTTCTACTTCTGCAAGTGTGGTTATAAAATATTTTTCTGGAGTGACTAGGTTTTATTCGCCTTTAGTAATAGGAAATATAACAATTGATAGTTGGATTGGAGCAGGGGGAGATTCAGTTTATCCAGTATTCTATAACTATACAGATAACAATGCAAGTTTAACCGATACAGGTTTAGGAACTTTTTCAGTAAATGTTAATGATACAAACGGAACAGTTATTTTACATATAGACGGAAATGATATTCTTGCGAGTAATACTTCAAATTGGTTTAATGTTAGTTATAGCTTTTCAAGTGCAGGAGATTATGCTTATAATTGGACTTCTTATGGAAACGGAACAAGTAATAATTTAAACACCTCAGCAACGAGGATTTATACCGTTAATGCAACAGCAGTGGATACAGATTATCCAGTATTCTCAAATTACTTAACATCACCAGATAATAATACTGAATATGTTGAAGGAGCAAGTTATGAATTTAATGTAACAATAACTTCAACAAACGGAACAGCAGGAATAGAATTTGATGGCGTTAATTATAGTCTTAGCAACTTATCGGAAGTTTACCACACAGTTCTTTCTGATTTAGGGGCTAAGACTTATAGTTATTATTATTGGGCTTATGGAAATGGAACAGATAACTTATACAATGTTTCAACAATCAAGAGTTATACAATAGCAAAGAATAGTTCATATACCTTAGGGATTACAGGAACGACACCAATAACTTATGGAACTGTTACAGATGTTTCAGGCAATAGTTGTCCTTCACAATTAAGTTGTTCATTAGACAAACCAAATCAAGTTTATGGAGTTGGAACTGAAACATTTAATTATTCAACATCTGGTAATGAGAACTATACAGGCAATTCAATAACAAAAGATATAGTTATTAATCAAGCAAATTCAGAAACGAGTTTAACTTTTGATAAAACTTCTCCTCAAATATATCCAGAGCCAATAACTCCGACTTGTTCAGTTACAACAGGGGAAGGAAGTGCAAGTTTAAACATCGGAACAAGTGGAAGTCCAATAGTATTAGGGGCAGGAAGTTATGACTTTAATTGTTCTTTGGCAGAAACTCAAAATTATACAGCGTCGGAGAATGTTTCTAACTTTGTAATAAACAAAAACCAAACAAGTTTAGGATTAACTGCGACTACTCCAATCACTTATGGAACAGTTACAGATTTTGCTGGTAGTGGATGTAATTCTGAAATAAGTTGTAGTTTAAACATAAGTAACGGAATTTATAGTGCAGGAACAATATCAGCAAACTATTCAACATCTGGAAATGAAAACTATTCTGGAAGTTCAGCAGTTTTCACGGTAACAATAAACAAAGCATCATCAGTTGTTAATATGTTTTTAGATAATGCACAATCAGATAAAGCAATTACAAAGGATTCAATAATAGATATTAATGCAAGTTTAACAACAGGGGAGGGTGATATACAAATATTAGAGGATGGAATTATATTTAATTCTGGAAGTTCACCATTATATAATTCAACGAACTTCACTTCTGTTGGATATTATAACTTTACAGCTTACTATCCAGCAACAGAAAACTATACGACAGATTCGGAAACATTTTTCTTAAATGTTTCATTAAGTGCAGATACGACTAACCCAAGTGTTACAAACTTATTAGAAACTCCAACAAACTCAACAGAATATAATCCTGTTCAGACATATTATTTTAATTCTACAATTACCGACGATAGAACATTAGATACTGTTTTGTTAGAATTTAATGGAGTTAATTATTCAGCATCACAATTAGGTAATGTTTTCACGAAAACTTTAAACAATTTAGGAGCAGGAGTTTATGATTATAGATGGTATGCGAATGATACTTCTGGAAATGTAAATAATTCAGAAACAGGAAGTTATACTATAAATAAGAATAACTCTTATGTTTTATCTATTTCTGGAACTTCTCCAATAAACTACGGAACAACGACAGATGTTTCTGGTTCAGGTTGTCCTTCTCAATTAAGTTGTGATTTAGATAAAGCGAATGCAGTTTATGGGGCAGGAACAGAAGTCTTTAATTATTCGACGGTAGGTAACGCAAACTATACAGGAAATTCTACAACAATCTCGATAACAATAAATAAAATTACACCAAATGTTGTTTTAAGATTAAATGGAGCAAGTGCAAACAAAACGGTTAATAATGTAACAAGCGTTACACTCCTTGCAACAGCTAATAATGACCAAAACGATATATATTTATATGCTAATAACAGTCTATTTAACATGGGGAAAACAAGTATAAGTAATATAACGACATTTCCAATACCATTTCTTTATAATATCACTGCTATTTATCCAGAATCGGAAAACTATTCAAATGACTTTCAAACATGGTGGCTTAATGTTACAGAATATATTGCAAGTAATGGAACCTCAACAGTAACTCAAACTCCAATATGCCATTATAAGAAATTTGGATTTTATAATTTAAGATTACCGTGGATAAGGGAGGAGAATTGCATATGAAATTAAATAAGTTATTTGTTTATTTAATAATTGGAATGTTTTTAATAACATTAGCAAGTGCAGAAGTTCAAACACTTGGAACTTTTAAACAAGGCGATAATGTTGAAATTCAACAAACTTGTTCAAATTGCACCTATGTTAATTTGCAATCTGTAACTTACCCAAACTCAACGACGGAAATAATTGATATTGCTATGACTCAAAATGGATATTACTATAATTATGATTTCAATAAAACTTCTTCTATTGGTTCTTATATCGTTTCAACTTGTGGTGACCCAGATGGTGTTGTAACTTGTGTTAATTATGATTATTATGTTACTCCAACAGGAGAAATATCTAATAATGTTAGTGTTTCATTACAGATATTTGTTTCTTTATCCTGTTTATTCCTTATGTTAATATTCCTTTATTTTTCAACAAAAACACAGAGGGAGAGCATCCTTCCAAATGGTGTGCCTAAAAAAGAAGATAACCTCGGATTAAAACTATTCTTTTATGGTCTTTCATTTATCTTCTTAATATCTCATGTTTTAATAACTCAAATAGTTTTACAGAATGTATTTGGAGAAAATTTCCTTACTAGTGTTTATACGATTGTAACATGGATATTACTAATGGTTGCAACTTTAATCAGTTTGTACACTGTTCTTAAAATAACATTTATGGAAGTTGATAATTTTAAGAGGAGGACTGGATTAAAGTAGGTTTTAAATAATGGGAAGTATTAATCATCCTATGGATAGGGAAAGCGATAAACTACTAAAAAAAGCTAAACAGGAATATGAAAAAAATATTGGAATGAAGATACACCATGAAGCATTTTGTAAAAGATTTTTACTTCCTAAAATAAAGGAAATAAAACTTAGTGATGGGGAGGTAAATGTTAATGGAAGAAAGTTTAAGAGGAAATAAAAGAGGAAGTATAAGTGATGTTGCGTTTTGGATAATTATGATTATTGCCTTTTCGGTTTTAGTCTTAATAATGTCTTATGCTTTTACACAAGTTAATGACCAATTAAAAACTTCTCCAATAGGAGCAAATAATGAATCTGCTGCAGCGTTAGATTATGAAACAAGTGTTATAGGATATTTTGATGGGTTATTCTTAGCAGTGTTTATTGCCTTATCCTTAGCAGTTTTAATCACAGCTTATTTCATATACTCTAATCCAATCTTTGTACCTGTTTATATAATTGCATTAGGATTTTTAGTGTTAATATCTACTGTTGGTCAATATATATATAATTCATTAATTAATAATCCAGACTTAGCATCAACTGGAACAAGTAATCCAATGATGACTTTAATAATGAGTCACCTTATTATATCTTCCATAGTTATTGGAGTATTAAGTATGATATTAATATTTTCCAAAAAATCAGGGGAAAGTGTGGGAGGTAGTTTCTAATGAATAAAAAATTATTTTTAGTTTTAATATTTGGATTATTATTAATAAGTTTTGTTAGTGCAGATTATTATAAAGAAGAAAGTGGAATTGCAGGTGTTGGTTCTGCAACAACAACAGGACAAGACGGAGTTAATATTACTATGACTGCAGGAGGGTGGTCTATTGCATCCGTTGAAAAATATGCAAGTAGTAGTGCAACAAAGGTTTATATTAAAAATTCTACTGGTTCACTTCTTGGAAGCACAACATTTTCAGGAGATATTGCAAATTTCACAATACCTATACCTGTTGAATCAGGAGAAACATATTCTATTTTAGTTGATAATAATGGTGGTTCTTATTCTACTAGATATAGTGCAGGAGGAGCATTACCTGTTTCTGGAACATATTTAGATTGGATAGATGGTGTCCCTGGAAGTACAGGGGGAGGAACAACAAACGCTTATGATGTTGTTGCGATTGGATTAGAATCAGGACAAATATCTAAGAATATAACCTTAACAACTCCAGTAGATAATTTAGTTATAAATGATGTTGGAGATTATTTTAATGTTACTTATTCTTCATCTAATTATACCTTCAATAATGCAACTTACTATTTATGGAAGGGTGGAACTTTATTTAACCAAACAACTGTTTCGCTTAGTGGTTCAAATTTAACAACAAGTTCTTTATTTATAGACGGTTTTACAATAGGAACTTATGAATGGAATGTTTTTGGATGTTTCAACAATGCAACTTATTCTAATTGTTCTTGGTCAGATAATGGAAATTTTAGTTTTAGTGTTAGTGCTTCTGTTACAAATTTATCTTATTCAAATATAACTTATGAAACAAGTAGAGAAACTTATAGTGCGAACATGGAATTAGTACCTGGAACAACCTTGTATGATGTTAAATTAAATTATGGTGGAACAGATTATCCTGCAAGTTTTACTAATGTTAGTGATGTTTATTATATTACTTCTTCAATAGATATACCTTTAAGTAATGGTTCGGCAGTAAATAAATCATTTTATTGGAAAACTATTTATTCTATTGGAACAGGAAGTTATCTTTATGATAATTCCTCAATGTATAATCAAACAATACTACCACTATCTTTTTCAGTTTGTAATGGAAGTAGTTTGAATAGAACATTAGAGTTTAAATTGTATGATGAAACTAATTTAACCCCTTTAACTAATTTTAATTTCTTAGCAACATTTAATATCTGGTTAGGTACTGGTCAGACTTATGTTAATTATTCAGTAAATAATCTTTCAATAGCTAATGTTTATATTTGTTCAGGAGCAATAGATTATAATTATTCTACTAACGCAATAATACAATATGAAAAAGTAGGATATGGAAAAAGAAATTATTACTTAGTTAATAATACCCTAAATAATATTCAACAGAATATATCCTTATTCGCATTACCAACAGCAAGTTCAACAAGTTTCTTAATAACATTAAAGGATGCTAGTCAGTTACCTGTTTCAGATGCTTATCTATATATTCAGAGATATTACCCGGGTACAAATGCTTATGAAACAGTTGCAATGGGAATCACAGATAATTCAGGGAATGTTCCAATAGATTTTGAAGCACAAACAGAAGATTATAGAATTGTTGCACAGAAAAATGGTCAAGTATTATATCAAAGTCCAGTTCAAAAAGTTTATTGTACAACAACACCCTGTACATTACCACTTCAAACACAAAGTGATGGTATTTCAACATGGACTTCTTATGGTAATTTAAGTAGTTTTATTTATAGTTTAACCTTTGATAATAGTACTAATATCTGGAGTTATGAATATATAGATACTTCTGGAACAACACACTATGGAAGGTTATGGGTTTATTCTATTGATAATGTTAATGGAAAACAAACAATTTGCGATACTAATTCTACTTCCAGTGGGGCATTATTGACTTGTAATATTACAGGATACTCTGGAACAATCTATGCAGAAGCTTATATTAGTAGAAGTCCAGAAATATTAGTCTGGGCTAAATCAGTAATAATAAATTCAGTGAGAGAAATACTAAGTTTTGATGGATTATTTTGGGCCTTAATTATTATAATACTTTTAATTTTAGGTGGGTTAGGTATTGCAGGAGTAACAGGAGGAATAATTGGATTAAATTTAGGCTTATTAGCAACTAGTACAATGGGAATTGCTTTGTTTGGTCCGATTACAACATTTGCATTTATAATAGGTTCATTAGTAATACTATGGGTGATAAAAGAATGATAAAACTAGCTTACAACAAGAGAGGAATGATTATGAGGGATTATGTAATTATATTGATACTCTTTAGTGTAATAGTTGGGTTACTTGCTTTAGTAATAAGTGATTTAAGTAGTGTTAATAACGGATATAATGTTCCAAATATAACAGATAGTAGTTTTGATGGAACTTATAATAAA
The DNA here is from genome assembly GCF_937982575.1 of uncultured Arcobacter sp. Taxonomy (NCBI): domain Bacteria; kingdom Pseudomonadati; phylum Campylobacterota; class Epsilonproteobacteria; order Campylobacterales; family Arcobacteraceae; genus Arcobacter; species uncultured Arcobacter sp. The sequence goes on along the minus strand of NZ_CALJLR010000020.1, from coordinate 9,171 downwards.
TTAGAAAATACAACAAGTTTAATCAATACAGGGGCTAATGAAACATCAGGGGGTTTAGGTAATCTTCTTGGAGGAGCAGATGTATTCTTTAGTTCTACGGTTACAATTTTTAGTTTAGTCTTCAATTCATTTGGTTTAGTTAGTGGTGTCTTTGCATCATTTATAACAAGTTTTGGTATTCCTTTACCAATCGCTAATCTTATATTCCCAGCAGTACTTTCAATAATAACTGCTATTATAATCTTTGTAGTAATATCATCACTAACAAAGACGAAGGTATAAAATGGACCCAATAATGCCAACAAACGCAACAGAGCAAGTTACAGGAATTTACACTTACTTTAAATGGGTTCAGGAAACAAGTGCAGGTCAGTTCTTTTTATGGATTCTTTTTGGACTTTTCATATTATTTTATTTATCCATAAAACAATATACCTCTAATGGTAGGGCCTTTTTAGCATCATCATTTTTCTGTATGGCTATCTCTGCAATTTTAACAGTCTTACAATTATTAAATTCAATGTATGCTTATGCATTTATCCTATTAACTGGAATAGGTGTTGTATGGAGTTATTTGGAGAATAGAGTAGAATGAAACCTAAAAAAGATACTGAATTACAAACAAGAGTGGGAAAGAATATGGAATTTATAATTAATGAATTTCAAAAAGAGTTTTATAGAGTTAGAGGTATAAAGATTAATTCTAAACAAGCATTAGAGATAATTGCACATGATATAGTTGATGCAAAAGTTTATAATTTTCTACCCGAAAAGTTAGATAAAACCAAAGATAGCAAAGTGTAACAGTTTGTTACTTATTAGTAGAAATATTTTTAAAGAAAAAACACTATTTCTAAATATGAATATAGTTATAAGGAGGTCCAGAAAAAATGAAAACTAAACTTTCTCTAAACAAGAAAGGACAAGCTCTAAACGGATTGTACGCAGGTATGTTAGTTCTTGCAACAATCGGTATTTTAGCAGCTATCTTGTTATATGTTTTGACGCAGATTGCAACTAACTTTACTGCTGCTTCATCTGCTTATAATGCAGTAACAAGTCTTATCGGATACATTGTTGCGTTCTTACCATGGATTGGAATTATATTCACAGTTCTTGGGGCATCAGTTGTTTTGAATTATGTTATAACTTCTTTTAGAGGTGGGCGTGGAGCTTAAACACCGATAATGTCTAAGGAAGTGTGACTAGCTTTCTAACTCAGTAGTCAAAGGCCGTTAATTCAGATATTGAATTTGTTTTTGAATTAACGGCCATCATATTAAGAAAAAATTAAAGGAGGTTAAAAAAATGAATAAAAGCATGGATAGAAAAAGAAGGTCCAAACAGGCTTGGGAAAGGGGTAGAGGAGCACCAAGAAAAGGAAACCCACGATATAAACCTGTTATGAGGAACGGAAGAAAAGTGTATATAGTAAGAAAGAGATAAGGAGGTAAAATCAGATGAAGTGCGAAAAGAAAAAAACAAGAAAAAAGAAGAAAAGGTAATGATAAAGGGTGGGGATTAATTCCCCACCTGTTACACTTTGTTATTATTTATTAATGGTTAGAAATTATTAAAAGGGTTATTAAATTAAATAGAAAATGGATAAGGAAAAAATAAAGGAAAGGATATTGCAATGGCAACTTCTCGCAGAACAATATCTAAAAGATAATGAAAATGTCTTTATAAAAGAACTTAATGGTAATTTACATTTCTGCAAAATTGTTCTTTGTGGTGAAACAAAGATAACCGTCGATAACTATGCACCAGAGCAAAGAGCTGGGAAAAGAGATTATATTGATTGGTTAAATATTTCTGATTTTAATATAGTGGAGGAAAAGCGATTATGAGAGCAAGAAATTTTGAGGAAGATTTAGCAGATTCAAATAACATCGAATTATTAAAAGACTGGGAAAGATATATTAGAAAGATTTTTGGAGAAGATGCAATTATTAATTGGAAAGAAAATTGTATGGTTTCTCAAAAGGATTTTGGTTCTGATGTTTTAGTTACGGATAAAAAAGGTAGAAAAAACTCTATTGATGTTAAAACAAGGAGATATGATTATTTAGGAAATGGAAATTATATTCTTGAAATTGCACACCATATTTATACTGATGAAACAAGAACAACAAAAAAAGAAACAAAAGCAGGATGGCTTTATTGTTCTACTTCTGATATTATTCTTTTTGGAACGGTTAATCAGGAAAAAACAAAACTATTAGAGGTTTGTGGATTTAGTATTATTCCATTCAAAGAAGAATATTTTAAATCTGAAATAAGCAATTTAAAATCAGTATGGGCATCAACCCAATATCAAAATGGAAATTTCCAGCTAACTCTAAACAAATTGGTTGATTTAGATTTTTTGAAAAATAATGCAATTAAATTTTGGTATTTTAAAGAATGAAAATATTTGATTTGGAATCACATAAGTTTGCTGATATTTTCCCAATGGTTGAGGGTGTTCAGGCAGAACAATTAAAAATGGATATCAAAGAAAATGGATTAATTCAACCAGTAGTTTTATTCGAAGGTAAAATCCTTGATGGGCGTAATAGGTATAGAGCATCTATGGAGCTTGGTATAACTCCCAAATTTGAAGAATACAAAGGTGAAAAACCTTTGGAGTATGTTATTTCAGGTAATCTTAAAAGAAGGCACTTAACTGCTGACCAGAGAGCCGTAATTGCACAGGAAGTTATGCCTATGTTGGAGGAAGAAGCTAAAAAAAGACAAGCTACATCTACTGGTGGTAATAAACCACAGCTTGTGGAAAAAATTCCCAAAGCTGGTGAAAGGAGTTCTGTTCAAGCAGGAAAGATGTTTAATGTTAATGAAAAGTATATCAGAGATGTTAAGAAACTTATTATAAAATCTCCCGAAAAAGTAGAACAAATAAAAAAGGGAGAAATCACTTTGCAAGATGTAAAAAGAGAAGAACGCCTTGAAAAGATTAAACAGCAAAGAGAAGAACTCCAAAAAGAAGTTTTAGAACAACCAAAAGGGCTTTATGATGTTATTGTAATTGACCCTCCTTGGAATTATGGAACAGATGAAAATTATAATCCTGAAGGTTTTAGAGGGACAACTCCATATATGACAATGACTTTGGATGAGATAAAAAATATTAAACTTCCAATAAAAGATGATTGTGTTCTTTGGTTATGGACTACAAATTTATTCTTACCAGATTGTTATCCTTTACTTAAGGAATGGGGTTTTGAATTAAAGAGCATGGTTACTTGGGATAAACAACATATTGGAACTGGGAGATGGTTAAGAAGTCAAACTGAACATTGTATTTTAGCAATAAAAGGAAAACCATTTTTTAACAATACCAAATGGTCAACTCTTATATCTGAAAAGAGAACAGAACACTCAGCTAAGCCAGAAATATTTTATAAGATGGTTGATGAAATTTGTGCTGGGAGGAAATTAGATTATTTTGCAAGAAAGAAAAGGGAAGGATGGGATGTTTATGGAGATGAAGTAAAATGACAAACAAATTTAAATGTCCAAATTGTAAGAGAGAAACAGCAAAGGCAGATAATATAATTATGGTGTTATGTCCATGTGGATATGAAATGATAAAAGAGGTGGAGGAGTATGACGGATATTGATTCTATGAAAGAATTTGCCGAGATGATTGTTAAGGATTTTGGTAAGTTTGGAAGAATTGAGGAAGATGGTTCTTTAATAATCGATTCTGGTTTTCAATCTCAAAAGATTGGGGAGGTAAGAAAAGTTAATCAAATAATAGATAGTTATTTGGATAAATCTGATTTAGCAAAACAAATATGGGAAATACAACCATATTTTTATGACCGTTCAAGAATTTGGTGGTTATGGGATAAAGCAGAATGTAGATGGAAGAATGTCGATGATAAAGATATTTTAAACATGGTGAGTGACCATTCAAGTGCAAACACTGTCTCATCAAAAGAAAAAACAGAAATAATAGAATCAATGCAGCAATATGGGAGGAGAAAGATTCCTTTAACACCTAAAGAAACATGGATTCAATTTAGAGATTTAATTGTTGATGTAATGACAGGTGAGGAGTTTAAAGCAACACCCGACTATTTTGTAACCAATCCTATTCCTTATGCTCTACATAAAGATAAGTTTATTAATACACCAACGATGGACAGAATATTTGAGGAGTGGGTTGGTAAAGATTATGTTAAAACTTTATATGAAATTATTGCTTATTGTTTAATTCCTTCTTACCCAATCCATAGAATATTTTGTTTTATTGGTGGTGGAATGAATGGAAAAAGTAAATTTTTAGAATTACTAAGGAAGTTTATTGGAGATTATAATTGTGGAGCAACAGAGTTGGACACTTTATTAAATTCCAGATTTGAATTAACAAGACTACATAAAAAATTAGTTTGTCAGATGGGAGAAACAAATTTTAATGAGATGAGTAAAACTTCTATGCTTAAAAAATTAAGTGGGGGGGATTTAATTGGGTTTGAATACAAAAATAAAGACTTATTAGAGGAGATAAACTACGCAAAGATATTAATTTCTACAAATAATCTTCCTTCAACAACAGACAAAACTATTGGTTTTTATAGGAGATGGATGATTATTGATTTTCCTAATCAATTCTCAGAAAAAAAAGATATATTAGGAGAGATACCTGAAGAAGAATATGAGATTCTGGCAGTTAAATCCTTAGGAATATTAAAAGATTTATTAGATAAGAGGGAATTCCATAAAGAAGGGAGTGTTGAGGAAAGGATGGAGAGATATGAGTCAAAAAGTAACTTTCTGGATAAATTCTTAAAGAATTTTATTATTGAAGATGCAAACCATTTTATAACTAAATCAGATTTTATTAAAAAATTTCTTTCTTGGTCCAATGAAAATAGATACAGAATTATGTCAGAAACTTCTATTGGGAAGAAAATGAAAGAAATGGGGTTTGAATCTACAACAAAATACTTTGATTGGTTACATGATGGAAGGGGGGGAAATGCTCGTGTTTGGCTTGGAATAAAATGGAAAGATTAGACTTCACAGGTTTCACAGGTTTCACAGGTATTCTCACTCATATACACACATGGGAAACTAAGTGGGGAATGTTGTTAAACCTGTTAAACCTGTTAAGAAATACACCTACTTGTTCGGTATACCGAACAACTCACACTCCAGAAGGTTTTAATCAACCCTTTTTCCTTCTGGAGATTCATAGTCTGGAAAGCCATGGGAGAAGTAAAACCCAGACAAAACCTATGGAGTCCCTCCATACCACCTCTTTTTATTCTTCTGCCCATGGCATTAATTCTCTGGCAGTAAAACCTAACAAAGTGCCTTATTCAGTTAAATCACCTCTGAATAACCTCTACTTTCATTGCGATGTTTCTGTGGGGAGTTTGGTTGAAGAACCAGAAACATTAAGAGATAGGGATAACTGCCAGAGAACTATAAAACAAAACATAAACAAAACCAAAACATTTATAAACTTTAATACCCTATGAATATTAGAAAAAAATGGCAAAAAGAATAAGACAAGTTAGTAAATGGGGAAACTCGTATGTTATAAGATTGGCAAAGCCAGACTTAACAGACTACGGCATTGAAGAAGGAACATTGGTGAACATAGAAGATATTGAAGTAATAGAAAAGGAGAAGAAAAGAAAATGAGCTTACCACAATTTGAAAACATGACAATCGGACAATTACAGAAAATCCATGAAGATTACTTAGTAATGGAAGCAGAATTAGATTACTTAAAACACAAATATCCAAATGCAATAAAACCAAAAGAAAAAAACGCAGATGAAATATTAGAAGAAATATTGGAGGAAGGGAAATGAAAACTAACATAATTGAAAGGAGGTCAAAGAGTTAAAATGGACTACCAAAGTGAATTAAAAAAACTGCAAGAAGGTTCTTCCTACTGGAAACCCAAAGTTGGTCAATTCAAGGTGAGAGCATTGTCAGAACTTGAAGAAGCTGACCCATATGTTCAAGGTGAAGAAAAAACACCCCAAGCAAAGATAAAGATTCTTGTAAATGAAGAAGAAAAAATCTGGACTTTTGGAAAAGGGAAAACACCTGCATCAACTTACGGTCAACTAGTTGAACTTGCTACAAAACACGCAAATCAACTCCAAGGAGTTGAATTTACCGTTGTAGTAAAATCGGACGGCACTAAAAACGATTATACAATCGTTTAAATTTTATTTAACTTACCCCTTTAATTTTTGAGGGGTTTTATAATCACAGGAGAACAAAGAAAATGAAAGAAAAAAAACTAAGAAAAATAGAAACAAATGAATTTTATATAATTACTATTTTACTTCTTTATGTGATTTTCCTTTATTTAGTGTATATTACTTTTGCTGGATTTATTTTATTCTTTTTGAGAGATAATATTATTTTAAGTATTGGTATGTTATTCCTTGTTTTAGTTTATATGATTTATAAAATAAACAGAATTCATAATTCTTTTTATGAAAAAGAAGAAGGAGAACAAAGAAAATGACTAAAATATATTACTGCAAAAGGGATAAGAGTTTGACGGAATGGAGTTATTTAGGAACTCAAACAGGATTAAAACACGAGCCAGTATTTGATTTATATAACTGTGTAAATTGTGACTCAACAAAAAGCGAAACAACATTAAGAGAAGATACTCACGAATACATAAGAAATTGTTTAACTGCAAAAGTTATAGCTGTTCACAAATTAAGTGTGGAGGAAGGGAAATGACATTTCTAAATAAATACAATTACCCTTTATTCTGGATAATTGGACTTACTCTTGGAATTGGTTATTTAGTGGTGGGATTAGTTCATAATTTGGCAGAGGAGGATGGGAAATGATTAATGAAATACTTGCATACTTATTAGGTGCTCTTACTGTTGGATTAATTGAAGCAGGGATAATTGTAAAAAGGATAAGGGAGCAAAAAGATGAATGATAAAACCTATAATATCTTAATTTCAGTAATGATATTATTATTTATTGTTATTGGGGTAATTTTCTTCTTGGAGAAAGGATTTCCAACTGAATTCTTTTCAAAAGCATTTTCTTCTCAAACATACACTAATTTTATTAATAGTTTATCTATAAGAGTATATGTTTGGGCCTGTGTTGTTGGTTCTTTGTTTCTTTTTACTTCAATTTGGATGTTCACAGGTAATTTGTATAAAGATGATAGAGAAAGAATGGGAATGTTATTCATAACTGTAATTTTATTAATAATGTTCCTAATAATAACCCAAATTTTAGTTATAAAGGGCATAGTAGGTCGAAATAACGATTGTTTGGCCTTTTACTCGTTAGGATACCAAAACGGTAATAATTCAATGGGATATGAATTTAATTTTCTAAAAAACTGCAATTATGATAATGAAACTTTAGATAAATTTGCACAAATTCAATATGGAGGAAACCAAAAATTTGATTATGGAGGTCCAAATACTTCATGGATGGAAAATTATGAGGGAAAAGAATAATGTTAGACTGGTTAAATAAAAAGTTAGCCTTATTTATAATATTAAGTGTTGTAACATACTATTATCGTAAATCCTTATTAGATGCAGTTATTGTCTTTTTTGCTTTGAATTTTTTTAATTTTGTTATTGGATTAATACTAAGGGATATGGATTCGGACCATCAATCAATGTAAAACTACGCACAATACAGATAGTGCGTAGTTTTAGAAAATGAAAATAGAAAAATTTATATAGTAGGGTAGGGTAGGTTAAATATGGAAAAAAAGAGATGCCAATATTGTAAGAAGATAATTGAAGGTTATACTAAAAAGCAAGTTGATTACATGATGAATCAACATATTCTCTCTAAACACAAAGATAAAATTGATATAATTGAAAGGAGGTAATGTAAAATGAAACAAGAAAAATTTCAATACAAGAACACAGAGAAATTTACTCCAGAAGTAATTGATGAAGTTTTAGAAGTTCAAAAAACTTATGGACTTACAGCAGAAAACATACTTCGTAAGGCGAGTAAAAAATCCAGTTCGTTATATGGATTTTTTGATTGGGACGATTCTTCAGCAGGAGAAAAGTGGAGATTAGGACAAGCAAGACAACTTATCAACGAGATAAAAATTGTTGTTGATGATAAAGAGCTATATGCTTTTGAAAGTATTAATGTGTCAGTTAAAGACGCAGAAGAACCAACAAACAAAAAAAGTAAGTTTGGTATTAGAGAATACAAACCAATAGTTGAAATTATGAATAATGAGGATTATAGGCTTCAATTAATTCATAGAGCTTTAGCAGAAGCAAATTATTGGAAAGAAAGACATGCTGAACTCTTGGAACTTAATCCAATCTTTGCTTCAATAGATACAGAAAAGAAAAAATGGCAACTCAACAAAAGATAAATCTAAAGAAGTTGGATATTGGAACCATAGTCGTTAAGGTAGTTGGAAAATCTCCATATTTGCCAGAACCTATGGATATGGCAGTTCTTGAAAAGTATAATAAAATAAAATCAAAGCAGAACTATACTAAAGACGATATTTCAGAAGAAGAAAAGGTTACTGCAAAATTTTATTATACTGAAGATGGAAAATATGGTATTCCTGCAAGAGCAATATATAACTCTATGATTAGAGCTTCTTCATATCTCTTTGACATCAAACAAGGTGGAATGAGAAATATTAAAGAGGGAGTTACTATTGTTGGGGATATTCTTCCTTTGGAGTTCAAGAAACAAAAAGTATTGACACATTGGGGAAGAACATCAGGAATGAAAGGTTCACCAAGAAAGATAATGAGAAATGCTTTTGAAGATTGGAGTGTTGAAGTAACAATTCAATTTAACAAAGCGAACCTTAGTGCAGAACAAATTGTTAATGTTTTAAACTGGGCAGGATTTCATATTGGAGTTGGTGGATTCAGAAAAGAAAAAACTGGTAACTTTGGAGCGTTCCAAATAGAATTTAAATAAATTTTACATTATATCCCTCTTTATTTTTGTGAGGGATTTTCATACTCACAGGGCATGGCAAGGCATGGCAAGGCACGGCATGGCGGGGCTTGGCAAAGCAAGGTAGTTATCCTTTAATCTTCAAAAGGAATTCATATTCAAGTGGCTCGGAATGGCTAGGCGTAGCACGGTAAGGCAAAGCAAAGCAAGGTAGTTATCCTTTAATCTTCAAAAGGAATTCATACTCAC
>NZ_CALJLR010000019.1:0-155350 GCF_937982575.1 uncultured Arcobacter sp. | reverse complement strand
AATTGGACGGGAATTATAATAGGTTTTTTATCCTTTGTCAAGTGCTTTTCTTTAACATCTGCTTAAATTTTGAATTTCTTTTTTGTTTGTAATTTTTAGTAATAATATATAGAGATTTTAGGTAGAGAATATAGAGTTAATTATTAAAAATAAGAGTCTAAACTCTTATTTTAATAATTCATCAACTATTTTTATTAGATAGTCTGCTGAGTTTTTAGCACTTGATTTCAAAAATTCATCAAAATCAAAGCCTGCATCCATATCTGCAGTATCAGAAATAGCTCTTAAAATAAAGAACGGAACATTTAAAGCATCACATACTACTGCAACACTTGCACCTTCCATTTCTAAGGCATCTGCATTAAAAGTACTTTCAATAAAGTTTTTTCGCTCAACTGAGTGAACAAATTGATCACCTGTTGCAATTGTACCTTCAATAACTTTCAATCCATTATCAGAAGCTACTTTCTTAGCTACTTCATTTAACTCTTTAGATGACTCAACAAATACTGCACCACCAGGAACATATCCATTAGGATGTCCAAAAGCAGTAATATCTAAGTCATGTTGACAAAGTTTATTTGCAATAATTAAATCACCAATATTAAGTTTAGGGTTAATTCCACCTGCAACTCCAGAAAAAAGTAAAGTATCACATCCAAATTTTTCAATCATAGTAGTTGCTGTTAAACTTGCAAATACTTTTCCGATTTTTGAATAGGCAATAACAATATCTAATCCATTGTATGAAACTTCATAATACTTATTATTTGCAAACTCAACTACATTTACACTATCAAAATGAGCTAATAGAGGTTCGATTTCCTCTTCCATAGCTCCCATTATTGCTAATTTATTCATTTATATCTCCAATTACTTTTTCTAAAGAACTCATATCTGATACATTAGATGTAGGTACTTTTACAATTTTTCTATTTAAACCTTTTAAAACAATACCATTTCCAAACTCTATAAATAAATCTATTTTAGAAGCATGTTTTTCAATTGATTGTTTATACTTTACAGGACTAGTAAGTTGAGAAGCTAATAGTTCTATTGCCTCTTCTTTTGTTGTATATATATCAGTAGATACATTTGAAACTACTGGTGAAAACTCATCTTTTATATACTCTTCTAGGTATGGTCTTAAGTTTTCAACTGCACTTGTTAATAGCTCACAGTGACTAGCAACACTCATATCAAGTACAATAGCTCTTTTTGCCCCAGCTTGTGTAAAAGTTTCAACTAGTGACTCTAAATCTGACTTTATACCTGCAAGAACTAGTTGTCCATCCATATTATAATTTGCTGGCCAAACTTGTTTACCATTTTCTCTTTGCTCTTTACAAATAAGTTCAACTTTTGAATCTTCTAATCCAACTAGTGCCATCATTCCTGCATCTCCACCAGAACAAGATTCATTCATAAAAAGTCCTCTTTTATGAACTAATTCAACCGCATCTAAATAATCTATTGCACCAGCTGCAACTAGTGCTGAAAATTCACCAAGAGAGTGTCCTAATAAGAATTCTGGTTTAATATCACATTTATCTTTGAAAAGTTCAAATGCAATTGCAGATACTAAAAGAATAGCGGGTTGTGTATATTCAGTTTTACCTAAGTTCTCATTTTCCTCAAATAAAAGCTCTTCAAAATTTACTCCTAATCTATCACTGGCTTTTTTAATCATATCTTTTGCGATATCACTATTTTCAAAAAAATCTTTTCCCATACCAATTTTTTGACTTCCTTGTCCGGGGAATATAAAAGCAACTTTTTTCATATATCTTTTTCCTTATATCTTTTACTTTGTTTTAAAAATGAGCATTATACTATTTAATATGTGTCATAAAAATAAAATGCCCAAAAGCACTCGTGCTTTTGGGCATTTTAAAGTTTTTACAGTTGTAAGTATTAGTGACTACAACCACATCCACCGTTAGAAGGTTTTTCTTCTTTAGGTTCACTAGAACAACATCCACCTTCAGAATCACCATGGTCATGGCTTCCGCCACCACAACATCCGCCACCCATAGCAGCCATACCACCAACAACACCTGTTTGAATCTCTTCTTCAGTTGCTGCTCTTGAACTTAAAATTGCTACAGAAAACATTAATGTTTTACCAGCCATTGGATGGTTATAATCAATTGTTACTTCAGAATCTGTAAAACCAGTAACTGTAACTTGTACAGTTTCACCTTGTTCACCAGTTCCATAAAGACTCATACCTTCTTTTAATTCAATACCGGCAAATTGCTCTTTTGGTAATACTTGTACCGCTTCTGGGTTTAATTCACCATAAGCATCTTTAGGTTCAACTAATACATCAGCTTCTTCACTTACAGACATATCAACTAATTTTGACTCTAATCCTGGGATTATTTGACCTTTTCCTGAAACGAACTCTAATGGATCTTGACCTACATTTGAATCTAAGTGATCTCCTGTGTTAGCATCTTTTAATGTGTACTCTATTCCTATAACTTTTGACATGTTTTTCCTTTTTTAATTTAATTTTGATAGATTTCTATCTGCACTTTTTGCTTCCTTTGAGTCTGGGTAAACAGTCATCAAAGTTTCATAAAAAGAAGCAGCATTTTTAAAATCGTTTGTTTTTTCAAATGATATTGCACTATGAAGTAGCAACTTAGGCATCCATTCTGCCTTATCATACAACATCGCAGATTTTTTAAAATACGAAATTGCTTTACTATAATCTTTTCTATAGTACCACATCTCACCAAGATAAAAATTTGATTCTGCAGGTTTATAATTTGCAGATATCAGTTCTTCAAACATTGGTATTGCTTTAGTAAAATAATCAATTTTAAAAAGTCTTTTTGCTTCTATTAGCATTTCAGCTTTATCATCTATTGATACTTTATTTTCCGAATTATTACTTTTTACACTTATTTTAGGTTGAGCTATTTCATTAGTTTTGATATTTAAGCTTTTTTTCAAAGCTTCAAACTCTTTTACAGTAACAAATTGATTCATATTTTTTTTAAAATCTTTTTCTGAAATATAATTAGAATCTATAACATTTATTTTTTTTGTTAATTTTTCTACAGCTTGTTTAAGATTTTCTAAATTTTTCTGATTTTCATCTGCAATCTTTTTTTGTAAAGTATTTAATTGATCAATAGATTTTTTTAACTCTTTTACATCTTCACCATTTTTATCAGTTAAATTTTGATTTGATTCAAAATCATTTAAAAGCTTTGTTAATGTTAAAACAACACTATTTAATTTTTGTGAATCACCTTCATAAATTGATTCTAAGCCATCAATACGCTCACTGATTGAATCCATAGTTGATTTTACAGTTTTAACTTTTGTATCAATAGAACCTAGTTCTTTTTTATTTTTTAAAATACGTTGTTCTGATTTAGTAAGACCATAAGGGTTAGAAGAATCTAAATTACCAGCACCGAAAACAGATACCTCTTTGGCATATGTTAAGGTGCTTAATAAAATAACTATTAGAAATTTGTTCATATATTATGGAAGAGGCTTATATTCTGCTCTTCTGTTTTTTGACCAACATTCTTGTGTCTTATCTGAACAAACAGGATTACTCTCTCCAAAACTTACAACAGTAATAGAGTTTGATGAAATACCATCAGAAATTAAAGCATCTTTTACAACTTTTGCTCTTTTTAAACCTAGTGCATAGTTATACTCATCAGTTCCCCACTCATCACAGTTTCCTTCAACTTTAACACTACCTGCTAAACCTTTTAACTTAGAAGCATTTTCAGAAGCAACTTTTCTTTGCTCTTCAGTTAAATTAAATTTATCAAATGCAAAATATATTGATTCAATAAACTCTTTTTTACCATCAACTATAAAATAGTTACCTTTTCCATCAGCTGCCATGTTATCTTGTGCAATGCTGTTGTTTGTTGTTTCTACTGTATTTAATGCAGATTCAGAATCTGCTGGAGTTGAATCCATTTCAACAGTTTTTTGACTACATCCTGTAAATAGTAATGTAGCTGTTATAAAAGCTAGTAAACCGAACTTTTTCATTAATTATCCTTATTGTGATTTGCTAAATTTTACTCAAACAAAACTTAACTCATTATTATAAAATTGTAATTTACCAATCTATTGATTGCAATTTACCACTAACTAAAGGAAATAAGAAAGATTTGTTATAGTTCAACCTTATTACCCCTACACTACTTTTTCCATTGTAGTTTTTTATGAATAGTACTGATTCTCCATCACTTGAAAATTTTGGAAATTGATTTACACCATTCGTTGTTAATCTTCTAATAAAATCACTTTTTGTAGAGATTAAGTATAAATTGAAAGTATTGTATGAAAATTCATTATTACTCTCTCTACTACTATAAACAACATAATTATCATATGTAGTTGCAGATGAGTTATTACTTCCATGATAAACTAATCTCTCAACACCTCTACCGTTAATCTTTTTGGCAAAAATATTTGGGCTTTTTAATCTATCAGATACAAAAACAATTTTACTGTCATTTTCAACAAAATGTGCTCCAACATCAATACCTTTATAACTTGTCAATTTTACTTTTCTTTTATTTTTTGTTTCATATAAATATATATCTGGTTGACCTTCAGGTGAGGCAGTTATAAGAAGTTTAGAACCATCTTTATTTACATCTGAACAAACCACCATCCCCTGAGATTTCATGATTTTTTCTACTTTTCTAGTATATAAATTATATTTAATTAACTCTGGAAGAAAGCCATTATATGTTGTATAATAAAAACTATCTTGCTTACTATTTGCCCATTTAGGAAAAATATTTAATCCACCACTAATTATTGTTTTTTGGAAAGTTAAAGTATAATCAGCAATTACAATATCTGCTTTTTTTGCCTCTTTGTAAACAGAAAAAATTACAAATTTATCCATCCAATCAATTGGGGGAGCATTTAAATATTTGTTAATTGCAATAGATGCTCTATGTGCAACAAATGGGTATCTATCCAATTGAGAAGAACTAATTGTTTTTTCTAAAATTAGTCCCATAATATTATTATCAAAGAGTTTTATATTTAAATTTAATCCACCAAAACTACTCTCTTTTATTGTTAGATTTAAGAATAAATCAACTCCTCTATTTTTTAATCCTAACATATTTGGATTTTTGGAAAAAGCAAAATTCTCTTTGCTATTTGATGATTGAAAATGTCCACTTACAAGCAAATCTTTTACAATCATATTTCTGATTTTATTTGCATATTCAAAATTCTTAGTATCACTTGCAACAGCAATTTCGATTTTTGGTAAATTGTCTGATTTTTTGATAATTTCCATTGTTGCATCAACTGCAAATAAATTTGTACAAATCAATATAAATACTAAAAATATTTTTTTCATAATTATCCTTCTGATTTAAATATTACTTCTATTTTTGTCTGAGAACCCTTATTGTGTTCTGGGTATGTAATATTAACTTGTTCATTTAAAAAAGAGGTTAAAGATTTATCAAAAACCTCATTTCCAGAATATTTTAAAAATTTATAATCAAAACTTCCATTATTTGTAATTATCACTAAAACTTTTGCAAATAATTCATCCCCTACCATCATAGGATTCCATCTTTGTGCTAAAAGTTCATAAATCTTTGAATAATAGGGGTCTATAGAGTTTTTTGACTCTGTACTTGGAAGTACTGATGTTTTTGATTTTACATTATTTAGCAGTGAAGATACAGATAGTTTTTCACTTTTTCTCTCTTTTTCAAACTGTGCCTTAAATCTGCTAGCAACTTCAGATTTAACAACATTATTTACAGTTTTTTCTATAACATTATTACTTGTGTCTTTTACATTTGCGAAAAGTGACTTTACATTGTTTTGTTGTTTTGCACTTCTTGATTTTGACTTATCAACAATATCATCAATTTTTTTATTCTTTATCTTTTGTACTTTTTTATTTACAACTTTACTATTATCATCAACTAATATACTAAGTTCAATAGTAGTTGTTTTATTAAAAGCATCAAACTTTTTGACATCAGAAGTTTTTAAATATAAAAAAAATAAAAAAATTATACATAAGTAGATAGATAAAGCTATAATTAGACTATTTTGCTTTGAAATAGAATTATAAAAAAACATAGTTATCCATCAGTGATTAAAGAAACTTTGAAAAAACCAGCCTCTTTTACAGTCTTTAATACAAAAATAACATCATCATATATCAATCTTTTATCTGCTCTTATATGAACAGGTGTATCTTTGTTTTTATCATTTGAATAAAGTATAAAGCTATCTGCAAAATTTTCTAATTCATAGCTATTTTTGCCTATTGATATTATTTTATCTTTGGAGATTAAAATAGAAATCTTTTTTACGTCTTGAATCTGTTGAGATCTACTTCCATTTGGTAAGTTTACAGGCTCTTCAAACTCTATTACTGGGGCAGTAACCATTAATATTGCAAGTAATACTAACATAATATCTACTAAGGGAGTTATATTTAAATCTGGTTTTTGATTAAAATCATACATATGTATTATGCCTTAGCGATCAAGATTTCGGATTGTGCCTTTAAGTAAGTGTTTAATTCATAAACTTTTCTAGTTAAGATTTGATGAAATGTATAAGCAAATATTGCTACAAAAATCCCAGCTGCTGTTGCCACAAGTGCTTCAGAAATAGCAGGGGCTATAACAGAAAATCCAACTTTTGAATGAGTTGAAAACTTTGCAAATGATTCTAAAATTCCAATAACGGTACCAAACAATCCTATAAAAGGTGATGTTGAAGATACAATCGAAAGCCAAGATAGACCTTCACTGGCATCTTTAATAATTGAAATTTCACAAGCATGTAATAATGGCTTTGATTTAGATGTTTTAGCACATCTACTTAAACCTGACAAAGGACTTAATGATGACTCTCTAGAAGTAAGTGTTTCTAAAGATTTTCTTTCATTAGTTATTAATGCAGTAACTTGACTATTTTTATAAATAAAAAGCCAAAAAATTAAGACAAAATAAACAGATAGCAGGGCTAATACAACAAGTGTAATAGCACTACTATTTGTAAAATAATTTAAAATTAAATCAATCATTTTCTTCTTAACTAAATGAGTTAATTCTTGCTTCTACAGAAGCAATTGATACATTAGCATCAGAAACTGAATTAACAAGTTCTTTAGCCGCATCAATAGCTTTTGCAATATCAGAATCTCCACCCTGAGTTAGAGAAACAGCACCATCAGCCAAAACATCAACTGAAGTTTCGCTAACATTAACGTGACCCCAGTTTATAGCTACTGCTTCAGTAGTATTCTCTTTTTCTATTATAATTACACCAACTGTTAATGAAGATACCAAAGAAGCATGTCCTGGTAGTACTCCAAACTCTCCCTCTTTTCCAGGGAGAGTTACAGTTTTAACATCACCATTAAATATTGATCCATTTGGTGTAACTATTGATAATCTTAATGTATCCATAAATTTACCTTAATGGTTTTATTTCATATTCTCAGCTTTAGCTAGAACTTCATCAATTCCACCAACCATATAGAACGCCATTTCTGGAACGCTATCGTATTTACCTTCTAAGATACCTTGGAAACCTGCAATTGTATCTTTAAGCTCAACATATTTACCAGGAGACCCTGTAAATACTTCAGCAACGAAGAATGGTTGAGATAGGAATCTTTCAATTTTTCTAGCTCTAGCAACTACAAGTTTATCTTCTTCTGATAACTCATCCATACCAAGAATTGCAATGATATCTTGTAAATCTTTGTATTTTTGTAATACAGATTGAACACCTCTTGCAACATCATAATGCTCTTGTCCTAAAACATCAGCACTTAAAATTCTTGAACTTGAATCCAATGGATCAACTGCTGGGTAAATACCTTTTTCAGCAATTTTTCTATTAAGAACTGTAGTTGCATCTAAGTGAGCAAATACAGAAGCTGGAGCTGGATCTGTTAAGTCATCCGCTGGTACATATACCGCTTGAACAGAAGTAATAGAACCTTTAGATGTAGATGTAATTCTCTCTTGTAATTTACCCATTTCTGAAGCAAGTGTAGGTTGATATCCAACAGCTGATGGAATTCTTCCTAGAAGTGCTGACATCTCAGAACCTGATTGTGCAAATCTAAAGATATTATCTACGAACATAAGTACATCAAGACCTTTTTCATCTCTGAAGTACTCAGCCATTGTAAGACCTGTTAATGCAATTCTATTTCTTGCACCTGGAGGCTCACTCATTTGACCATAACACAATGCAACTTTATCAAGTACATTAGAGTCTTTCATTTCATAATAAAGGTCATTACCTTCTCTTGTTCTTTCACCAACACCTGCGAATACTGAGTATCCTGAATGTTTGAAAGCAACATTATGGATTAATTCCATGATAATAACTGTTTTACCAACACCAGCACCACCGAATAGTCCAACTTTACCACCTTTTGAATATGGTGCTAAAAGGTCAACTACTTTGATACCTGTTTCAAACATTTCTGTTTTTGTTGATTGCTCTTCAAAAGAAGGTGCAGCTCTGTGAATTGACCATCTTGGAGTTTCTTCAGGAATTGCTTCACCTTCATCAACAGGGTCACCAATTACATTGAAAATTCTTCCTAATACTGCTTCACCAACTGGAACTTGAATAGGTCCACCTTGTGCAACACACTCTTGTCCTCTTGTTAATCCTTCTGTCATATCCATAGCAATAGTTCTAACTCTACTATCACCAATATGTGCAGCAACTTCAAGTATTAATCTGTCAGATTTAGCATCTGCTAATGTAACTTGAATTGCTTCATTAATTTCTGGTAAGTATCCGTCGAACTCTACGTCAACTACTGGACCCATTACCTGAACAATTTTACCTTTCATACGGGCAGCTCCTTTAAATTATTTTAATGATTCAACACCACTGATAATCTCTATCAGCTCTGTTGTAATTGCAGCTTGTCTAGCTTTATTGTACTCTACTGTTAAACTATCAACTTTTTCTTTTGCATTCTTTGTTGCGGCTTCCATAGCTTGCATTCTTGCACTATGTTCAGCTGCTAAAGAATCAAGTAAAGAGTAATACATATTAAATTGAATATATTTCTCTGTTAATTCATTTAACACTTCTTCATCATCATCTGGCTCAATATCAAGCATAGATGATTCTTCTTTTATTTCAACACTTTCTAAACTAATAGGTAAGATTTCTCTAACTCTTAACTCTTGAGTTAACATGTTAAGAAATCCGTTGTAAATTAAAACTACTTTATCAGTAACTCCATTTTGGAAATCATTTACAACTTCTTGAATAAAGTCAGAAGCTCTATTATAATCAGGTGCAGAAGATAAGTCGCTAACTTTTTGTGTTAATGGTTCACCTTGGAAAGTGAAATAATCAACACCTTTTCTACCAGCAACTCTTAATCTTACAGTCACACCTTTTGCTTTGTACTCATTCATCATATTCGTTACAGCTTTTATAGTAGCCATATTGAATCCACCACAAAGACCTTTGTCAGCAGTAACAAAAACAATATCTACTGTTTTTGGATTTTCATTTTGAGAAAATGCTCTATTGTGCATTCCATCATCTTGAACTCTGCTAACTCTGTGTGCAATCTCAGAAAGTACATCATTAATCTTTTCTGCATAACTTTTAGCTTGATCAGACAATTGTCTAGTACGCGTAAGTTTTGCAGAAGATACAAGCTTCATAGCTTTTGTAGTCTTCTGAGTATTTTTAACACTACCAATTTTTAATTTAATCTCTTTTAAGTTAGCCATTGACTAATCCTTATTTTGCACTAAAAACAGTTTTAAACTCTTCTAACGCAGATTTTAAATTATCTTCAGTATCTTCGTCTAATTTTTTCTTAGATTTAATATCATCTAAGATATTTGAGTATTTTTGCTCAATAAAAGCATGTAATTCACTCTCAAATCTAACAACATCAGAAACTGCAATATCATTTAAATATCCCTTAGTTCCAGCATAAATAATTACAACTTGTTTTTCAATAACTAAAGGCTTATTAACACCTTGTTTTAATACTTCTACCATTCTTTGACCAAGTTCAAGTTCTCTTCTTGTACTCTCATCAAGATCAGATGCGAACTGAGCAAATGCTTCAAGCTCTCTATATTGTGCAAGTGATAATTTTAAAGTACCAGCAACTTGCTTAGTAGCTTTAATTTGTGCAGCTCCACCAACTCTTGATACTGATAAACCAACATTAATAGCTGGTCTAATACCTGAGTTGAAAAGGTTAGTTTCTAGGAAGATTTGACCATCTGTAATAGAAATAACGTTTGTAGGAATATATGCAGCAACATCCCCTGCTTGTGTTTCAATGATAGGTAATGCAGTCATAGACCCAGCACCTTTTTCATCTGACATTTTTGCAGCTCTCTCAAGTAGTCTTGAGTGTAGGTAGAATACATCCCCTGGATATGCTTCTCGACCTGGAGGTCTTCTTAAAATTAATGACATTTCTCTATATGCAACTGCATGTTTAGATAAATCATCATAAATAATTAAAGCATGTTTACCATTGTCTCTAAAATACTCACCAATTGTAACACCTGTATATGGTGCTAAAAATTGTAATGCAGCAGAATCAGCAGCTGCAGCGTTAACTACAATTGTATAATCCATTGCACCAGATTCTTCTAATGTTCTAACAACAGAAGCAACTGAAGATGATTTTTGACCAATTGCAACGTAAATACAAATTACATCTTCACCTTTTTGGTTAAGAATCGTATCAATAGCAACAGTTGTTTTACCAGTTTGTCTATCTCCAATAATAAGCTCTCTTTGCCCTCTTCCAATTGGAACAAGAGCATCAATTGCTTTAATACCTGTTTGTAATGGTTCATGAACTGATTTTCTAGCCATGATTCCAGGAGCTTTTTCTTCAACAAGCTTATGCTCTGCTGCTTCAATAGTCCCTTTTCCATCAACTGGCTCACCTAATGCATTAACAACTCTTCCAACCATAGCATCACCAACTGGTGTTTCTAATAGTTTTCCAACTCTCTTACAAGAAGAACCTTCTCTTAATCCATTACCAGAACCAAGAACAACAACACCAACTGAAGCCTCTTCAAGGTTAGCAGCTAATCCTCTTTCACCATTCTCAAATTCTACAATTTCACCAGCCATAATATTTTTAAGACCGTAAACTTGAGCAATACCATCTGCATATGAGATTATTTTACCAGTCTCATTTACATCAACATTTAATTCAAAGTTATCAATTCTTTCTTTGATGATCGAACTGATTTCATCAGCTTGAATTTTTGCACCCATTCAATTTCTCCTTTATAAGTTCTAAACTGCTTTTAAAATATGATTTATCATTTGTGACTTAAGTCTATCTTTTGAGAAAGAAATCTCAACCCCAAGTCCATCAATATCAACTTTAATACCATCATAATCACATACATCTTGAGTTAAAGATAATTTAACATCAAATTTCTTACTAAATTGCTCTGCAATAGAGTTTATATACTGCTCAGATAAAGCATTGTTTGTATAAACAACACCTTCATAACTATTTCCCATTGCTCCAATTTTAGCTTTTAATTCAGCAACAATAAATGGAATTAATTCTAATCTTTTTTTACTACCTAACAATTTTATTAAATTTTTTGTAGTATCAGAAGTATTATCAATCAACGAAATAATTAAATCCGCTTTTTGACTCTCTTTAACTTCAATAGAAGATATTATTGAGATAAACTTATCATCAGCAAATGCTTTTGAAATTTCACTTAATTCATTATAAATTGAAGTTGCAGCAGCTACATCTTTACCATCTAATAATGCTTTAACGTATCTTTTTGCAATTAAATCATTCATTACGCCACCTTCTTAAGTACAATATTTGCTAATTCATCTTGCGATAAAGAAATATTGTCAGATTTTAGTAGCTCTTCTAGAATCTCTTCTACAATTTGTCTTTGTAGTTTTCTAGTTTCAACTTCGATTTTTTCATCAAAGTTTCTGTTTAATTGAGCAATCTCATTGTCAACTGCATCTGCAACTTTTTGTTTCAATGCACCCACTTCAGATTTTGCAAGTTCAACAGTCTCTGCTGCTAGTTTTTTTGCATTTTCAAGTTTTGCAGCCGCTTCATCGACTTTTGCTTGAGATGCTTTTAAAGTATCTTGTACTTTATCTAATTCAGATTGAATTTCTAAAGTTCTATTTGCAAAAAAAGCTTTAATTTTATCGGCTAATAAATACCATAAAATTCCAGCAAAAATTACAAAGTTAACGGTTCTTTGAATAATATCAGTTTCCGCACCTTCACTATTAGCAAATAATGCTACAGGAGCTAAAGCTAATAAAGTTAATAATAGTAATTTTTTCACTTTCTCTCCCTTATATCGAGCTTAATTTAGCTTTTAAGCTCTCATTAAATTGAGGCATTGAAGCAATTAATGAATCTTTTAAAGCTTTTGAATCATTTTCTAATGAAACTTTGAAATCAGCATATTTAGCTTCTATATCTGATTTTGCAGTTTCTAATTTTGAATCAGCAACTTTTTTAGCTTCGTTTAAAGCTTCCTCTCTAATTGCAGCAGCTTCTTTTTTAGCCTTTGCAATAACATCATTTGCTTCAGCCAGCATTCCATCTACATCAGCTGTGTTTGACTTTGCATTCTCTAAATCACTTTTTATAGATATTGCTCTTTCATCCATATGCTTTAGTAGAGGTGTAAATAGACAACTGTTTAGTCTGGCAAGTACTAACAAGAAAATAATACCAGAGCTAAGCAACAATACAGGACTTATGTCTAACATTCATTCCTCCATATTTTTTACAGTTTAGTTTGACTAAAACTGATAAATTCTAGCGAATAATTCTATAAAAATATATTAAATGGGTTAATTTGTTAAATAAAATTTATAAAGTGTTACGAAAGTAATTAGATATCTTTTCAATATCCTCTTGAGATTTAATTTCTATCTTAAAACAGTTCTTTTCTAATTTTACTTTTAGATTGTTTTTAGATAATTCATCAACAACACTATTAAGTGGATTTAAATCATAATTTTTAGGTGTTGATTTGCTTTTTATTTTAGTTTTTGTATCTGGGGCTTTAATATCTTTTATTAATTGCTCAGTTTCACGTACAGAAAGTTTTTGACCAATGACACTATCAGTAATTTTTCTTTGAGTATCATCATCAAGTCCAATCATAACTTTTGCATGACCAGCAGTTATTTTTTCATTTGCTAACATTTGCTGTACATATGAAGAGAGTTGTAATAATCTTAATGTATTTGTAATAGAAGTTCTACTTTTAAAAACTTTTAAAGATAACTCATCATGTGTTAATGAGTGTTCATTAATAAGTTGAGCATAAGAGTAAGCTAATTCAATAATGTTTAAATCATCTCTTTGAATATTTTCAATAAGAGCAACTTCTCTTAATTTCTCATCATCAAGATCCATTATAGTAGCTTTTATTTTATCAATATTTGCTAATTTATGAGCTCTTAATCTTCTCTCACCAGCAATTAAAATATACTCTCCATAAACATTTGATTCAACAACTGTAATTGCTTGAATTAAGCCATGCTCTTTTATAGATTCACTTAACTCTTTTAATTTATCTTCATCAAATATTTTTCTAGGTTGTGCTGGATTTGGTTTTATACAATTTACATCTAAATAGATGTCCATACCACCAGTTTTTGAAGAGTTATTATTACTTTCATAAGCTGATTCAACTTCACCTAATAACTCACCTAAACCTCTACCTAATGCTGCCTTTGCCATTTTTTATCCTGCTATTGCTTTTGCTAAATTTGTATAAGCTTTTGTACCAGTTGCTGTTGCATCATAAAGCATAATTGGCTTTCCAAAACTAGGAGATTCTGCTAGTTTTATGTTTCTTGGTATTACAACATATGAACTACCATCTATTTTAAATAATTTACTCTCAAAGTGTTGTGCCAAGTCTGCAAATACTTGTTTTGCTAAATTGTTTTGTGCACTGTACATTGTAGGAAGAAATCCTCTAATTTGTAGCTGTCTATTTATAGTTTGTTTTACTAATTTAATAGTATTTAGTAATTGTGCTAAACCTTCTAATGCAAAGAATTCACACTGTATTGGTATTAATACTGAGTTTGAAGCACTTAATGTATTTATCGTAATTGGTCCTAAAGCAGGAGGTGAATCAATTATAATATAATCAAAATCTTTTTTAATAGGGTCAATTTTTCTTTTTAATATTAATTCTCTATCTTTTGTATTTTTATAAAACTCTTTTTCAATACCAACTAATCCGATATTTGATGGTGCTACCTTTAAGTTGTCTATTTCTGAGTCTAAAATGATTTCGTTAAGTTCTTTTGTTCCAAGCATTACATGATAAATATTATATTCATAAGTATCCCTATGAAATCCTAAACTTGTAGTTGCATTTGATTGTGGGTCTGCATCTATGAGTAATACTTTCTTCCCTTGTAAGGCTAATGCTGCACTTAAATTAACAGCTGTTGTTGTTTTACCAACTCCACCTTTTTGATTTGCTATTGTTATTACTTCTGCCATCATCTTAGACTAAAAACCTTTTTATTATTTATATTTATTGAACCATCACTATTTAACTGTGCATTGATTAAGGGTATTTTTTCATTGTTAATTGTTGCGTATAAATTTTTACTTCTGCTGAATTCTACCACATATTCTTTTAAAATATCCTCCCAAAGGATTTTTTTTTCAATATTTTTGAAATATAATTTAAATAATTCTTTTACATCAATTTTTATATCTAGTTTTAAAAACTCATTATTAACATTATTTAAATTTAATCCTATTCCACAATAGACTAAACCATTTGATACAGACGTAATAGTCCCACCTATCTTATTATTATCTATATAAAAATCATTGGGCCATTTAAGCCATAATTTTGAACCAAAACTTTTTAAAATCTTTTTTAAAATATAAGAAAAATAAATAGATGCACTCTGAATTTGTAGGTCAGGTGGTAAATCTTCTTGTTTTATTACAAAGGAAAAGAACAAGTTTCCTTTAACTCCTACCCAAGAATTGCCACGACTACCAATACCAGAAGTCTGCTCTTGTGTTGCGATACACAAATTGTTTGTATAACCATTTTGTTTAATATAATTTTTTAAGTAAGTGTGTGTTGAATCAACACTTTGTAGATATCTTATTTCCATAAAAAGATTATACTAAATATAATTTCAAGTTCATATTAATAAAGTTATATATATAATAATTACTTTTAAATTTGGAGAGATAATGTTAGATCCCGTTTTACCAATTGCTTTATATTTAATAATTGGATACTTTTTTAAAGTTTTTATAAAAGACCATTCTCAAGCCTTAGTTGATTTTGTAATATACTTTTCATTACCAGCAATGGTTTTTATAAAAATTTACCCACTTGTTTTAGACTTAAAAATTTTAAATTTGATAATTATGTTCAATGGAATAATTTTGATAAATCTTATTTTGACATATTATCTAGGGAAGTTCTTTAAATTTGACAAAAAAACTTTGGCAACTTTTATAGTAGTTGGAACTTTTGGTAATACCTCATTTATAGGATTTTCATATATTGATGCTTTTTATGGTCAAGATTATGTGGTATATGCACTTATTTATGATCTGTTTGGTTCTTTTTTATTAGTAGTATCACTTGGAACTATAATTATAAATTGGGGTAGTGGTCAAGTTGTGAAATTTAAAGCAATGACTAGAAAAGTAATTTTTTTTCCACCTATTATAATGTTTTTTGTAACTATATTTTTAAAACTCTTTACAGTTCCTGTTTTTGTGATAAATACAGCAGAAGCAGTTGGTGCTACCTTAGTTCCACTTGCAATGATTGCAATAGGGATGAAGTTAGAACTTAAAAATATTTTTTATAAATTTAAAACTACTACTTTACTTTTAACAGTAAAAATGTTTGTAATGCCAATACTTGTAATGATAGGATTCTCAATATTTTATAATCTTGATGAAACTTGGAGTAAAGTTACAATCTTAGAAGTTGCAATGCCTCCTATGACTACAGCTGTGATTTTGGCTATTCAGGGTGGTTTAGATGAAAGATTAGCAATTAATTCTTTAGTTTTAGGTGTTTTGATTTCACTATTGAGTGTAACAGGTTTTTATTTCTATTTAGCCTGAAATTCTATAGTGAATAAGGCCCCTTTGCATTGTTTATTTTCATATTCAAATTGACAATTTTCAGCCTTAATATTACCACTAAAACTTTTTTCAACAATTACTTTTGTCATATATAGACCTATTCCGGTCCCTTTGTGTTCATCTTTAGTTGTGAAGTTTTTTCTAAATATTTTTTTTAAATATTTTTCTTCTATTCCACCTGCATTATCTTTTATTTTTATATAAATAGTATTATTTATCTTTTCTAAGTAGATAAAAATAATTTTCTTGATATCTTCATTATTTATATAAAATGCATCTTTTGAATTTTGTAAAATATTTAATAAAGCTTGCTTTAATTCATTTTCAAAACCATAATAAGTTAAACTTTTATCCAAATAATATTTTACTTCAATTTTATTTTCATATAAAGAGGCATTTGTTATTGATACACTTTGATGTATATTACTAGCGATATTAAACTCTTTTGCTGACTTGTCAATTCTATAAAAATCCCTAAAATCATCAATTGTTTCTGAAAGATATTTTGTAGTATCAACTATTTTATTTAAGCCATCAATAGTCTCATTTTTATTATAATTATCAAGCTCTATATTGTAACTAAGACCACTTGCAAGTGTAGATATAGCACTTAAAGGCTGTCTCCATTGATGGGCAATATTGCCTATCATTTCCCCCATAGATGCAAGTTTTGATTGATGATAAATTATTGCTGATTTTTTTTCATTTTCACCTATTTCGTGTTCTACTTTTTTAGTTAATTTTTCATTTGCAACTTTTAGTTCATCATTTAACTCTTTTAACTTTAAAGAATCATTCTCTGCTTGTGAAATAGTTAAAGCAATAAGAGAACTAACGATTGATAGGGTATCTTTATCTTTTTCTTTAAAATCGACTTTTTTCCCACTTCTCAATTTATTTATCAATTGAATAACACCTAGTTTACTATTATCTATAGGATGTATAATTGGGGCAGTAATTAAGGAGTATGTTTCATAATTATTATTCTTATCATACTCTTTAACTCCCAAAAATTCATATTTGTTGGTATTATAAATATCATTTACAACAATAATTTTTTCTTTTAAGAGTGAATCTACTGCAATGTATTTATTATTTTTATCAAGTGGAAGTTTTAGACCTTTTAAATCTAAGTATTGAAGATAAATTTGTTCGTAATTCATAAAATCATTTTGAAATACTTTAAAATCTAAAGAGTCTCCATTTATTGTGTATATAGACCCTGCTTCAGCATTAAGTACTTCTCTTGTTTGTTTCAATATTTTATGTAATAAAACATCAAATCCATTTATTTTAAAAAGTTTTAAATCATATATATTACAATTTTTACCATTTTTTTTCATTTTATTACTTTAAGATTGTAGTTTTATAAATAATATAATAAATTAAATTAAAATATCCCCTATAGAAACTCTTTGACCTTTAATATAATCAATTGAATTTATAGCTTTTTTAGAAGGTGCTTGTAGTGTTTTGATTTTTATACTACCCTTTTTACAAGCAATAGATATGCCCATATCATCAATAGCTAATATCTCACCTGCATTATTAATAGACTCATCTTCAAGTAGTGAGATATCTTTTAATTTTAGTCCTGATTTCAAATAAATTCCAGGCCAATAAGAGTATGCTTTATATTTTTGATAAACTTTTTTTGCATCACTAAAACTTACTTCCCCATACTCTTTTTTTATCTTTTTACAAAAACTCACTTCTGATTCATTTTGTCTTTTAGGATTTATATTTTCAAAGTTTTCTAAGGTTTCAATTGTTAGTTTTGCTGCTAATGTTGAGAGCTGTGAAAATAGTTCTGCCACTTCCATATTAAAAGGTATTTTAAAATATTTCAAAGCTAAAACATCTCCACTGTCAAGTCCCTCTTCCATAAGCATAGAAGTAACTCCCGTATAAGTATCTGCATTAAGAAGTGCTTCTTGAATAGGACTTGCACCTCTATATTTAGGTAATAAAGAGGCATGTAAATTAATACAAGGTGCAATATCTAAAATCTCTTTAGGAAGTATTTGTCCATAAGCAGCTACGATTATGAAATCAGGATTTAAAGATGCTAACTGTTCTTCAACTTCCTTATTTCCTCTTAATTTTTCTGGCTGAAAAATAGGAGTTGAGATATTATTATCTAAGCAATACTGTTTTATATGTGGAGGAGTCATTATTTGCTTTCTTCCAACAGGCTTATCAGGCTGAGTGAAAAGAGCAAGAACTTCATAACCTTCTTTTATTATTGCATCAAAAATTATTGTTGCATAATCAGGCGTTCCCATAAAAACAATTTTTTTAGACATTATTTTTTAGCCTTAAAAATTGTTCCGCTTTTGTAACTGTCATTTAATAAATACGCATATGCATTTTCCAAGTCAAAACCACTTGTTAAAAACATAGGTATATCATTTTTTAAAAGAAAGTCAGCAGCTTTTAGTTTTGTAGCAATTCCACCTGTTGCAAACTCTGTATTTGGAGTATGCTTCATATCAAGCATATCTGGCAATATTTCATTTACCTCTTTTTGAATAACAGCATCATCAAATTGATGTGGATTTTTATTATAATAACCATCTATATCTGTCAAAATTGCTAACATATCTGCTTTAAAATGATATGTTACATGAGCAGCTAGTTGGTCATTGTCTCCAAATAACAATTCATCCGTTGCAGTTACATCATTTTCATTTATAATTGGTAAAATATTATTTGCTAATAAAATCTCAATTGCACCTTTTGCATAGGCTGTTCTTTTTCTTGAATCAAAATCATCAGCAATAAGTAACATTTGTGCACAAATAATGTCATACTCTTTAAATCTTGTTTTATAATGCTTCATTAAAAGTGGTTGTCCAATTGAAGCTAAAGCTTGTCTATTTGCAATATGCTTTTTATCTAACTGTAATGATGTAAATCCAGCAGCAACAGCTCCTGAACTTACAAGTATTACTTCATATTTTTTTTCATTTTTTAATTTTGCAATTAAATCAACAAGATTACTTAATCTTTCAAATGCAAGTTTCCCGTTTTCTGTTAAAACAGCACTTCCTACTTTTAAAACTAATCTTTTCATTTTTTTATTTACCTTGAGCAATTAAATTATATAAAGCAAACTTTAATGAACCCACATTATTGTGTGTTACTGATGATATTGGTAATATAAAATATGGTTTAGAACTATCATATTTTTCATATACTGTATCTTGAATATAATATGGTAACTCTTTATCAAAACCAAACTCATTAGAACTTGTAACTTCTAAACCTAGCTCTTTTATAAAGTTTTCAATATCACCACTTAAATCTTCACCATAATATGCATCTGTTTTAGTTAAAGCAATAGCATAATCTCTCTGGCTTAATTCTGATGAGAAGTTTTTCAACTCTTCTCTTAAAACATTAAATTGATCAATAGTTTTTCTATAATTTGTAATATCAATAGTAAAAAGTAGAGTTTTAGTTCTCTCAATATGTCTTAAGAACTCTAAACCTAAACCTTTACCTTCACTAGCTCCATCAATAATTCCTGGAATATCTGCCATTACAAAAGAGTTGAAATCACCAACTTCTACAACACCTAATTTTGGAGTTAAAGTAGTAAATTCATAATTTGCAACCTCTGGTGTTGCATTTGAAGTTGTAGATATTAAAGTTGATTTACCAACATTTGGATATCCAACTAATCCTACATCAGCAATAAGTTTTAACTCTAATCTTAAATTCATAGTTTCACCAGGAAGTCCAGGTTGGAAATAAGTAGGTCTTTGATTTCTTGAGTTTTTAAAGTGAGTATTACCTAATCCACCTTTTCCACCTTCAAGTAAAAGTTTTTTATCACCCTCTTCAAGTAAATCCATAATAACTTCATTGGTATCATCATTGATTACTTGTGTTCCTGGAGGTACAACTAGGATTAAAGCTTCTCCACTTTTACCAGTACATCTACTTCCTAGTCCTTGCTTTCCATTGTCAGCTTTTAACTTGTGCTTTCCTTTATACCAAGACAAAGTATCAGTGTTATTATCTACTAAAAAGTAAACATTTCCACCTTTTCCTCCATCTCCACCATCAGGACCACCTTTTACAACAAACTTTTCTCTTCTAAATGAGGCACAACCTTGTCCACCTTTTCCTGAAGAGATACTAAATTTTACGCTATCTATAAACATTACAAACCTTTTAAATAATCCATGTAACTATAATTATTACTAAAAACAAGCCCTTGTATTTAGTAATAATTATAAACTAAAAAAGGGGTGTAGGCAAAAGCACTACACCCCTTTAAATAAAGAAAAGTAAAATTTACGAAGCGTAAACTGAAACTTTTTTTCTATCTTTATCTTTAACTTCGAATTTTACAACTCCGTCAATTAAAGCATAAATTGTGTGGTCTTTTCCAATACCTACATTGTTACCAACATGTACTTTCGTACCTCTTTGTCTGATGATGATATTTCCAGCTTTTACAGCTTCCCCACCATATTTTTTAACTCCAAGTCTTCTACCAGCTGAGTCTCTATTATTCTGTGTACTACCTTGTCCCTTTTTGTGAGCCATAGTCTATCTCCTTATGCAGCTATTTTAGTAATTCTAATTTTTGTAAAGCTTCTTCTGAAACCTTTTTTTAACTTAGAATCTTTTCTTCTTCTTTTTTTGTAAATAAGAACTTTTCTGTCTCTATTTGCACCAGTACCGTCTAATACTACTACAGCTTCTACTTTTGCAGAAGAAATAGCATCACCACATTTTAACTCTCCATCGTTTACTGCTAAAACATCAGTAATTTCTAGAGATTCTTTAGCAGCTTTTCCAGTATAGTCGATATCAATCATATCACCTTCTGAAACCTTATACTGCTTACCACCACACTTTATAATTGCATACATATCTTTTCCTCTAACTTATCAATTCTTTAGTAACTTTTTCATTTAACGGGACGGAATGTTACCAAAGGTTAGTTTAAATTTAGTTTAAGCGAAAAAGCATTACATGTTAATTACGTCATCACTTGCAGCAATTACATCAATCTCAACTAAGACATTTTTAGGTAATGTTTTAACAGCTACCGTACTTCGTGCAGGTTTATGTTCACCAAAGTATTCTGCATAAATCACATTTACAACACCAAAATCTTCCATATTTTCTAAATAAATTGTAGCTTTTATAACTCTTTCTAAAGAGCTATTTGCTTCGGCAAGTACATTTTGTAAGTTTGTCAAAACTTGATGTGTCTGTTTTTTAATATCTCTTTCAACTAATTGACCCTCAGCAGTAAGAGCAATTTGACCAGAAGTATAAACTAAACCATTATATTTAAGTGCTTGTGAATAAGGCCCAATTGCAGCAGGTGCAGCCTCAGTTTGAATAATTTCCATATTAGTTTCCTTGATTTTTTATTATTTTACTTTAAAAAAAGTTTTATGAATATTAATTTTATAGATTATATGCTATTAATTTTCCACTTTTTAACATTGCTATATTATCTTTTATTTTTCTAATTAGAGAACTTTTTTCATTGAAAGTATAAGTTTTATCATATAAAACTTCATTTAACTTATTTGAGTAAAATTTTCCTAATAAAACTAGAAGTTCTGCATTTAATCTTTCATCTTCATAATCTTCTAATCTCTCATTTAAAAGTATTGAGTTTAATCTATCATCATTTATATTATCCATCAATATTTCAAACTCACTTTTATGATATTCAAACATTGAAGCATCTATAACATCTAAAACCCTTGAAAGTCTTTGCTTATCATTTAGAATTGCTTTTATAATACAAAGCTCCCCAATATTTACCTTTGATAACTCAAGATTATTATTACTTTTTACTGTATTTTTTTTTACTTTTATTAAATTTTCTCTAATATTTAGCTTTTGGGCAATATACCTTGAATACTCATCATGATAAAGAGCATTTAGAGTATTTAAAAACTCATTAACATCTTGTAGGGCTTTTTGTTTATTTTGAGGGTCATTTAAATCAAATTGAGAAATTATATGATCAATAGCAAAAGGAATAAATGGTTTTGGTTTTGAAAATATTTTATTTAACTCTTCTATCTTCCCATCTTTTACCATATCTGCTGGGTCAAAACCTTTTTCAAAAATAATAACTCCACCTTCAAAATCATTGTGTGCCATAAGTTGAGAAGCCTTAAAAGCAGCATTAAGTCCTGCATTATCTCCATCATAGGCAACAATTACTTTTGGCTCACCACGTTTTAATATGGGTAAGTGTTCTTTTGTAAGTGCAGTTCCAAGTGTTGCTACTGCATTATCAAATCCAGCTTGATGTAACATAATTACATCTAAATACCCTTCTGTGATAATTATCTCTTTTCGTTTGTATATTTTCTCTTTTGATAAGTTATACCCATAAAGGAGTCTTGATTTGTTGAAAATTTTAGTTTGAGGTGAATTAACATATTTTGCATTGTGTCCTGTTATTGTTCTTCCACCAAAACCAACTAAAGCACCATTTAATGAATAAATTGGGAAAGTAATTCTCTCAATAAACCTTGCATATAAGCCATTTGCTCCTGAATCTATAATTCCTAACTCTTTTGCATCATTTAGATTTAAAAAGTTTGATTTCAGATAATTTATTGTCTCTTGGGAAGTTGGGGCATATCCTATTTCAAACTTCTCAATAGAAGACTCAAATATCCCTCTTTCTTTTATATAATCTTTAGCAACCATATTAGATACAAAGTTTTTCTGATAGTACCTATTTATCTCTTCTATTGCTTTTGTATCTTGTTTTTTTTGTTGGGTATCATCATAAACTAGTGAAAAGTTATTCATACTTGCTAATTTTTCTATAGCTTCTGGATAAGAAAGTTTTTCATATTCCATTACAAATTTAATGGAATCACCTCCAACACCACAACCAAAACAGTGGTATATCTGCTTTGCAGGACTTACTACAAAAGAAGGCGTACTCTCTCCGTGAAAAGGGCAACAAGCTTTAAAGTTTGCTCCTGATTTTTTTAATTGTAAAAATTGTGAGATTGTGTCAACTATGTCAACATGGTTTTTTAAATTTTCTATTGAATCTTTGTTTATCATGGAAAAGATTATACAATTTAATCTCTTTGATTTTACAATTTAGATTTTTATATGTTCAATTATGATAATATTAATACCAAAATAAAAAACAAGGTTTAATAATTGCAGTTAGCATTTGAGTATAGAGATCCTCTTTTTGGAATAATTGTTCTTCTATTACTTATCTTTGTAATCTCATTTTTAACTTACACTTTTGGTGCCTATAAAGAAAAAGTTGCAAGAAGAGAGTACCGTAAACTTCTAAAACGTTTTGAATTAGGAAAACTAAAAGAAGAAGATTATGTACACCTATATAAAACATATAACCTCCCCTTTGACTCTATTTTACTTTTAGCTTCAACATTTTTGCACAAGGGTGATTATACAAGAGCTATAACAGTTTATTTGGCACTATTAGAGCATGTAAAAGACAGAGTAAAAAAAGAAGAGCTTTTGGAACTTTTAGGTTCAACTTACTTTAAAGGCGGATTTTTACAAAGGTCAAGAGAGATATTTTTAAAGATTTTAAATTTTTCACCAAGAAATAGTGAAGCTTTGAAGTATCTACTTTTGATTAATGAAAAACTAAAAGATTATGAAAAAGCCTTAGAGGTGATTAATTCACTTGAAGAGCTTGGTATTGACACAATTAGAGATAGAATTTATATTGAGACATTGATTATTTTAAATGATCCTATTATCTCTTTTGATAAAAAAACAGAAAAACTCTATGCCTTTTTTAAACTAAACAGAATCGTGGAAAGAATGCTTTTAGAATATTTATTACAATACAATAAAAACTTCTTTTGGGAAAATATTGAGAAGTTCGATATTACCAAAATATTAGATTTACTTTGGTACTTAGATTTCAATGATATTGATTTTGATAAAGTTGAGAATAGTCCCCTATTAAAAGAGTTATATAATGCCAAGGGGTATTTAAATAATTTAGAAAAAAGTGATGACTTTAGTTTTGGAATATTAATATTGATTAATCAAAATGAAGCAAACATAAATGCTGATTTAAATTTTGAGTTTTTATGTACCTCTTGTAAAAAGACTCTTCCAATTTATTCAACAAGATGTCCCCACTGTCACAATACATTAACATTTAAAGTCAAGCATAATTTAAATAAGGGAATAAGTGAAAAAAATCAATCTTTACAGTGATGGTTCATCTTTAGGAAATCCAGGTCCTGGTGGTTATGGAACAATCTTAGAGTTTAATGGTAAGAAAAAAGAGCTAAGTGGTGGTGAAGATAACACCACAAATAATAGAATGGAATTAAAAGGGGTAATTGAAGGCTTAAAAGCTTTAAAAGAGCCTTGTGATGTTCATATTACTTCTGATTCTACTTATGTAGTAAAAGGAATAAATGAATGGCTTAGTTCGTGGATTAAAAATAACTGGAGATCATCAACAAAAAAACCAGTTAAAAATGATGACTTATGGAAAGAGTACGCTGAAGTTTCACAAAGACACAAAATCGTAGCTTCTTGGGTAAAAGGTCATGCTGGACATGAAGAAAATGAAAGATGTGATATACTTGCAAAAGATTTTGCACAAAATATAAAGGACAAAAATGAATGATTATGCAAATTTAGAAAAGTGCCTGGATTATCAGTTTAAAAACAAAGATCTGATAGTCGAAGCACTTACTCATAAAAGCTTTAAGAAACCATACAATAATGAAAGATTAGAGTTTTTGGGTGATGCAGTTTTAAATTTAATTGTTGGTGAATACTTATATAAAAAGTTTCCAGCTTCTAATGAAGGGGATTTATCAAAAATACGAGCTTCACTTGTAAATGAAACAGGTTTTACAAAATTGGCAAATGAGATAAAGCTTGGCGATTATATTTATCTTTCAGTTGCAGAAGAGAGAAATAAAGGAAGAACAAAAGCCTCTATCTTATCAGATGCTTTTGAAGCAATTATGGGGGCTGTTTACTTAGAGTCTGGCTTAGAAGTTTTAAAGCCAATTATTTTGACACTATTAGAAAAATCTTATGATAAGATTAATTTAGATGTCTTATTTAGTGATTATAAAACAGCACTTCAAGAGATAACACAAGCAGAATTTGGTTCAATTCCTGAGTATAAAATAGAAGCTTCTTATGGACCAGATCATAAAAAAGAGTTTGAAGTATCAATTTGGATAAATGATAAAAATTATGGACAAGCAATAGGCAAAAGTAAAAAGTTAGCTCAACAAGCCGTTGCAAAAATAGCATTAGATACGTTAAAAGGTTAAATAACAATGAATAGTTTTGGACAAAAGTTTCGATTCTCAACTTTTGGAGAGAGTCATGGAAATGCATTAGGTTGTATTGTTGATGGAGTTCCTGCAGGAATCAAAATTGATGAAAGATTTATACAATCTGAAATGGATAGAAGAAAACCAGGTAAAAATGAGTTTGCAACAGCTAGAAAAGAAGGCGATAAAGTAGAGATTTTATCAGGTGTTTTTGAAGGACAAACAACAGGAACACCAATTGCAATGGTTATATTTAATGAAAATCAAAAAAGTAAAGATTATACAAATATAAAAGATCTTTTTAGACCAGGACATGCTGATTTTACATATTTTCATAAATATGGAATCAGAGATTATAGAGGTGGAGGAAGAAGTAGTGCAAGGGAAACAGCAGCTAGAGTAGCAGCTGGTGCTATTGCAAAACTATTTTTAAATGAAATGAATGTTGAAGTAAGAAGTGGAATTTATGCCATTGATGGTATAGAGTCCTCAACTTTTGATTTTGAATATGCAAAAACTTCAGATATCTATTCACTTGATAAAAATAAAGAAGACTTCCAAAAAGAGGCAATTTTAGCTGCTAAGAACTCTCATAATAGTGTTGGTGGAGTTGCACTTGTAAATGTTAAAAATGCTCCTATTGGTTTAGGTGAACCACTATATTATAGACTTGATGCACAAATTGCAGCTGCTATGATGGGAATAAATGCCGTAAAAGCAGTAGAAATTGGCGATGGAATAGAGGCAAGTAAAGTAAAAGGTTATGATAATAATGACCAAATAGATGCAAATGGATTTAAAACAAACCATTCAGGTGGAATTTTAGGTGGAATATCAAATGGCGATGACATCAATGTAAAAGTTTTCTTTAAAGCGACACCTTCTGTATTTATAAAACAAGATAGTATTGATATACATAATAATGAAGTATCATGTGAACTAAAAGGAAGACATGACCCATGTGTTGCAGTTCGAGGCTCTATTGTAGCTGAATCAATGATGGCATTAGTTATTGCTGACATGCTTATTTTAAATATGAGTAGCAATATAAATAATATTAAAAAAGTTTATAATTAAAAGATATTAAAGCAAAGGTTTTGTAATATTACTTAGCCTTTACTTTGGTTAAGTTGAAAGGTTGAAGCTGGTTTATTCCAGCTTTTTTTTTGATTTATTTTTTAGGTATTTTGATTTAAAAATTTTGTAAAAACCGAAATAGTACTAAAATATGATAAAGTGGTTTTTACAAAATAAAGGGGCGCTTATTAAAATTATTCTCCTGAAGGGGGATAGAGAAATAAGATTAATAATGTATGTTATTTGTTAGATTTCAAATAAACAACAAAGGAGCTAAAATTTATAAATACTGTAAAAATATTCATTTAAATTTTACTTTCTAACATTAATGAACATATGACAGGAATTATAACTACATTTTGAGCATATGTCAAGTATATTATGCTAGAATATTAAATAAATTAAGGTAAGCAATGGCAAGAGATAAATTAAAACGAAAATTAGACCTTGTACCAGTATGTAAATACTTTGGTCCAAAGGATATTGAAGCAAAAGAAGATATAGTATTACTACATGAAGAGTTAGAAGCAATACACCTTATGGACTCATTTTGTATGTATCAAGAAGATGCTGCTAAAAAAATGAATGTATCAAGAGCAACCTTTGCTAGAATTGTTAAAAGTGCTAGAAAAAAGATTTCACTTGCATTAGTAACAGGAAGTAATATCAAAGTTCATGAAGTAACAAATGAGTTTCACCTTGCTGTTTGTTCAAATTCAAACGAAAAAATAGATTATGCAAATGAAGATTCACAATACATTTGGATATATTTTATAAAAGATTATAAATTAAAATCTCAAAACTGTATAGTAAATCCAGCATTTAATAATGACGATGAAATAGCCTGTAACTTATTGCCTGAACTTTTACATGATTATAAAGTAAACTACTTCTTAATCAAAGATATAGATTATGACTTAAAAATTTCGCTTATTGCAAAAGGGATTTACCCTATTTTACAAGATTGTGTTGATTTAGACACAATGGTTGATATTTTCCAATAAATCTATTTTTTTAGTTCAAACTTCAACTCTTCAAGTCTTGCTATTCTATCTTCAGTTGTTGGGTGTGTTCTAAATAGATTTCCAAATTTTATATCTCGTCCTGAAAAAGGATTTATTATAAACATATGTGCAGTCTCTTCTGTGGCCTCATTTATTTGTCCTCTTTGGGCATAAGATTCTAATTTTGACAGAGCACTTTGTAAGCCACCAGGATCTTTTGTAAGCCTAGCTGCTCCTTCATCTGCTAAAAACTCCCTACTTCTACTAACTGTCATTTGTATTATAGAAGCGGCAATAGGCAAAATAATTGCCATAAGAATCATAACTATAGGATGAGCACCTTGTCTATTATTTCCACCAAACATAGCCGAAAATTGCATAAAATTTGCAATCATAGCAATAGCCCCAGCAAAGACTGCTGCTATTGTTCCAATTAAAATATCATAATGTCTTATATGAGATAACTCATGTGCTATAACACCCTCTATTTCTCGCTCATTTAATAAATCAACTAAACCTTGAGTAACAGCAACAGCTGCATTTTGATGATTTCTTCCTGTTGCAAAAGCATTTGGAACTCTATCGGGAATTAGATAGACCTTAGGCATAGGAAGATTTGCTTCATAGGTTAATTTTTCTACAATTTTATATATGTAATTTTTTCTATCTTCAATAATAACTGCGTTGTAGTGTTTTAATACTTGCTTATCAGAATAATAGTATGCATAAAAATTCATACCACCTGCAATTAAAAATGCAATAAGTGCACCATTAGCACCGCCAAATGAGAATCCTATAAAAACGAATAAAACAGTTAAAAGTGTTAAAAAAAAGACTGTCTTTACTTGTTCCATGTTTCTTCCTTAGTAAAATTATATTAGTATTCTATAATCTTTTATATAAAAGGAAAAACATATGAAAAAATTATATTTATTAAGACATGCAAAGTCTTCATGGGAAGATTCTTCTTTAAAAGATATTGATAGACCATTAAACAATAGAGGGAAAAATCAAGTTAAATATATGAAAGAGTTTGTTTTAAAAAATAATATAAAACCAGATTTGATTCTTTGTAGTACATCAAATAGAACTAAACTCACTGTTAATGGAATATTTGATAAGAAAAATTGTGTTTTTATAGATAGTTTGTATCATGCAAGTAGTACTGAAATAATGGGTATAATAAAAAAAGTTGAAAAACAAATAGACTCTTTGATGATAATTGGACACAATCCGGGACTTAATGAATTTGCTTATGGACTAATAAATTTTGAAAATAATATTCAAACTGCAAGTCTTATTGAAATAGATATTTTAATTGATGATTGGAAAGATTTTCATAAAAACGACTCAAAATTTGTTTCATATACTAATCCACCAAAGAAAAAGTAAAATATTTTGTAATTTTTTATATTATTTCTAGGAAAATTTACTTAAAATAATAACAATAAGAGAATTGGATTAAAAATGAAAACACTTTATATAATGAGACATCCTCAAAAGCAAGTAGCAAAACCAAATCAAGATGATTTTGATATTAAATTATCACAAGAGGGAATAGAAGAAGCAAAAAGAATTGCACAAAATTTGAGCTCTTTAAATATTAAGCCTGACTTGATTGTTGCAAGTCCGGCAAATCGTACAAGAGAAACAGCTGAAATAGTCTCTGAAATATTGAAATATGACAAAAATATTATGTACAACGAAGTTCTTTTTCAAGCCTATGTAAATGAGCTAATAGAAACAATATCTTATACTTTTGATACAGTAAATGAGATGTTTTTGATAGGTCACAACCCTTCTTTAACTGCACTTACTATAACACTTGATGTTTACAGAGAAGAGATAAAACCAGGGGAAGTCTTAAAAGTAGAGTTTGAAACAAATTCTTGGATAGATATAGGTAAAGAGAATGCAAAATTTATTTGGATAGAAAAACCTGATTATAATAACTTCTTAAAAATCTAAAAGTTTTCCAGCTAAATTGCCACTTGAAAAAGACCATTGGAGGTTATACCCTCCACATGGTCCATCTAAATCAACAACTTCACCACAAAAATATAGCCCTTTTATAATCTTACTTTGCATGGTTTTTGGATTTATCTCTTTTAAACTAACCCCACCCCTTGTAATCATAGCTTGTTTAAAACCAACATGATCAATGATTGTTAAAGGAGTTGAGACAAGATTTTTTATAAGTTTATCTCTTACTTGCCCTGATAAATCTTTAAACTTCTTATTCGTATCTGCTTTGCTTAAAATACAAAGTTCATTTGCAACAGACTCGGGAATAAGTGTACTAATATTTTCTAAAATAGTTGAGTCAGGATTTGCTTTAATCTCATTGTTAATATGTACCCTAACCTCTTCTTCATTTTTGCCTTTAATCATATTGATTAAAAGTGGAACTTCTCCATATTTTTCTAAAAAAGGTGTAACTTCCCGTGAGAAATCTAAAACAACAGGACCTCTAATACCCTTGGAAGTAAAAATCAAATCACCAACAGCTTTTAGTTTTTTTGCTTTTGGTAAATCTATTCTTAGTTCTGCTTTTGCTATAGTATCAGCTTTACAAGAAGCTACCCAACTCTCTTTTGATATTAAAGGTAACATTGCAGGATATAA
The DNA here is from genome assembly GCF_937982575.1 of uncultured Arcobacter sp. Taxonomy (NCBI): domain Bacteria; kingdom Pseudomonadati; phylum Campylobacterota; class Epsilonproteobacteria; order Campylobacterales; family Arcobacteraceae; genus Arcobacter; species uncultured Arcobacter sp. The sequence goes on along the minus strand of NZ_CALJLR010000019.1, from coordinate 125,135 downwards.
ATCAGTAACTCTATGACCTAACTCTTTTGCAAAAGTAAATCCATCACCATTGGCTCCAAGCATGGGATAACCCAATCCTCCAGTTGCTACAACAACATTAGGACTTAAAAACTTTTCATCCAAAGTTTGAACACCAACTATTGATTCATCTTCAAATAATAGAGTCTGGGCTTTTGTATTACATCTAACTTCAACTCCCACACGAGTAAGTTCATCTTCTAATGCTTTTATAATAGTAGAAGAGTTGTGAGTAATAGGAAATACTCTAAATCCATCAGGGATATGAGTCTCAACACCTATTTCTTTAAAGAAGTTCATTAAGTCTTTATAATCAAAAGCAGTTATAGCATCCATCATAAAACGACCATTGCGACCAAAAGAGTTCATAAAGTCAGAATTATCAAGGGTATTTGTAAGGTTACAGCGTCCACCACCTGTAGCTTTTAGTTTTGGACCCAGCTTTTCTTGCTGTTCAAGTAATAGTACGCTCTTGCCATCCCTAGAAGCTTTTATACCAGCAATCATCCCAGCAGCACCAGAACCTATTACAATCAAATCATAAGTTTTCATTTATTTCCTATTATTCTAAACTACTAAAAATTGCCGAGGTATAGATTTTTAGTGCAATTCAAGGCAGAGTAATTTCTTTGCGATTGAGCGTACAATTAGTACGTGATTGAGTAAAAAAATTACTCTAACGCAGAAGTGTGCAAAAAGCTATACCTCTACAGCTATTTTCCGAGGCAGAAGGCTCCAAACATCACATCCAACATCTGGTCATTTTCATATGGCCTTGTTATTAGTGAAATATTCTCAATAGCTTCATGTATATGATGTGCAAAAAACTCTAACTCACCAGTTTGTAGTGGCATTCTTGATTCTAGTATATGATGTAGTGTTTTTTCCACCGCATCTACTTGTCTTTTAGATATCAAAGTCATATTATCATCATGGGAATTATTATCTAAAATCTTTTCAATTCTTTCAATCAAACTATTAATACTATTTTTTGTACTTAGTTCTATATAGTCATCTTTTAAAGCAGACTTGTCAAACTTTGATTCCAAATCAATTTTATTTAATACAACTAGTTTTTCTTTATTTTCAATCTCATCTAATATATTTATGATTTTTTTATCTTCACTATCACAAACTTTTGAATTATCAAATAGTGAAATAATAATATCAGCTTCATCTACTGCACTTAAAGACTTCTCTATACCTATTTTTTCAATTGTATCACTAGCTTCTCTTATACCTGCTGTATCAACTATCTTGATAATGTGAGTTCCTATTTTTACTGACTCTTCTATTGTATCTCTAGTAGTTCCTGCAATATCACTGATAATTGCTCTATCAAAGTTTAGAAGTTTGTTTAAAAGTGAAGATTTTCCAACATTTGGTTTACCTATAATTGCTACTTTAAAACCTTCTATTAGACCTTCTCTTCTTTTACTTGATTCAAGTGTATCTGATAATTTGACAACTATTTTTTCTAACTTTCTCTCTATTTGTTCAAAAATATCTTCAGGTAAATCTTCCTCTGCATAGTCAATATTAACTTCTGTGTATGCAAGCATAAAAAGTAAATCTTCTCTAATATCATTTACAAAATTTGTAAGTTCACCTTTTAGTTGTCGAGCCAATAATTTAACGGCATCTTCACTTCTAGCTTCAATAAGTTTTGCTATTGCTTCTGCTTTTGATAAATCTATTTTATTATTTAAAAAAGCTCTTTTTGAAAACTCTCCTGGATTTGCCATTCGACACCCAAGTTTAATAAGCTCATTTAATATGATGTTTGAAATAGCAATACCACCATGACATTGAAACTCTACAATATCTTCACCCGTAAAAGAGTGTGGATTTTTAAAATAGATTAATAGTGCTTCGTCTATAATTTCATCATTGCTATTATAAACATTTGATAGAGTTGCAAGTCGTGGTTTTAGGATTTGTTTTTTTGAAAGAGCTAAAGCAAAAGGTAAAGCATCTTTACCACTTACTCTTATTATTGAAATAGAACCAATTCCATTGGCTGTTGCAATTGCAACAATTGTATCTAGTGAGTCCATAGACAATTAATTACTTCTATACTCATTTACTAATACGTACTTATCACCTCTAACATTAGTTTTAACAGCTACGTATTTATTAGGAAACTCTTCTCTTAATCTTTTTAAAGCAATATGAACCAAAATACCATCTAAAGGTTTAGTTTTGTATGTTCCTGTTTCATTGATTGTTTCAATTACAGGGATTAAGTAGTTATATATTGCTTCTTCTTGATTTTTCAAAAATTCTGCAACTTCAAGTCTTAACATAAATCCATATTTTTCATTTATCCAATTGAATAAAATATATGATAAAGCTTTATATCTATACCCTTCTTTACCTATTAAAAGAGCTGAATCTTTACCACTAAACTCTACGTATAAAGTCTCATCATCATGAAAGTTAACTTCTATTTCGTCTATTTCATAACAAGTATTTAAAAATAAGTTATTAATATCTTTTTTTACTTCAGAGATGATTTCATCTCTATCTTTTTTTATTACTATTTTTGATATTTCGTCTTTTTGATTGTTTTCTGTATAAAAGTTATCAAAGATTTGTTCTTTTCCTTCTACGTTAGGAACTTTTGTTGTATTTTGAACTGTTTGTTTTTTTACTTCTGATTTTGATGTATTTGCGATTTTTTCAGATACATCTTCTATATTTATATTTGATTTTTTATATCGGGTATCTTTGTATTTTTTGTTTTCTCTTCTTTGTCTTCTTTTTAATTGAGCAGTTGCTATGGCAGTTTTTCTACCAAAGCCAAGAAAACCTTTACTTGGCTGTTGGATTATTTCTATTTCTAAATCAATAATGGAACAACTAAATTCATTTGATGCTAATTCATATACTTCTTCTAAAGTTTTTGCTTCAAATTTTTTCATATTTACTTCCTATTTTTTAGCTAGTTTTTTCTCTTCTACTTCTACTGTTTTTCTTTTTTCAAACAGTTTATTAATATAAAATTGTTGAGCAATTGTAAATAAGTTATTTATAAACCAGTAAAGAGTTAACCCTGCTGGGAACCACAAGAAGAAGAATGTAAAAATCACTGGTAAAAATTGGAAAATTTTTCTTTGTGTTTCATCTTGTAATGTATTTGGTGTAATTTTTTGTTGTAAAAACATAGTTGCACCCATCAATACAGGTAATACAAAATATGGATCCATCTCTGCTAAATCGTGAATCCAGAAAATCCACTCAGCACCTTTTAGTTCAATTGCATTTAATAAAACTCTATAGATAGCAAAGAATACTGGGATTTGCATAACTAATGGCAGACATCCACCCATAGGGTTTGCACCATGTTTCTTATACAGTTCCATCATATGAGCTGATTGTTTTTGTTTATCATCTTTGTATTTTGCTTGAATATCTTTGATTTTTGGAGCTAATTCTTTTAGCTTTTGCATTGATACCATACCTTTGTATGATAAAGGATAAAGTACAAGTTTAATTAAGATTGTAGCTATTACAATAGTCCATCCCCAGTTACCTACATAACTTTGAATAAATTGTAAGAATAAGAACATTGGATTTGCAATAAAAGTAAACCATCCATACTCAATAACATCAGTTAACTCAGGATTTAAAGCAGTTAATGTTTTGTGCTCTTTAGGTCCAGCATATCCACTAAAAGAAATAGATGCATTTTCAGAGTGAATAAAACCTTGTGGGTTTGATTCTTTATCAGGCATAAGTGATACTTGGAAAGTTTTTTCAAAGTTATAAAGTACAGTTGTATAATATCTATCAAAGGCACTTAAGAATTTAGCCCCTGTATATGTTTTTGATTTATCAGAGTCACCATCAACAGTTACGTCTAAAGTACCATCAACTAGTTTTACAATTACACCATGGTCAGCATACATATCAGCTAATACATTTGGTCTAAATCCTGATGTTATAAAAAACTGTTTGTTATTTGTTGCTTTTGCTTTTAAATCATAATGACCATCAGCATAAAAAGTAAATGTTTTAGTTAAAACTGTATCTTTTAATACTTGTGTTAAAACAAGAGTTTGTGTATCTTTTGTTGCATCAACAATAACAGAACTTGCAGTTACTGGAACTTTAAAAGCTTCATTATTTATAGTTGAATCTGCAAATCTAACTTCTAAAGGTCTTAATTGATCTGCTTCAAAAAGTTTGATATGAGAACCATCTTCTGTGATATATTGTCTCTCTAAAAGAGTAACTTGTGCTATTCTACCTAATTTATCAATTTGGATAATATTTTTACCAGTAGTAACAGTTGAAACTATATCATTTGCTATAATTGCTTTTGTAGATAAAGCATCAACTATATTTGAAGGGCTTGATATATTTGAAGCTGGAGCAGATTCAGGATTTGCGCTATTTTGAACCACTTGTGGAGCACTATTTGCTTGTGTACTTTTCTCTTGAGCTACTTTAGCAGCTTGTGCCTCTTTTTGAGGTTTTAAAACCAAAAATTCATAAGCTACAAAAAATACAAAAACAACTAATGTCATTATTAACATTCGCTTTTGCATACCCTGATTATTATTTAAATTATTCATTATTCTTATTTCTCTCCCAATTCTTTACTACAAAGTATTTTTTATCATTAGTTGGTATATACCAATATTTTACTTTGATTTTTTTATGTATGACAGTTCTACGCGGGATTTTATTAACTATTGGATAGTCAATTCCTCCTTCAAAAAGCTGGTTACATTTTAATATCCGTGTTATTGTAAAATAAATACCCTTAAAAAAAGAGTTATTTTCCATCTGCCATAGTCCATATTCTGAACAAGTTGGGTAAAATCTACAACTTCCATATGTATAAGGTGAAATAAATTTCTGATAAAACTTAATTAGATATTTAAATACAAAGTTCATTTGTATAGGTTTAGTCGTTTAAAAGCAAAGTTAAAATCTTTTTGTAATTGCACATATGACTTCTTTAATAACTCATCTTTTGCTACAAAAATATATTTGCCTGTTATGATTTTTTCTTCATTTTCCAAAACTATAGCTCGTAGTCTTCTTCTAGCTTTGGCTCTGCAAACTGCATTTCCTACTTTTTTTGAAGTAACAAAGGCAATACTTAGATTTTCACTAGAACTAAAAAAAGCGACAAAAGATGGCGTATGCCATTTTTTGCCGCTTTGATATAGTTGTTTAAAATCTCTTGAGCTATTTAGTCTGTATTGTTTGCTTAAACAGCTAATCTTTTTCTACCTTTAGCTCTTCTTCTTGCAATAACTTTTCTACCGTTTTTAGTAGACATTCTAACTCTAAAACCGTGAGTTCTCTTTTTTGGCGTGTTATGCGGTTGGTATGTTCTTTTCATAGTGTCATTCCCTTTTTAAAATTCAAGTTGCGGATTATAGTTAAAGTTAACTTAAAATTTCTTTATATTAAGCCAGGATAAACCTTTCCTAAAACTATATTTTTGCTATTACCTCATCATTTTGAACATCAAATACAACTTTACTTCCTGATTTAATTTTATCTTCCAATATCAAATCAGCAAGTTTATCTTCTACTATTTCATAGATTGCTCTTTTTAGCGGTCTTGCCCCATATACTGGGTCAAATCCAACTTTTGCAATAAACTCTTTTGCACTTTGGCTTAACTCTATTTGGATATCTTTATCTTGTAACTTTTTCTTAATATCATCAAACATTATAGAAACAATATTTGTAATTGAGTCTAATCCTAATTGTTCAAAAATAATTATATCATCTAATCTATTTAAAAATTCTGGTCTAAAATAGTTTTTTATTTCTAAAAATACCTCATCTTTTCTTTTATCTTTATCTGATATTTCTATAATTTTACTACTTCCAATATTTGAAGTTAAGATAATAATTGTATTTTTAAAATCTATTGTTACACCTTTGTTATCTGTTAATCTTCCATCATCAAGAACTTGAAGTAAGATATTAAATACATCGGGATGAGCTTTTTCAATCTCATCAAATAAAATCACACTGTAAGGTTTTCTTCTAACAGCCTCTGTTAACTGTCCACCTTCATCATAGCCCACATATCCAGGAGCTGCACCTATTAGTCTTGAAACAGCATGTTTTTCCATATATTCACTCATATCAAATCTTATAAGTGATTTTTCATCATCAAATAAAAACTTTGCTAAACTTTTTGCACTCTCTGTTTTACCAACACCTGTTGGTCCTAAAAACATAAAAGAACCTATTGGTTTACTATCTTCACTTAGTCCCGCTTTATTTCTTTTGATTGCTCTACTTATTGCTTTTAGAGCTTCATCTTGTCCTTTTACATCCTCTTTTAATACCTTTTCAACCTCTAGAATTCTTTGTTTTTCACTACTTAGCATTTTATTTACAGGAATTCCAGTCCATCTTGAAACTATACTTGCAATTGCATCTTCATCGACACTATTTCTTAAAAGTGTCCCCTCTTCTTGCATGATGTTCCATTTTTCTTCATTTTCTTTCACTTGTTTTTCTAACTCTGGTATTTCCCCATACTCTATAGAAGCAGCTTCTTCAAATCTTGATTCTCTTTTTGCCGCTTGAGCTTTTGTTTTAAGTTCATCAATTTTTACTTTTAATCCTGAAGCTTTATTAAATGTCTCTTTTTCATTTAAAAATCTTGATTCTAAGGCTCTTTGTTCTTCACTTAGATTTGCTAACTCTTTTTCTATTTCATCTATTCTTTGAGTATTCTTTTTAGATTTTTCCATCTTTAAAGCTTCTTTTTCTACCATCAAAGTCTGAACAGCTCTTTTTACAGTTGATAAAACTATTGGCTCACTCTCAATTTGCATTTTAAGTTCTGCTGCTGCTTCATCAATAAGGTCAATGGCCTTATCTGGTAGAAATCTATCAGAGATATATCTATCACTTAATTTTGCAGCTGCTACTAGTGCACTGTCATTGATAGTTACACTGTGAAAAGTCTCTAGTTTCTCTTTTATACCTCTAAGTATCTGTAAAGCTTCATTTACACTAGGTTCATCTACAGAGATTGGTTGAAATCTTCTTTGCATAGCTGTATCTTTTTCAAAATACTTTCTATACTCTTTTAATGTTGTTGCTCCTATTGTATGTAATTCACCACGTGCAAGTGCTGGTTTAAGTATATTTGCAGCATCCATACTTCCTTCGCTAGCCCCTGCTCCAATGATAGTATGTATCTCATCAATAAAAAGTATAACATTTCCAGCTTTTTTAACTTCATCTATTACTGATTTTAGTCTATCTTCAAATTCACCTCTATATTTTGCTCCTGCTATTAAAGCACTCATATCAAGTGTTACCACTCTTTTATTTTGTAAAGATAGTGGAACATCCTTTGCTACTATTCTTTGAGCTAAGCCTTCTGCAATGGCTGTTTTACCAGTTCCAGGTTCCCCTAAAAGTATAGGGTTGTTTTTTGTTTTTCTTATAAGAATCTGCATCATTCTTTGTATTTGTTCATCTCTTCCAATTACAGGGTCTAGTTTTCCATCTATAGCTTGTTGGTTTAGGTCAATTCCATATTTGCCTAAGGCTTCTAAGTTTTCATCACCTGAAGCTGAATCAATAACACTTCCACCTCTTATGGCTTCAAGTTCTTTTTTTGCTTCTCTTAAGTCTATATATTTACCTAATACCTCTTTAAATACTTTATTATCAAGATTTGCTATTAGCCATGAGTCAATAGCAATAAATTTATCCCCAAGTGTAGCCATTTGTCCTTCTGCTTTTTGTAGCGAATCCAAAAATGCTCTACTTAGTTTTATATTCTCTTTTGTAACTGATGAAACAGTTGATAAAGATGAAGTATATGATTTTGCTTCTAGTACTAAAGCTGTTTTGTCTATATTCATTTTATTTAATAATTGGTTTAGTACTGAGTTGGTATTTGTTAACAGTGCCCAAAGCATATGTATAACTTCAACTTCTTGATTTTTATTATGTAAAGCTAAAGCAATAGACGAATCAATGCTTTCTGCCATTTGGTTTGTTAGTTTTTCAAAAATTTTATTCATAATTAGCACTCCTTTAATTTAACTGCTAATAAATTATAGCACCTTGAGTGTAGTTTTGTCAAGTGTTATTTTTATTTTCTTTCATATTTTTTACAATATAATTAGCTAAACAGAAAGGAAATAGATGTTGTGTGGTATAGATGAAGCAGGAAGAGGTCCACTTGCTGGCCCAATGGTTGTAGCTGGAGTTGTTTTAAAAAACCCAATAGAGGGATTAAATGATTCTAAAAAACTAAGTGAAAAGAGAAGAGAGAAACTTTTTGATGAGATAATAGCCAACTCTTTTTATCATATAGTATTTACAGATGCAAAGACTTTAGATGCTCTTGGCTTGTCACTTTGTTTAAAAAACTCTATAGAAGAAATTATGACTAAATTAAGTGCAAGTGAATACCTAATGGATGGAAATACCTCTTTTGGAATAGAAGAGTTAAAACATGAGATAAAAGCAGATGCAAATTATCCTGAAGTTAGTGCTGCTTCTATTTTAGCAAAGGTAAGCCGTGATAGATATATGGTTGATATTGCAAATAGCTATCCAAACTACAAGTTTGAAAAACACAAAGGTTATGGAACAAAAATTCATATAGAGATGATAAAAGAGTTTGGACGAAGTGAAGAGCATAGATATAGTTTTAAAACAAAAGGTATAGATTACTAAAATAAGTGCTATAATTTCACAAAAAATTTAGTAGGTTATATGACTGCACCTTTTGATATAAAAAAACTTGAACTTACTCAAGTTGGCAATAATGTTTTTTGCCCAAAACACTGGCTTGATACTATTGTTCCTGAGAGTATGAAAATACTTCCTAATCCCTATTATGAAGCCCCATTTATATATGAAAATATTGATTTTAATTTTTCAGGCATGAAAAGTTTTGTAAAAAACCATGAAGATGAATCAAAAAAGATAGGGATAATTAGTACAGACGATGGGGTTGTTCTTCCTAAAAAAAATACACAAATAAGAAATACATATAATATCATCCCCAATGAGACTTTTATAAAAGAGTATAATAGATTTTTTGAATCACAAAGAAATAAAATAGAAGAATTTTTCAATGTCTCTCTTATGCAATCAATTGAACCACAAATACTTATTTATAAAGATGGCTGTTTTTATAAAAGACACTCTGACAACTGTAGTGAAATAGTTGACTTAGACAAAAACATTATTGAGTTCAATCCAGTAGCACCTGCAAGAATTATCACAACTGTTTTATTCATCACTACAAGTGTAAAAGAGCCAAAAGATGAATTTGAATTTAGTGGTGGAGAGTTAGTTTTTGATTTCTTATTTGATGATAAATTTAGAAAACTATCAATCAAACCTAAAGAGGGAGACTTTGTCTCTTTTTTAAGTAATCCCTACTTTTCACATAGTGTAAAAAAAGTAAAAAGTGGTATGAGAGTATCTATTGTGCAATGGCATAATGCCATTGTACACTAATCAATATCTTTTGGTAGACGTTTTAAGTTTTTCAAATATTTGTATTTATCAGCTTTTGTATAAAGGATTTTTATCTCTTTAACATCTCTTTTTGATGTTGATTCATACTCTATATAATACTCACCATGCATACAAGTAAAAATAACTGATGTTTTAGAAACTGTTGATTGAACACACTCTTGTAAATCATCTGCTGAAAAAAGTGTACTTACTAATAATGTTAATATAAATATATATTTCATTTTGAAACCTCTCCTATATGTTTTTCTATGGACTCTATTTTTGATTTTAATCTATTATCATGACCTTTTCTAATATCAAATGTTAAAGTAGAATAAACCCTATTGCAACCATTTGATTCTAAAATATTATAACACTCTTCAACAAGTTTTAAAGCTTGCCCTATTTCATTTGTTTCGATTATTGTTCCCATTGAAGTTAGTTGATATGTATAGCCACTCTGCCTTATGAGGCTTATAACTTGAGCTACATATTCACTTTTACTCTCGCCTTGGTCAGTTGGGAACATCGCCATTTCTAATAATACTGACATCTAAACTCCTCCTAAACTTCTTTTTCTACTTTGTTTTTACCACTATTTTTAGCAGCATATAAAGCATGATCAGCCCTTGAAATGACTTTTTCTATTGTATCATCTTTTCTAAATGTAGCAACACCAAAACTTGCTGTTACTGAGCCTTTTACAAGATTGCTTAACTCAAGGTCATCTTCAAAACTTGCTCTTATTTTTTGAGCAACTTGAAAACTTTGTTCTACATTTGAGTCATTTAATAAAATTAAAAACTCTTCTCCACCCCATCTTGATATAGTATCACAATCTCTAATTTGAAGATTTAAAATTACTGCAATTCTTTTTAAAACATTATCCCCAACTAAATGTCCATAGTTATCGTTTATCATTTTAAAATTATCTATATCAAAAAATATAACTGACCTAGGAATATTATCTCTTTTAAAAAGCTTAAGGGATTTTTCAAAATATTCATTAAAGTTTCTTCTATTTGGTAAGTGAGTCAAACTATCATATGAAGCTAAGTTTTCCAATTTCTTATTGTAAGTTCTAATTGTATATAAAATTATCATTATAATAATTGCTGTTATAAGCAAAGATATTAGAAGATTGGTATAAAAAGTTTTTTCTAACTCTTTTGTAAACTTATCTAATTCTGCTTCTACAAACAGATATAGCTTTAACTCTTTTATATATTTAGTATTTAAAATATATGCTTTTCCATTTTTTTTGTACTCAATAACTTTAGAGTTTTCAATCAAACTAGCTTTATCTAGGTTTAGGTCTTTTATATTTCTGGCTTTGCCTATATCATTATTTTCTTGTTCTGAAAGTACAATATTTCCATCTTTATCTGTAAAAAAAACATTGAAGTTATATTTGAGTCTAAAATGTTTTAACATATCATCTATATATGAGATTTTTATTCCAATTCCAGTGGCACCTAAGTAGTGAAAGTTGTCATCGAAAATCTTATAATTAATAAACATAATTAAAGAATCCCCTAGGTATTTATTAAAATCTAAATTTATCTCATAATTATCTTGAATATCTCTGAATTTAAAATACCATTCATTATTTGGATTTTCTTCTTTTATCTTTTCAAGTAGACCTTTTGAGGTATAGTAGTTACCTGTTTTTTGCGAAACTAAAAAAGTGCTAAAAACATTATGTCTATTTTTAATACTCTCTAAATATCTAGCTATTTTATTAGTTTTACTTTCATCATGGATTATCCAATCTTTTAAAAAGGTATCATTTGCCATCATTGAAGATACTAATGTTGGTTCTATTAGATTTCTTTGAACTTCTGTGTATATATTATCAATGGATAAAGGTAGTGAACGCTCTTTTAACTCTTCTTGTGTTTCATTGAGTGACTTCATATAGTTTAAAACTGAAGAACCAATTGAAAATGTAATAAGTAGAAAAGTAACTATAAGTACAACATAGTTTTTAAAATTCATATATTATCCTATTTTTTTATTCTCTATTAAGGGGCAAAGATATCTTAAAGTTTGCACCTGTATATTTTACAGACTCATAGTTTAAATTTACATTTTTTACTTTTATAAAACCATCCAAATGCTTAACAACAATTTCTTGAGTCATATATAAACCAATCCCGGTACCTTGTGCCTTGTGCTTTGTTGTAAAATATGGTTCAAATACTTTTTGAATTATTTCTTCACTTATTCCACCTGCATTGTCAGTTACACTAATTATTACATTGTCATATTTTTTATAAATTTTTACAAAAATTAATTTTTTAGATCTACCATTTTTCACTAAAACATCATGTGCATTGTTAAAAATATTCATTAAACATTGTACAAGTTCATTTTCTAAAGTAGTACAATATATGTCTTCACAATCTTCTATTATCTCTATATTCAAGCTATCAAATTTTGATTTTAAGAGTTTGATAGTATTTTGATATACTATTTTTATATTACATTTTGTTCTTACTTTATCTTTGACAAAATACTTTCTAAAATCTTCAATTGTATTAGATAAGTATGTTGTATTATCAATGATATTATCTAAACCAGTTGTAAGTTTATTACTATCTAAAAGGTTATAATCATTCTCTAATTTCATTCCCGTAGCACTTGTTGAAATAGCAGATAAAGGTTGTCTCCACTGATGGGCAATATTTTCTATCATCTCTCCCATTGCAGCCATTTTTGACTGATTAAATAAAAGCTTTGATTGTTCTTCAATTTTTTTATCTTTTTCATATTTTTCAGTTATATCTTGCAGTGTTCCAATAACAATAGTATTACTCTTTTCAATAAAAACTTCACTTTGATTGTTTACCCATTTTATTTTATTCTTTATTTTTATTCTGTGAGTAATTTCATGGGATTTTTTATCTTTTAATAACTTTTCAAAAACAGTATTAACTCTATTTTTATCATCATTATGAACAAAAGATAAAAATAGCTCATATGAGGGTTTTTTTCTATTTTTATCTATTTCAAAGATTTCATAAATTTCATCTGAAAAGATTATCTCATTAGTATCAAAGTTATAACTCCATGAGCCTATTTTTGATATTTTTTGTGCTTTTTTTAGATTTTCTTGACTTTGAATTAACTTTTTTTGGTCTTTTTTTATTCTTCTTTGGATTTTATAAAAAATAATTGTTGATAAAAGTATCATCACACAAGAGAAAATCAACCCCCAAAAAAGTGAATTACGAATCAAACTATCCAAATATTCACTTGACTGTTTATTTAACTTTTCTATTTGTGAAATTAAGTCATCAGGATAAAATCCGCAAGCAATTACCCAATTCCACTCTTTATTAAGATAAAAATATGTATATTTTTCTTTATGCTCTTTAACTCCTGGTTTTTTATACCAATACTTTAAAAAGCCCTCTCCTTTTTCTCTTAAAATCTTTAAATACTCTTTTCTATATAAGTTTCCCTTTGAATCTCTTACTTCATCATCTAATACTTTTCCAACTAACTCTTTTCGATTTACATTAGCTAGCATTGTTGCATAACTTTTTCCACCATTTATATTATGCACATCGAGTATGAATACATATTTATTCATATCATTATTTTGAGATACTTTTTTGATAAAATCATTTTTAAATTCATTTATTGCATCATCTATGTATTCGCCTGTTCCTACTAAGATATCAAGTGGTTCAAAATATTTAACTGCAACTATCTTTAAAAACTTTTTCTTTTGGTTATTTGGCTTGTAAAAATGATATTTTACAAAACTAACTTCATCTTTTTTGAGACTTTTTCTTATTTTTGTAGATAAACTTACATTATCCACATCAAAGATATTGCTTGTACTTTTCCCAATCATCTCTTTTATGGGGTGTTCTATTAACTGGTCATTTTTATCAAGAATATAATAATATCCTCTATTTTTATTATAAGACAAAAGAGATAATCTCTCTGATAAAATTTTTACAATTTGTTTTTTGGATAAATTTTTATTCTCTTTAAAAATATTTTCTGAAATTTTTATAGCAGTGTTTATTTTTTCTTTTAGTTCTTCTTTTATATTAAATTCTATTTTATTGTTTTGAATTTTTATTTCACTATTTAAGTATTGTACTTTATTGTATACAGATTTTTTTTGAATATCGAAGTATTCAACTCTTTTATCTTTTATCTGCTTTTCTAACTGTTTTTTTGTTAGGTGAATGTTATAAATAGTTATACTTATTATAAGAAAAATTATTATTAAAATTGGTAAAAATATTATCTCAAATATATAGTTCTTTTGTTTTTCCATCTTTAGCCTTAAAATACACATGTATACTACAAAAAACAATAGAAATAACAACTTAATTTATATTTCTAAAAAGAAAAAATTTAAATAAAATATTAAACAATATTTCAATTCTATTTTGCTATATTTGTTGTATATATTTTATTAAAGGATTAATATGCAATTAACTATGTCACCTGAAGTTGTCTTATCACAATTGGGTTACTCAAAAAGTGAGAGTGCACTAAAACAAGCAGAAGTAATGATACAAAATACAAAAGATTTTGATAAATTTGCAAAACATATAATTAGTTTAAATGATCATCTAAAAAAGATGAATGCATATGTAGGTTTATCAAATAAAACTGAGTTTTTAAAAATCAAATGTGATGAAAATGATTCAAATGAAATCCTTGAAGAATTTCATGAAGAGGTTTCTCATTGGTCAAATAAGTATGGTGTGAAAGTTGAACAAATAAGTGAAAAACCTATCTATTATATTTTAGGAACAGAAAACTAAAATATCTTTTTATAAGTATGACAATATGGCACCTTATGGTGTCTGTCATAATAGTCCTGATGATACTCTTCCGCCTCATAAAATGTTGTAGCTTCTCTTAGTGTTGTAGCAACTTTAAAACCTCTATTTTCTAACTCATCTAAAAGTTCTAAAGATATATTTTTTTGTTCTTCATCTTTGTAAAATATTGCAGATAGATATTGACTACCTATATCTGGACCTTGTCCATTTTCTTGAGTAAAATCATGAATTTCAAAAAAAAGTTTTGCTAACTTTTCAAAAGAGACTTTTTTCTTATTATACTCAACTTGCACAACTTCTAAATGCCCAGTTCTTCCTGTACAAACTTCTTCATAACTTGGATGTAGTGTATCTCCACCCATATATCCTGAAACTGCACTATATACTCCATCTAAATGTTCAAAATGGTATTCAACACCCCAAAAACATCCAGCTGCAAAATAACATATACCTTTGTCTTTATTTGATTTATTTTCATTGTCAAAGTTTACTGAAATAGAATTTACACAGTGTCTTGTGTTTTTAGAAGTAAATCCTTCTCCCTCAAAGACATGTCCCAAGTGGGCACCACAATTTGCACAAATAATTTCAACGCGTCTGCCATCAGCATCTGGAACTCTTTTTACAGTTCCTAAGTCATCATCAAAACTTGGCCAACCACATCCAGAATTGAATTTACTTTTAGAAGAGTACAATTTTGTATCACACTTCTTACACTTATAAATTCCTTCTGAATAAAAGTCATAATATTTTCCAGAGAAAGGTCTTTCTGTACCTTTTTTTTCTATAACTCTAATCTCTTCATCAGTTAATTTATTAAATGGCATTTTTTAAAATCCTATATTTAATTTTGAAAAGTTTATCAAAAGAAAGAAAGTTCTCTTATAAAAATTAAATATAGTTTATTTGTTTAATTAAACTCAAATTTAATGAGAAGGTAATACTTCAAATTTAACTTCAAGTAATAGCTCATCTTTACATAATATTTTTCCAATAAAATGGTCACCCACTTTAAACTGTCCAACTCCACTTGGCGTTCCTGACATCAAAATATCTCCATCTTCAAAAGATGAAAAAGTACAAAACTCTTCCATTATGTCCAAAGGTTTGTTTATCATCATAGATACATCACCTTTTTGCTTTAGTTCATCATTTATATATAATTCAACCTCAAGTTCTGAGATATCACCATTGAAATTTACAAACTCTGAAAAAACAGCTGCATTGTCAAAAGATTTTGCTCTCTCCCAAGGAAGACCCTTTTGTTTTAACTTTGATTGAACATCTCTTAATGTTAAATCTAAACCAAATCCAACAGCTGATATTTTATTCTCTTCAATCAAAAAAGATATTTCAGATTCATAGTGGCATGAATTTGCAAACTTTGGAAAAAAGAGTTGATTAGCTATTGCAGAGTTGGGTTTAATGAAAAAAACCATCTCTTCAGGTGTTTCATTATTTAACTCTTTTATATGTTCAACATAATTTCTTCCAATACATACAACTTTTGATGGAAATATCTCTTTATTATTAATTACTATTCTATTCATGATTCCTACTTTAATTTAAAATATTTTACAAATATACTTAGATGTAAGATTTAAATTATATCAAAATCAAATTAATAATAATTATCTATTTTTTAAATATAAAATTATCAACTGATATCTTTCCTGCACCATGCGATAGAAAAATACCTAAGAATAATAAATAATATAATGGTATCTCAAATCCATTATCTCCTGCACTAAAGCCATTTCCAATATGTACTGTAAAAATTGCAACAATCATTACAACTATTAAAGGTATAGAAATTAACCTAGTAAATAAACCAAGAGCTAGTAGTACAACCCCTAAAAGTTCAGTTGTAGCAGCCATATATGCGTTTAATGTAGGAAATGGAATCCCCAATGATCCAAACCATTGTGCAATACCCTCTATATCAGACCACTTTTTCATTGCTGGTTCATAAAAACCGTATGCAAGAGTTAATCTAGCCAATAGTAAAAATATAGATTGAAAGTTACTAAAAAGGTCCGAAATTATGTCGTGAATTCTTGAAATCATGATTTATCCTTTTTTGTGTATTTACTTTAATTATAAATAAATAGTATTTAGTCTTTGTTTATTTATAACAATTTTGTTTGAATTTTAATACTTTTTTAATAAATCATTTAAAATAACTGCTGTCAATCCCCAAATAACTCGTTTTTTATACTTATATACGTAGACTTTATGTTTTTTATTTCCCCATGGTTTTTGATATGTTTCTGGAAGTTTTAATTTGTCAACTGGAAAATAAACCTCTTTATTTCCATGTTCATCTATGTGATATGGCTTTACTTCAGTTCTTAGATTATAAATATCTGGTTCATTTTTTTTGAAGTAATCTAAGGGAATCAAATATGTATTTTCAACTTCATTTTTATCAAGTTTCATATTTTTGATAGCTTTTTTCTTTATTAATCCAACAAAAGGCTCTACTATAGTTCCAAATGAAGCAACCATCGTATCAAGTTGTCCTATAATTTTTATATCTTTTTTAGCAATACCTAACTCTTCATTTGTCTCTCTTAGTGCTGTATCTTTGAAGTTTTTATCAATACCTTCTTCAAAGCCACCTCCTGGAAAACAGATATCTCCGCCTTGTTTTATACCTGCTGCTCTTTTTTGAAAAAGAATAAAATATTGACCCTTAATTTTTACAAAGGGGATTAAAACTGCACTATTAAAAAATCTATCTCGACCCATCACACCAGGATATTTTGGTAAGTTTGTTATTAACTTTTTAAAACCCTCTTTTTTCATCTTAACTCTTTATTGCTTTTATTGCTTTAATCATAGTTCTAACAATTTTTCTTAAATCTTCTTCTTCAATAGTATATGCAACTATGGAATAAATAAGTTTTCCAAAAGGTCTTATCCATACCCCATTTTTCACACAATAATCTTGAATCTCTTGTGCATAAGAGTCATCTTTTAATTCAATTACTCCTATAGCCCCTATATTTCTCACATCTTTTACAAGCTCAATACCTTTTGCATTTTCTAGTTCATCTGAAAATATTTTTTCTATATTTTGAACTCTTTTTTCCCATGAAGACTCTATCAAAAGTTCAATAGAAGCTATGGCAACACTACAAGCTAAAGGATTAGCCATAAATGTTGGTCCATGCATAAGTACACCTATTTTGCTATTTGATATAGTATCACTTACCTCTTTTGAGCTAATCATTGCTGCCATAGTCATATAACCACCAGTAAGTCCCTTTCCAAGTGTCAATATATCTGGTTTTATATTTGCATGTTCACAAGCAAACATTTTTCCTGTGTGTCCAAAGCCTGTTGCAATTTCATCTGCTATAAGTAAAATATCATATTTACTACATAACTCTCTAGCTTTTTGTAAATAGCTTGTGTTATATATCCTCATGCCACCTGCCCCTTGAACAACTGGCTCAAGGATAAATCCTGCTATTTCCTCATGATGTTTTTTAAACTTTTCTTCTAAGTGTTTTATAGAACTAGTACAATCACTATCAAAACCAAATTCTGGTTCTTGGGTAAATATATGTTGTGGTAAATATGAACCATATATTGAATGCATAGAGTTTTTTTGATCACATACACTCATTGCCCCCAATGTATCTCCATGATAGGCATTATTTAGTGCAAGAAATTTATACTTTTCTTTTCCTTTTGCTTTTTGATATAAAATTGCAGTTTTTAGTGCAACCTCAACAGAAACTGAGCCACTGTCACATAAGAATACAGAGTTTAAACCTGTCAAATCAACCAAAAGTTTAGAGAGTTTTGCAGCACCCTCATGCGCAAGTCCCCCAAACATAACATGGGGCATAATATCAACTTGTTTTTTTAATGCTTCATTTAGTTTGGGATGATTATACCCATGAATCGCACTCCACCAGGAACTCATACCATCTATAAGTTTTGTCTCATCTTCTAAAAATATAAAAGTTTTATCAGTTCTTTTTACTGCTAAAAGTTTTGTTTTTGAAGGGAGTGAATTGTAAGGGTGCCAAACATGCTTTTTATCTATATCTAACCAGTTCAAATAGCAATTCCTAATTTAATAATATGTAGTAATTATATCAAAAGTTAAATTATTAGTCATAAAAAATTATTTTAAACTCTGCGCCTGTATATTTGTTCTTATTGTACATATACTCTGTATTTGAGACATCTAATAATCCATTCATGTGTTTAGAAATAATTTGATTACACATATACAACCCTATACCTGTACCTTGACTTTTATGTTTAGTTGTAAAATATGGCTCAAATACTTTCTCAATAATTTCAGGATCAATCCCACCTGCGTTATCTTTTATCTTAATAACTGCAGTATTTTTTTCTTTATAAATATCAACAAAAATGAGTTTTTCTTCTAACTCTTGAACCATCAGTGCATCTTTTGCATTATTTAATATATTCATTAACACTTGTATTAATTCTGTTTCATATCCTACTATTTTTATCTCTTCTATATTTTCTATTATCTTTATATTTTCATTGGCAAACTTAAAACTAATGATATTTAAAGTTTTTTGAAAACAGTTTTCTAAAATAAAACTTTTTTTATCTTTATTTGGTTTAAAGAAAAATCTAAAATCATCAATTGTATGTGAAAGATAAAGTGCAGAGTTAGTTATTGAATCTAAAGAAGAAAATAGATACTTATCATCTAATTTATCCATCTCTTTTTTTAGTTTTATTCCACTAGCCCCAGTGCTTATTACAGATAAAGGTTGTCTCCATTGGTGAGCAATATTTTCTATCATCTCACCCATTGAAGCCATTTTTGTTTGACGCTGTAAAAGCTTATCTTTTGCTAAGTTCTCTTCTACTTCTTCTTTAATTCTTTGTTCTAGATTTTTATTTATATTTTTTAACTCTTCTGTTTTTTCTTCAACTTTTTCATATAGAGATTTATTTGCAGCTTTCAATACTTTTTGTCTATATAAAAGTGCTAAAAAAATCACTCCAACTACTGCTAATATTTCCCAAAGAAGAGTATATTCAGTCTTCTCTTTATACTCAACTGTTAGCCATGGTTTAATAAGTTTATCAATACTTTCATCATCAATACTATTTACAGCTTTATTTATTATATTAAAAAGATATTTATCATCATTTCTAACCCCAATACTAAGATTTCCTCCAATATCAAGTTTATTTGAAATCTTTAATTCAAAATTGTTTTTATCATAAAGCTTATACAATGAACTATAAAGAACATCAACATGTCCATCTATTTCTTCATTTAATACTTTTGCAATACCCTCATCTATATCTTTTACATCCACAAACTCTATATTTGGATATTTTTCTTTCACTCTTTTGCTAATATTATAACTACCAACTATTCCAATTTTTTTATCTTTTAAGGCACTTAAACTATCAATAAAGGGAAAATCTAATCTAGAAATAAGAACAAAAGGAATAGAAAAGTATGGTTTAGTGAAATTTGCATACTCTTTTCTATGTTCTGCATTTGATAAAGAGCTATGAATATCACACTTTCTATTTTTAAATAAATCAACAGAGTCTTTAAAGTTATCTCTTTTTATTATTTCAAACTCTATTCCTGTTTTTTTTGATATTATTTCAAAATAATCAGAAACAAAACCTTTGAAATCTTGATTTTCAAAATAACTATATGGTTTTAAACTTGGATGTGCACATACTTTAAAAGAATTTTTTTCATTTAAATAACTTTTCTCTTCTTTTGTTAAAGATATTTTTCTGTTTTTATGCTCATAATAGACAAATTTTTTAGGATCTGTCTTTTGGGGAATTAAACCCATAACATTGTATAAGTCATATATTCTTTGTACTTTTTCTTCTTTTATTTTTCCAAGAGTTTTTGTATGATGATATGATAGTTTTTTTAACTCTTTTGCTTCATATGCTAATGCTTTTCTTGATATGTTCTGTGAATTATATTTTTTAGAAATTAAATCAACTGATTCATCTATATTTGAATAGGCATATTCCCAGCCCTTTAAAGAGGCCTGCTTAAAAGCATCTACTATATCTAAATCCTTATTTATCATATTCTCATTGGTAAATAAAAAATCACTGTACATATCAAAGCCATAATCTTTTGGGTCAAATACTTTATAAGGTATTCCTTTTTCATCTAAGTCAAAGGGAGATTTGGAAATATATGCGGAGATTATGTCTGTATTTTTATTTATTAAGTCATTTATGTTGTGAGTATGTTTTATAAAGTGTAAATCTTCAACTTTTACTTTTTTTGAGCTAATCATAGCTTTTATAGAGACCTCACTAGAGTCATCTGATGTGGTCATTATTTTTTTATCAACAAAGTCTTCAACTTTGTTAATATTTGTATCATTTGAAGTGAGTAAAATTAAAGGGGTAGCTTGAAACAAAGCATAAAGTGCAACTATTTTTTTGCCCTTTGCCCTATCTAAAATTAAAGTCTCTCTTCCAACCCCAAAATCAGCTCTTCCTTCATCTATCTCATTGGGAACATTTATTCCAAAAGCAAATGGTTTTATTTCAACATCTAAGCCTAAATCTTTATAAAAACCTTTTTCTTTGGCTATATAATACCCAGCAAATTGAAATTGATCAAACCAAGAGAGCTGAAGAGTTACTTTTTTTAACTCTTGAGCACGTAATACTTGAAAAGAGATTAACAGTAATAAGATAATAAAAAGTCTCATTTTCAAGCCATTTCCTTAAAAAGAAAAATTATATCTATATTATTTAAAAACAAAATAAATTCTAATTATTAGCTTGCTGTTCATCAACCCACTCTTGGTCTTGTCTTGGGTCAAACTCTGGTACTATAGCCCCTGCTGCAACTGGAACAGATACAAAGACACTCATATGATCATCTTCAACACGTTTTCTTGATAAAGAATATAAGGCTAAATAAACACCTAAAATAAGAAACATAATAAAAAGTATTTGATGTGATAGGTAATTAAATCCTATCCCAATGATAACTGGTGCAAAAAATGAGCCCATACCATATGCAAAAAGTAAAGCTCTACTAATCTCTACAATATCTTTATTTTCATCAATAACATCATTTGCTCTAGATAAACTTAAAGGATAAATACAAAAAATGCTAATTCCCAATAAAACACCTAAAATATATGTCATGGTTTCACTTGGAGGTAATAATATGAACATCAAAGAGATAATTGCTGTAAAAAATCCAGTAAATGAAATAAGTTTTCGTCTACCATAAATATCAGAAAGCTTACCAATAGGCCATTGTGAAAGTAGTCCTCCAATAAGAGTAAAAGTCATAAATAAAGATAAGACCTCTTTAGAATCAAAAACTTTTAAAATATAAAGTGGCACCATTGTAAAAAAACCACCAATAAAAAAACCACTAATAAAACTACCCGTTACCGCTAGGGGTACCACATTATAAAGCTTTGGAAAACTATATCTTTCAAAAGGCTGTAAAATAGGTTCTTTAATCTTTGTCATTGCTATAAATATTACAGAAAAAAGTACCAACACAGCACCAATAGAAAAAATCATATGTTTAAAATCATCTTCAATATTTAATAATAACTGTCCAACCGCAGTTGAAAGATAAAATACAGCAGTATAAATAGCTAATATCTGACCTCTTTGTTCATTTGAACTTTTTTCATTTAGCCAACTCTCCAAAATAATCAATAAGCCATAATAAGCAAATCCAGATATAAGCCGAAGTATTGCCCAAAATGCTTCATTTAAAAATAAAGAGTGAAGTAAAAATGTAATAACCATCAAAGAAGCAAAGGTAACAAAACTACGAATATGCCCAATGTTAGAAATAATCTTTTGAGAAAAAATAGCAGAGGCCATAGCACCTAGGAAGAATGCAGCATTTATAAGCCCAATAACCATATCCGAACTTCCATTTTCTTTAAGAAATACACCAACAAAAGTCATAATCATCCCGTACCCAATAGCTAAAAAACCAATTGAAAAAAATAGTGAAGATATAGCTATAAATACTGATTTTGTTCGTTCCATTATATTCCTTTTATTTTTCGTGATGATAGTGCATGTATGATTAAAAAGCGGTAAAAGATATTATACACTTTTCATATTTAATTGAAATGTTTTATTAGCAAAATTCAGATATTTAAAAATATCTTTATAGAGACTTTTCATTCTTAATCAAAGTATACGATTTACTAAACATCTATCTTATTTTTCTTTTAAAAAAAGTCTGTAAATATTCCCACTATCAGTTGAAATATAAAGCTTGCCATTTTTACCTTCCATAACACTTCTAATACGTTCATCTAACTCTTGTAAAAGGCGCTCTTCTTTTACAACATTATTGTTTTTATCAATAACTATACGATTTAAATGGGTGAGTTTTAAGGCACCTTGAAAGATATCTCCTCTCCATGATTTAAAATGACTGCCCTCATAGACTATCAAAGAACCAGGAGCAATTGATGGGTCATAATATTTAATTGGTTGAGCCATCCCTTGTTTATGTGTGTCTTCACCTACAGGTAGTGGATTCCAATACTCTTTACCATATGAAATAACTGGCCAGCCATAGTTTGTGCCTTTTTTAATAATATTGATTTCATCTCCACCTCTTGGTCCATGTTCTCCACTAATTAGCTGTTGGGTCTTTTTATAAAAAAAGAGTCCTTGTGGATTTCTATGACCAAAGCTATAAATTTCAGGTAAAGCATTTTTTTGATTTATAAAGGGATTATCTTGTGGAATTGAACCATCTAAATTGAGTCTAATAATAGAGCCTGAGTGTGTGCTTAAATCTTGTCCATTGGGTCTAACCCCTCTATCACCTATACCAAAATAGATATGCCCTTTATCATCAAATGTAATTCTACTTCCAAAGTGTCTAGTTGTATCACTTAAAGATTTTGTGACTAAAATATCTTGTATATTTTCTAATTTTTCATTAATTAACTGTGCTTTTGCAAGTGTTGTTGCACCTTGATTGTTGATATTTTTCACATAAGTAAAAAATATCGTCTTATCTTTTTCAAAAGAAGGTGAAGCTTGCACATCTAACAAACCAGCTTGTCCTTGCAAAAACACATCCAAAGATGGTTTAAGAGGTGTTGGAGTTCCATTTTGCGTGTTCAGGACAACAAATTGACCTTTTTTTAAACTCAAAATTATTCTGTGTTCATCTAACTCACTCATACCCCAAACTATTCCTAAGTTTGATGCAATTTTTTCTACAACCACCGTCATTTTTTCACTTTTAAACTCTAAAACATTTTGTGAAAATAGAGATAAAGAGAGTATTGCACTAATTATAAAAACTTTTAACATGAGATTATCCTTGTAATTTTTATATGTAACTATTGTAATAATATAAGTTTTAACTACAATAAATTATACACTTTAAATATATACTTAATAAACTCAATATCAAAATAAGCTATACTTTTTTCATGAAATACATATTTACAATACTATTTTCTATCTTATTTATTGGATGTACAGCATCAAACATACAAGTTAATGAACAAGTAGATAATAATAAGTTAGCCATATTATTATACTCTTTAAATGAAAAAGTAGATAAAAAAGAAGCCACAATTCTCTCCAATGAGATGTTTAAACAAGCAAAAATTTTAAAAGAATCATACAGTTTAGTAAGCCCTCCATTATTTCATAATTTTTTAGTCAATATTGGAGTAAAAGAGAAAGGCTACTGCTGGCATTTTGCAATTGATATGTTAAAACATGCAAAAAGTTTAGAGTTAAAAAGTTTTGACTATTATTTTGCAACAGCAAATTTAGGTGACTATTGGAAAGAACATAACACCTTAGTAGTTACCTGTAAAGCCTGTGATATCAATGAAGGTATAGTACTTGACCCCTGGAGAAATTCAGGAGAGCTATTCTACTGCAAAATTAAAAATGATACTGAATATATCTGGTATCAAAGAGGTGAAAAAAGAAATTGATAAATTAAATTAAAGTCTAAGAACCGGTGGTCATGTAGGAGCTAGTAGACAATGACGCAGACTGTTTAACACTTCAAAACCTCCCTCTTTTAGGGACATTATATTACTTTGAGGATATAATGGATTCAAATTAAAGGAGAATTATGGAAAATAAGAAAAAACAATCAACTGTTTTAAAACCTGTATTTTACCCCTCCGTTGCTATTATTGTAATACTTGTAATATTTGCAATGGCAATGCCGCAGGTAGCAGGTGAAACTTTTAGTGGTATGAAACAATTCATAGCAGACAAATTTGGTTGGCTTTATATGCTTAGCGTTGGAATATTTACTTTATTTGTAATATTTTTAGCAGTTTCTCCCTTTGGGCGATTTAAACTTGGACCTGACCAATCAAAACCAGCATATAGTCATATTTCATGGTTTGCCATGTTATTTAGTGCTGGTATGGGTATAGGATTGATGTTTTGGGGTGTAGCAGAACCTGTTATGCACTATGGCGCGCCTCCATCAGGTGATAAAGAGACAATAGAAGCTGCTAAGCAAGCTATGAGGATTACATTTTTTCACTGGGGATTACACGCTTGGTCAATTTATGCTGTTGTTGGTTTAGTACTAGCATATTTTTCTTTTAGACATGGATTACCTCTTTCTATTAGATCTGCACTTTATCCAATGATAGGTGATAAAATTTATGGAAAAATAGGACACAGTGTTGATACTGTTGCAATTCTAGGAACTATTTTTGGTGTTGCTACCTCTCTTGGTTTGGGAGTTTTACAAGTTAATGCGGGACTTAATTATATCTTTGATGTACCAGTAGGACTTACTACCCAAATTATCTTGATTGCTATTATTACATCAATGGCAACTGTCTCTGTTGTTTTAGGACTTGATGGAGGAATCAAACGATTATCTGAACTAAATCTTTATCTTGCCTTTGCACTTGTTTTATTTGTATTTATAGCAGGTCCAAGCTTTTTCTTACTTGGAGCATTGGTTGAAAATATAGGCTCTTATTTAACTCATATTGTACAAATGACTTTTAATCAATATATATATGAAGATACAAAATGGATGGGTTGGTGGACATTCTTTTATTGGGCTTGGTGGATTGCTTGGGCACCTTTTGTTGGGATGTTTATTGCACGAGTTTCACGAGGTAGAACAATTAGAGAGTTTGTACTAGGAGTATTATTTGTTCCTGTTGGATTTACTTTTATATGGATGACAGTTTTTGGAAACAGTGCATTACATGCTATTATGAAAGAAGGTTTTACTGATTTAAGCAAAGCAGTATCAGCAGATGTTGCAACTGCCTTGTTTAAATTCTTAGAACACTTTCCTTTTGCTAGTATTATTTCAATAATTGCAATTATTTTAGTTATTACTTTCTTTGTAACTTCTTCGGATTCAGGTTCATTGGTAGTTGATACTATTTCAAGTGGAGGAAGAGAAAACAACCCTGTATGGCAAAGAATATTTTGGGCAGTACTTGAAGGTGTCGTAGCAGCAGCATTACTTATAGCTGGTGGACTTGCAGCATTACAAGCCGCTTCTATTGTTATTGCTTTACCCTTTGCTATTATTATGCTTATTGCTTGCTGGGGACTTTATAAAGCCTTACATTTAGAATCTATTAGATACGAGTCACTTCAACATCATATGAATGCAGGACGACATGGAAAAGTATCTGGAACTTGGCAAAATAGACTTTCAAGACTTATTGAATTTCCACCGCCAGAAGAGACAAGAAGATATATCAATGAAGATGTAATCACTGCTATGAAAACTGTAGAAGAAGAGCTTGAAAATCATGGTTGGAATGTAGAAGTTACCAATAATAAAGAGAAAAGTGTTTCTGTTTTAACAGTAGAGCACAATGGTGATTTAGACTTTATATATGAAGTAAGATTTAGTAGATATGATACACCAACATATGCATTTCCTGAGATACTTAACCCTACTCATGAACAAAAGAAATATGCTAGAGCAGAAGTCTATTTACAAGATGGTAATAAAGCTTATGATATTTATGGTTATGAGATGGATGTAGTTGCAAATGATATTATTGATCAGTTTGAAAAACACAGACACTTTTTACATATTACTGCTGGATTGAATCCTGTTATACCTATAGATTAGAAAAAATTATACCAATAGCTTTTAGAGCTATTGGTGTTTTAAAACTTTCATTATAATTTTTTATTTCTCTTGAAGAGGAAAACCTCTTCTCTTTTCTACTTTTATCTTTTCCTCAAATTTTTCAAAGCAATCCCCTTGACACTCATAAAAATATGTGTTACTTTAGAATAATTCATATACATACAAAAGGAGTACCTATGTTAAAAGTAGCTATTTTAATAGAAGATATGGTTGAAGATGTTGAGTTTTTATATCCTTACTATCGTTTTTTAGAAGAAAAACATGACGTAGATGTGATATCACAAACAAAAAAGAGTATCAAGGGTAAAAAAGGGGGCGTTTTTAAAACGGACTTATCTATTAGTGACGTAAAAAGTAGCACGTATGATATTGTTTTTATATCAGGAGGATATGGCCCTGATAAACTAAGAGCAAATAAAGATGTTTTAGATTTTGTTCAAAAAATGCACCAAAGTGAAAAACTGATTGCTGCGATTTGTCATGGCCCTTGGGTTTTGGTTTCAGCTCAAATATGCAAAGATAAGAACATGACATCTTTTCCATCTATTCAAGATGACCTTAAAAATGCAGGTGCAAACTACACCAATAAACCTGTGAGTGTGGATAAGAATATCATCACAGCAATGGATCCATCTGCCATGCCTGAGATGTTTCAAGAAATCATAAAAGCATGTAAGAGTTTGAGTTAGGGCTCAAATAGAATAATCAGGGATAGTATATTGGTTTTAACTATATTATTTTACATATTTTATTAATAAGTACCTCTTTCTTGGAGTTATAGTTATCACCTGCCCCTATTCTTTTACTTTATTCTCTTGAAAACCTAAAGGTTTCCGCTTTCTTACTTTTTAGTTGTAAAAAGTAAGACAAAAAGCAACCAGACGAGTTGATGAAGGCAAAGCTCCCTTCCAGTTAAATATTTATTTCCTGCCCTGCAAAACTCACTAAAGAGTGCATTTAGCACTCTTCTTAACGCTCAAACAGTTTCGGGTGTTACCGAAAATAAACATCTAACTTCCAGCTTCATCAAAGTCTGGAAAGAAGAAAAGTTCAAACTATCATTTGTAAATTTAAATAAGTAAAAGTTTGAATATAAGACAAATCAAAAATGCAAATGTCCTTATCCCACCTTTGTTCTCCAACATCTGCAAAAGACGAGCGTTTATTTTTCATTTCGGAAAAAGCTGAGGACTGTTTGAATAAAAAAGAGTGATAAACTCACTCTTTTTTATGAGTTCCGCAAGCTAGAAATTAAAAATAATAAGTGAGGGTAGTCGAAGACCTTTGAAGCCGTTGGTGGTTTTGCTTACTTTGTCCACACAAAGTAAGAGAAACGAAGACCTTAAGAGGTCTTCATGAGAATCATTGAAATATATTATTAATTTGTATCCTATCCTTGGATTTTACCACCACTGTCTTGGATTACAGTCTTTTGGTGTAGGTTTCCAGTTTTGTACTAACTTATCACCTTCTATAATTTGTTCCTTAGTCATTTTTTTAATTGTAATTTTAATTAGTTTTTTAGCATACTCTTTTTCACTATCATATTTTGCATATCTTTCAGATAGTTTATACCATTTATATGATTGAACTATATCTTTTTCACACGTTTTACAATATAAGTATCCTTCATTCATAGGGTCATATAAATCTCCAAGCCTCGCTTGAGCCATTTGTTGGTTTCCATTAGCCGCTTTTTTAAATAAAGCTACAGCTTTATCTTTGTTTTGTTTTTTACCTTTTCCAAGAAGATAAGCCATTCCCATTGCATTTTCAGCATCACAATCACCTTTTAAAACGAGTGGTTCCCAATACCTTACAGCATATTCATAATTTCCTCTATCATACCATCTAGCACCCGTTGCATAATCATCAGTTGTACTATAATAAGTATTTGGAATACATCCCGTATAAAATAATATAATCCCTATTAACAAAATTAATTTAAACATAATATCGTTCCTTTTTATTAAAAATATATTTTATACAAAAAAGTCTTAAATTAGTAGTATAAATAAAATAATTATATTATATTAATAAAATTTAAAAACATGAGATTTTAAAATAAATCCAAAAGATTGATTTTATGAGTAAGATTTCAAAAGAAATCAAGGCAGAGAAAACTTTATTCGTAGGAGCTTACTGGAGTAAGTGACTAGAAGAAAGTTTTCTCTAACGCAGAGTTATGAAGAAAGATGATTATTTAAATCATCTTTTTAGTGTAAGAAATGTCGTTTATTACTAAAATAAAGAGACATACCGTACTCATCCGCCGCTTCTATAATCTCATCATCTCTAATAGAACCACCTGGCTCAATCACACATTTCACACCAGCTTCTTGTGCTGCATCAATTGAATCTCTAAATGGGAAGAAAGCTTCACTAGCTAGTACTGAACCACTTACATCGATACCTAAATCTTCTGCTTTTCTAAGTGCTGCTTTTGCTGCGTCAACTCTTGAAGTCATACCCATACCAACTGCAACCATAGCTGAGTTTTTCACGTATACTACACAGTTTGATTTTGTTAAAGATGCTACTTTGTAAGCTATCTCCATATCTTTTACTTCTTGAGTAGTCGCTTCTCTTTTTGATTTTAGTTCAGAATTTTTAACTTCGTCCTCTTCTACTTTATCAGCATCTTGATAAACAAATCCACCATCAACTATTTTGAAGTTGAATTCATCATTTGCCATTTCAAGTTTAGATGTTCCTTGTTTGAATAGTTTGATTCTTTTCTTTTTATTTAACTCTTCTTCAGCTTCAGCTGTAAAATCAGCTGCAAATACTACTTCTAGGAAGATTTCATTCATTTTAACTGCTAAGTCTAAGTCAACTATTCCATTTACAGCAACCACTCCACCAAATGCTGAGATTGGGTCACATTTAAGAGCTTCAGTATAAGATTCTAAAAGTGTATCTTTGATAGCAAATCCACATGGGTTACCATGTTTTACTATACATACTGCATTGTCATCACCAAATGCTGATGCTATTTTAGCAGCTCCACTTATATCTCCCATGTTATTAAAAGATGCTTCACCTTTTAGTGTGATAAATTTATTTGATAGGTGTTTATCAAACTCGTATAATGCACCTTTTTGGTGTGGGTTTTCTCCGTATCTTGTATCAAATACTTTTTCACCTACGATGAATTGTTTTGCACCCATTCCACCGTTGAATCTTTTGTTCATGTAGTTTGCAATCATTGCATCATAAGCAGCTGTATGCTCATATGCTTTTATCATCATATCTCTTCTAAACTCTTGTGTATTTGTGTCATTTTTAAGATTGTTTAATACTAAATCATAATCAACAACATCAGTTACAATAATAACACTATCGTGGTTTTTTGCAGCACTTCGCACCATCGCTGGTCCACCGATGTCGATGTTTTCAATAATCTCTTCAAAATCATCTGTTTTTTCAATTGTTGCTTTAAATGGGTACAAGTTTACACATACTAAATCAATACCTTCAACACCTAATTCTTTCGCTTGGTCCAAATGAGATTGCTTGTCTCGTCTGTGTAAGATTCCACCATGAATATATGGGTTTAGAGTTTTAACTCTTCCTTCAAAACACTCTGGGAATTTTGTAACTTCGTTTGCTTCTATTACAGGTATATCTGCATTTTCTAAAGCTTTATAAGTACCACCTGTACTAATTATCTCGTAACCTAATTTTACTAACTCTTTTGCAAAATTCTCAACACCACTTTTATCACTAACACTGATTAATGCTCTCAAATTAATTCCTCTGTTATTATATAATTTTTCGAGATTATACAAAAAAAGTAATTAGTAGTCGCTTTTAAAAATCTGTATATTTTATATACAGTATGTAGTTTTTAAGAGATTACTTTTTGGATATTATTTCTTCATATTATATGTTACGTTAGGAAGTTTCTTATGAGTAATATTGACTTATTATGGATTTTATTATGCGCCTTTTTAGTTTTTATGATGCAACTTGGTTTTGCACTAATAGAGACAGGTACAGTTAGAACAAAAAACACTATTAATGTGGCAATGAAAAATCTTATTGACACTGTGTTTGGTATTATCTTCTTTTGGATTATTGGTTTTGGATTGATGTTTGGAACTGATAATTTTGGACTATTTGGCACTGATAGATTTTTAATAAGTGGCTTAAACTTAGAAGAGAATGCAATCTTCTTTTTCCAAGCGATGTTTGCAGCAACTGCCATTACTATTATTTCAGGTGCAGTTGCAGAGCGAATAAAATTTAATGGTTATATTATTGTAGCCATTATCGTTTCTGCACTAATATATCCTATTTTTGGACATTGGGCATGGAATGACAATGGATGGTTAAAACAACTTGGCTTTATCGATTTTGCAGGTTCTACTGTTGTGCATTCACTTGGAGCTTGGATTGGTTTAGCTGGAACACTTGTTTTAGGACCAAGACTTGGAAAATGGAAAAATGGAAAAATAAAATATTTTGCACCAAGTAATCATAACTTTATTGTTTTTGGTGTTTTTATACTCTTTTTTGCTTGGTTTGGATTCAATGCTGGAAGCTTACTAAAGTTTGATGCTTCTGTTACTTTGATTTTGTTAAATACTCTTTTATCAGCAGTATTTGGTGGATTTGGGGCATGGGTAATTACCCTATTTTCTAAAGAGAAAGTTGAAGTTGAAATATTTAGTTTTGGGATAATTGCAGGACTTGTTGGAATCACAGCAGGCTGTTATGAGTTAACTCTAATTCAATCAGCTTTTGTAGGTTTTATTTCTGCTTTTGTTATGTTTTATAGTGATCAGCTTTTATTAAAAGTGTTTAAAGTAGATGATCCTTTGAGTGCCATAAGTATACATGGGTTTACAGGAGCTTGGGGAACTATTGCTGTTGGGATATTTGCAAAACTTCCAGAAGGATTTTCAAGGTTTGAGCTTATTTGGGTACAAACCTTAGGTGTTTTGGTTGCTTTTGTTTTTGCTTTTTCCCTTGGAGTTATTTTATTTCTTTTTTTACATAAAATCAATCTATTAAGAGTAAGAAAAAAACATGAAGTTTTAGGATTAAATACAAGTGAACATAATGCAAGACTTCCTTGGGTTGAGACCATTGATAGTATTGTTAGTATTATGAAAACTGGAAATATACAAAAAAAAGTTTATGAAGAAAGAGATACTGAAATTGGAATTGTGGCAAAGTTTTTTAATCTCTTGCTAAGTATTTTAAGAGAAAAAAATACAGTATTGACTAACACAAATAAGAACTTACGCCTTAAAGCTTACTATGATGCTTTAACTGGTATTTACAATAGAAGAGGATTGGAAGAAAACATAAAAAATATGAACCTCAGTTTTAATTACTCAATTGCCATACTTGATATTGATAAATTTAAAGATGTAAATGATACCTTTGGGCATGATGTGGGAGATACTATACTAAAAGAACTTTCAGCTTTGATTTCAAAAAAGATTAGACAAAATGACATTTTTGCAAGATGGGGTGGTGAAGAGTTTATACTTTTATTGCAAACAAAAGATTTGGCAATCGCTGAAAAGATTACGGATAAACTAAGGTCTGATATAGAAAAAGCAGATTTCTCAATAGTAAAACATATTACAGTATCTTTTGGAATAAGTAATTTTAAAACTTCAAAACAAACTTTTGATGAAGTATTTAAAAATGCAGACAATGCTTTATACCAAGCAAAAGAGAGTGGTAGAAATAGAGTTTTTACTTACTAAACTCTGTTTGCATTTGTACTCTCTATATGCTAAATAGTTATAAAAAAATCACTTTTGAAACACTAATTAAAATAATTTTATAAATTATATAAGACTATATTATAACTAATAATAAACTTATATTATTTGGTATATTTTTTATACAAAATCGCTTGACTTATAAAAAGATTATGCTACTATTCTATTTACTAAACTTAAGTGGAATCTAATTTTGAACTTTTTAAAAAAACAAGCTTTTATAAAAATAACTATCATAACAACCCTATTCTCATTTATTATATTGGGAACTTATTTACATGGGGTATATACTAAAATTGAAAACAACTACATAATAAATATTGAAAAACATAATGAACTTCAATATAATATAATAGAAAAAAACCTACTAAATACAAAAAAAGATATCTTATATATCGCAAGTGTTTACAATTACTTCTTAAATAACAAAAAATATTCTTATGATGAAAATCTAGAATTTTTCACACAAGATTTAAAAAGAATATCCCAATCAAGAAAAGTCTACTCACAAATACGATTTGTAAATAACAGTGGACAAGAAGTTGTAAGAGTAGATAATAAAAATAACAAAACAATTATTATAAAAAAAGAGAATTTACAAGATAAATCAAATAGATACTACTTTAAGGAATCAAAAACTTTAAAAGATGGTGAAATCTATCTATCTCAATTTGATTTAAATGTTGAAAATGGAAAAATAGAAATACCATATAATCCAACAATAAGAATTTCTACTCCTGTAACAAATGCAGATGGCAAAATATCTGGATATATATTAATAAATTATTTAGGTGATGAGATTTTAAAAGAGTTAAAACTATCTTCTATAGATATAAACAGCTTACTTTTAAATAAAGATTCATACTATATGTTAGGGTTTAAGTCATCGGATGAATGGGGATTTATGTTTAATAAAAATATAAGTTTTCAAAATGACTATCCTAAAGGTTGGGCAAAAATCAATTCTTCTAATGTAAAACACTCAATAGCGCTAGATGAGAATAATAAACTTTTTGCTTTTCGTCAGATAAATCCTGTAGATATTATTAGTCCAAATAGAGAGACACTCTCAAGAAGAAATTGGACTATCATATCTTATATACATAAAGAAAAGATATTATTGAGCTTTTATAATTTCATCGATTCAATTAAATATTTAACTATTGCCTTTGGTTTGATTATTTTTGCATTTGCATATATTATTTCACAATATGTAAAAAAACTTCAAGAAGAGGGTTTAAGAGTTGAAATTGCAGATGAAGTTTTTAAAAATACTATGGAAGGTATCTTAGTACTAAATAGTGATAGAAAAGTAATCCAAACTAATCATGGTTTTGAAAGAATAAGTGGCTATAAAGAGAGTGAAATCATAGGAAAAAATCCTAGTATATTGCATGGTAAGCATGGAGAGTCAAAAGAGTTTTATAAAAAGCTATGGAAATCAGTAATCAATGAGAACTTTTGGAATGGTGAATTAACAAATCAACATAAAAATGGTCAAAAGTATATTTCAAAACTTGCAATTGGAGTTGTAAAAAGAGATAAAAAAATAGTTTATTATATTGGAGTTTTTTCAGATATAACAAAACAAAGTGAAGATAAAAAGAAACTAAAAAATACAGCTCTTGCTTTAGAGAAGAGTTTAAATGAACTAAAAAATGCACAAAACAAATTAATAGAATCAGAAAAACTAACAGCCTTAGGACAGCTCATTGCAGGAGTTTCTCATGAGATAAACTCTCCTCTTGGTGCAATAAAATCATCATCTGATAATATTCTACAATCATTAAATAATATAATTAAAAATATCCCTAAACTAGCCTTATTGCTAAATGAAGATGAAAAAGAGACTCTTTTAAAATTAAAATCAAACCTTCCTCTTAAGATTTCTATTTTAAGTATAAAAGATGAACGAATATTAAGAAAAAGACTAGTGGAACAACTTGATAGTATAGGTGTTGAAAATAGCAGATATTTTGCAGATAAGTTTTCACAGTTTAACATCGATGATATCACACCATACAAAAATCTAATTACCCACAAAAGTGCACACTTTATTATTGATGTACTTTATGATGAATATTTAACAATCTCAAATATACACAATATAATACGGGCTGTAAATAGAGCTTCTAAGACTATATATGCACTTAAAAAATTTGCTCACTTTGACCACGATAGAGAAGGTGTTATAGAAAGAGTAGAAAACTCACTTGATGATATTTTAATACTATTTAGTCACAATCTAAAACAAGGTATAGAAGTTACAAAAAACTACACTTCATTAGATGCAATTTTTTGTTATCCTGATGAACTTTCACAAGTCTGGATGAACCTAATATCAAATGCTATTCATGCCATGGATAATCAAGGCAAACTTGAAATTTCTACTTCTGAAAATACAAACTATCAAATAATAAGTATCAAAGACAGTGGTTGTGGAATACCACAAGAGTTACAAAAAAAGATATTTAATCCATTTTTTACAACAAAAAAATCTGGTGAAGGTAGTGGACTTGGCTTAGATATTGTTAAAAAAATAGTTGATGCACATAATGGTAAAATTGATCTACAAAGTGATGAACATGGGACAATTATTACTGTTTATTTATCAAAAAATATAAAAGGAGAAACAAAATGATGTCAGCCATACTATGTGTAGACGATGAAGATATTATACTTAGATCTTTATCCCAAGATTTAAGCAGACAATTTAAAGACTACACTATTGAACTTGCACAAAATGCTGAAGATGCTTTAGAGATATTAGATGAGCTTAGCAGTGAAGGTGTAAAAGTATTAGTTATTGTTTCTGATTGGTTAATGCCAGGAATGAAAGGTGATGAATTTTTAATAGAAGCACATAAAAAATTTCCAAAAGTAATCAAAATACTTCTAACAGGACAAGCAGATGAAAAAGCTATTAAAAATGCTCAACTTAATGCTGATTTAAAATGTACTTTTTCAAAACCTTGGGAATCATCTGAATTAGTTTCTAAAATAAAAGAAGAGATAGGTAAACTAGATGAGTAAAGCAATATTATGTGTTGATGATGAACAGATTGTTCTTACTTCTTTAAAAACGCAATTATTTACTTTTTTTGGTGATGAGTATGATATAGAACTTGCACAAAGTGCAGAAGATGCTTTAGAAATAATCGAAGAATTAAAGCTTGATGGAATAGAACTTGAACTAGTAGTTAGTGATTTTTTAATGCCCGGTATGAAAGGTGATGAGTTTTTAATTAAAGTACAAAACTTACTACCAAATACAAAA
Organism: uncultured Arcobacter sp.; assembly: GCF_937982575.1. Lineage (NCBI taxonomy): Bacteria > Pseudomonadati > Campylobacterota > Epsilonproteobacteria > Campylobacterales > Arcobacteraceae > Arcobacter > uncultured Arcobacter sp. Next base: position 89,666 of record NZ_CALJLR010000019.1, on the reverse strand, counting down.
AAAATGCTCCTTACTGGACAAGCTGATCTTGATGGAATAACTAATATTATTAATAATGGTGCCTTATATAGATATATTTCAAAACCTTGGGAACAAACTGATTTTATCATGACAATAAAAGAGGCTTTAAAAAGTTATGCAACTGAAAAAGAGCTAGAGTTTTATACTCAAAATCTTGAAGAGTTAGTAGACAAAAAAACTTTAGAAAACAAAACCTATTTAGAGATAATAGACACATACTTAATAGCTTCAAAAACTGATTTAAAAGGTAAAATCACAGAAGTATCAAAAGCATTTTGCAATATATCAGAATACACGCAAGAAGAACTAATAGGACAACCTCATAGTATAATAAGACATCCAGATACTAAAAAAGAAGTATTTGAAGAATTATGGCAAACAATTAAAAATGGTCAGGCTTGGGAAGGTGAGATAAAAAATCGTAAAAAAAATGGTGGTTTTTATTGGGTAAAAGCAAGAATTTCTCCTATGTTTGATTCACAAGGGAATATCACTGGTTATGCTTCTATTCGTGTGGATACTACAGATAAAAAAGCAGTAGAGATACTCTCAGTAACTGATCATATGACAAATCTCTATAATAGAAGATTTTTCAATGAAATATTTGAAAAAGAGATTCAAAGAGCACAAAGAGATAATAAAGCACTTGGATTTATAATATTTGATATAGATTGTTTTAAACAATACAATGATACATATGGACATCAAATGGGAGATAATGTACTTATTGAACTTGCAAATACTCTAAGGGATAATTTACATAGAGCTAGTGATTATGCATTTAGACTAGGTGGAGAAGAGTTTGGGGCATTAGTTTATGATATAGATTTAGAGGGAATTACAACATTAGTGAAAAAAATAAAATCTTCAATTGAAGATTTAAAAATACCACATACACAAAATTTAGTATCAGAATATGTTACAGCTTCTTTTGGAGCATGTGTTTTTGATGTAAATAAAAATATAACTAAAGAGAAAATTTTCAAAATTGCTGATGATTTACTTTATGAAGTAAAAAATAGTGGGAGAAACAACTTTAAAATCAAAGAGTATGAAGAAGTTGATTAAAGTTTTAAATATGAGAACTTAGCATTGGTTTATTTGGGTTATTTAAATATTCATATCCATTGTGCATAACATAAATACCAAATATAATTACCAATATTGAAGCTATTGTAATAAAAAGGTTTCTTAGGGCTATTTGTTTAAATATTCCCACAAAAAAACCTAGAGAAAACATAGCAGGAATTGTACTTAGTCCAAAGATTAGCATAACAAAAGCACCCCATAAAATACTTCCAGTACTAGCTGCTGTGATGGCAAATACATAAACAAATCCACAAGGAAGTAGTCCATTTAACATACCCAACAAATAAAAACTAATAAAACTATTTGAACCTAATAGTTTACGAAAAGTTTGTTGATAAATTTTTGATTTAGAAACAGAGTGTTCTATGCTTGTAAGAAATTTTAGTTTACCACTTAAAGATAAGCCAACTAATACCATCAAAAAACCAGTAAATAAAAGTAGTATTCCACTTGTAGTATTATCAAAAGTTACAACACTTCCAGCATAACCAAATATAGCACCTAAGATAACATAGGTTGATACTCTTCCTAGGGCATATAATATATGAGATAGGGATTGTTTTACTTTAGACCAAGAGTTGTCTATCTTTGTACTTGAATATGCGACAACTATTCCTCCACACATGCCAATACAATGGCCAAATGAACCTAAAAATGCTATGGTAATAATAGTTATGATGCTTATATTTTCCATAAAATTCCTAATTGTATTGGATGAGTAGTTTAATAAAAAAGGCTTTTAACCTTTTTTATTATAAGTCTTGTTCGATTACTTGTTTAAATTTATTAAAATAGATATCTTTTGCACTATCTAAAGAGATTGTAACATCATTGATAGAGATTGTATCTCCACCAACTGTTCCAATTTTAGTACAAGAGATACCCTTAGTAGCTGCAAGGCTAGTAAATGCTTCAATATTTTCTTCTTTAACTTCTACAACTGCTCTACTTAAAGATTCACAGAAGATATCTTTTGAGTCATTTAACTCAACAGATACGCTTACCCCTTTGTTACCAACAACAGCCATCTTAGCAATAGCAATTGCCAATCCACCAACGTTTACATCTTTAGCACTTGCTAAAAGAGATGATGTGTTTGCATCAATAACTGTATCCCAAAGTGCTAACTCTTTTTTAAAGTCAACTTCAGGATGAAGACCAGCAACTTTGTTATACATTTTTTTCATATATAAAGACCCACCAAACTCACCTTTAGTATCACCTAAAAGGAAAAGTGTGTTTCCATCTTCTTTTAATCTTGAAGGTAAAACTCTGTTTGCATCTTCATTAACTCCAACCATTGCAATTGAAGGTGTTGGGAAAACCCCTACTCCATTTGTTTCATTGTATAAAGAAACATTTCCACCAATAACTGGTGTTACAAGCTCTTTACAAGCTGATTTGATACCTTCACAAGCCATTTTAAACTGCCACATTACTTCTGGGTTTTGTGGGTTTCCAAAGTTAAGACAATCTGTAATTGCTTTTGGTCTTGCTCCACTCATTGCTACATTTCTTCCAGATTCCATAACAGCTGCGGCTGCTCCTAATTCTGGGTTGATATAACATAATCTAGTGTTACAATCAGCACTCATAGCAAGTGCCTTACCAGTCTCTTTGATTCTAATTGATGATCCATCTAAAGTCCCAGGTCCTTCGATTGTATTTGTTTGTACCATAGAATCATATTGAGAATAAACCCATGATTTATCCACAACTTCCATATCACTAAACATATTATCAAAGGCATCTTGATTTGCAATATTTTTATCTAAAGTTATATTTGCGATATCTTTTAAGTATTCTGGTTCTTTTACAGGTCTGTCTAGTATTGGTGCTTCTTCAGATACTGGTTGAACAGGAACTTCTGCACACTTTTCTCCATGCCAGAACAGTTCCATATTTCCAGTTGCTGTTACTTCACCTATAACTGCAACATCTAATTCCCATTTTTCAAAGATATCAATAATAGCTTGCTCACAACCTTTTTTAGCACAAATAAGCATTCTCTCTTGAGATTCACTTAGCATAAAGTCATAAGGAGTCATTCCCTCTTCACGTGCAGGTACTTTATCTAAATGCATAATCATACCTGAACCACTTCGTCCAGCCATTTCAAATGATGATGAAGTAAGCCCAGCAGCTCCCATATCTTGAATACCAATAATTAAGTCTTCTTTAAATAACTCTAAACAAGCTTCTAAAAGTAGTTTTTCAGTAAATGGATCACCAACTTGTACAGTAGGTCTTTTTGACTCTGAATCTTCTGTAAATGAAGCTGATGACATAACTGCTCCACCAAGACCATCTCGTCCAGTTTTAGAACCCACATACATAACAGGGTTTCCTAAACCTTCAGCTTTACCATAAAAGATTTCATCAGCTTTTGCTAAACCTAAAGTAAAGGCATTTACAAGGTTATTTCCAGCATAACACTCTTCAAAAGTAGTCTCTCCACCAATAGTTGGAACTCCCATACAGTTTCCATATCCACCAATACCAGCAACTACACCTCGAAGTAAAAATCTATGTTTTTGAGCAACTTCACCATCACCCTCAATTGAAGCAAATCTAATAGAGTTCATATTTGCAATAGGACGTGCTCCCATTGTAAATACATCTCTTAAAATACCACCAACACCAGTAGCTGCACCTTGGTAAGGTTCAATAAAACTTGGATGATTGTGTGATTCCATTTTAAATACAGCAGCATATCCATCACCAATATCAATAACCCCTGCATTTTCTCCAGGACCTTGAATAACCCATGGCGCTTTTGTTGGGAAACCATTTAAATATTTTTTACTAGATTTGTATGAACAGTGTTCACTCCACATTGCAGAAAAAACACCAATTTCAACGTAGTTTGGTTCTCTTTTTAGGATAGTTCTTATGTTTTCTAACTCTTCAAGTGTTAAAGAGTGGGCAAGAGCCATCTCTTCAGTTGTCATCTCTTTTTGCATTATTAACCTTAAGTTGTTTTATTAATGCGTGATTATAACTAAAGAAGATTTAATAAAAGTTTTAACCCTCCGAAAGGATTAAAATTTTATCTCCATCAAGCTGAATATAAAGCTCTTTTATCCCATCATAAAGATAAGTTTTTGTTTGGTAGTGTTGATCCATAACTATTTTAAACATCTTTTTATTTAAAGAGTTAGGATAAGGAATTATATTTATATTTGTAAATCTAATAGTTTTATCTTCTTTTCTAGAAAATATATACTTTTTATGTTTTGTAAAAGCATCAAAGTCTTGACCATTTGCTCTTTTAAATTCTGTAGAATAATATGCTAAATATTTATCTGTATCAGAAACTCTCCAAGCATCAGTCCAAGAATAAATAAAAGATAAAACTTTACTCATCTCTTCTTTAGTAGTTGGTTCAACATTTTTTTCTGAGATTAATAAAACAGATTCATCAAAGTTCATATTTTTTTCTAAAGAGATCAAATTATCATTATCTAAAGCAATACAACCTTTTGTAAAATCTTCTCTTGACTCTTCTAAAGGCATACCATGTATCCAAATTCCATGTCCTGCTTTATTTAAAGATTTATCAAAAGTATTTGGATAGTTAGTAACAAGTGCAAAAGGACCATAAAATTGGTCTAGTTTTGTTAATTTTCTAGTTAATCTATAAGCTCCAACTGGGGTTTTTAAATCACCCTCTGTAAACTTATCCCCATCTTTTTCCCCACTAATCATACTTTGAGTTAAAAGTTTTAAAAATTTTTTATCTTGTTTTTTAAAAAGTTCAATCTTTTTTGATAGCTTATCAGCGACTATTACATATTTATTTGATTCATAATATCCGTAACTAACGTCAGTATTCTTCAAATACTCATTCCAGTATTCTTCAGTTTGTAATTGTTTTTCTAACTCTTTTTGTACTTCTTCTATACCCATTGTTCTATAAATAGAAACGAAATCTGCTAAAAGGTATGTATTAAATAAGACCAAAAGTAAAAGTACAGTTTTTTTCAAAAATTCTCTCCATAATTATATTTAAGGTTTCAATTGTATAATAATAGTCTTGATTTTATAATAAAAAGAGAGAATAATTGAAATATTTAATTAGCATATTCCTTATGGTTACGTCACTATACAGTTTAGAAGTAGAAAAATTATCTTGGCCGAAGGGTGATACCTTCCTAACATTTTTACAACAGTACAATATAAATAATAAAATTTATTTTGATTTGGAAAAAGAAGATAAAGAGTTATGTTCTGAAATAAGAGCAGGAGCAAGGTATTATTTAACAAAAAATGAGAATAATGAGCTAGTTCAAGTTTTAATAGAAGTATCAGAAGAGATGCAACTTCAAATATACAAAGATGATGATGGCTATAAATTTACTACTGTTCCAATTGTTTTTGATGAAGTTGTAGAAACTGTAACTATACCTATTACCTCATCACCTTATCAAGATATTTTAAATCAGACATCAAATAGTGAATTAGCCAATGAGTTTATTAGAGCCTATAGTGGAAGTGTCAATTTTAAATATATGAGAAAAGATGATAAAATCATCATTAAATATAGACAAAAAGTAAGAATGGGTCAATACCATGGTACTCCTGATATAATATCATCAGTTGTTCAAATAAGAAAAAAGAAATATTTTATATTTAAAAATGAAGATGATGGCAGATACTATAATGAAAAAGCCAAAAGTTTAACAAGCTACTTCTTTAAAGTTCCCCTAACATACAGTAGAGTATCTAGCAGATTTACAAAAAAAAGATGGCATCCAGTTTTAAAAAGATATAGAGCACACCTTGGAATTGATTATGCTGCACCAAGAGGAAGAGCAATATACTCAGCAGCTGATGGTAGAATCACATTTAGAGGTAGAAAAGGTGGTTATGGAAATGTTATAAAAATAGCCCACAAAAATGGCTATGTAACACTTTATGCTCACCAAAGCAGATTTAAAAGTGGTTTAAAAAGAGGAAGTAAAGTAAGAAAAGGTCAATTAATTGGATATGTGGGAACAACAGGGGTGAGTACTGGACCACACTTACATTTTGGTTTATATAAAAATGGAAGAGCTATAGATCCAAGTAGAATAATTAGAGTCACAAAAACAAAATTAAATGGAAATGCAAAGAAAAAGTTTCTTAAATATACAAAGAGTTTAGCACAAGAACTTATTGAAAAAAGAGATGAGCCAACACAAAAAGTATTAAATTTAAAAAAAATAGAATCAAAGAGTATATTAAAATCTAAAGCTTAAGGATTAAGGTGAGTGAAAAAAACATAGAAAAAGATCCTAGTAAGCTATTAAAAGAGATAGAAAAATTACATCCAAGTGATATTGCACACTCTTTAAAAAAGATAAGCAAAAAAAAGCCAGATGACTTTATTTTTGTATTAAAAAACTTGCCAGATGATACCCTTGGGGATGTAATTCTAGAGCTTCCTGAGAAACTTAGGGAGTTTGCTTATAATGAACTCTCAATTGAAAAATTAACAGAGGCTGTTGATGAATTAGAATCTGATGACCAAACCGATATTTTACAAGAGATTGAAGAGGTAAATGAAGATAAAGCAAAAGAGATTTTTGATGGTCTAGAAGAGGATGACCAAGAAGAAATCAATTGGCTAAAAAGATATGAAGAGCGCGAAGCTGGTGCTTATATGCAAACAGAGCTTTTCAGTGCAAATATAAATGAAACAATTAGTCATTCAATAGAAGAGCTTAGAATTGCAAAAGAAGAAAAAGAGCTTGAAAATATTCATCAAGTTTATATTGTAGATGATAATAAAAAACTAGTAGCCTCAATTTTGCTTGAAGATTTAATAATCTTTGACTACAAAAAAACATATAAACAACTTATCGATGAATATGAACCAAATAGATTTAGACCATATAAAGTAAATGACGATGAATATATTAAAGATGTAACAAAACAGTTTGAGAAGTATGATTTAAGTGTGGTAGCTGTTGTTGATTATAAAAATGTTCTTATGGGAAGAATTACATCGGATGATGTTTTAGATGTAATTGAAGATAGTGCAACAGAGCAGATGTATCAATTAGCTGGTGTTGATGATGATTTTGAACATGATAGCTTAGTTACAACTGCTAAAAAAAGAGCTATGTGGCTTTTTTTAAATCTTGGAACTGCTATTTTAGCTTCAATAGTTATTGGCTTTTTTGATCAAACTATTCAAGCCTATGTTGCACTAGCTATTCTTATGCCAATAGTTGCTTCAATGGGAGGAAATGCAGGAACACAAACTCTAGCTGTAATGGTTAGACAAATGGCCTTGGGTGAAATTGATTTTGAGAACTCCAAAGATGCTATAAAAAAAGAGGTTTTCATCTCTTTATTCAATGGTGTTTTATTTGCTTTTCTTATTGGTATAATTGCTTATTTTTGGTTTAGTATTCCACTTCTAGGAGTAGTAATTGGGCTTTCCATGATAATAAATCTATTTAGCGCAGGATTTTTTGGAGCATCAATTCCTCTAATTCTTAAGAAATACGATATAGACCCAGCTGTAGGAAGTACAGTTTTACTAACAACTGTAACTGATATTGTTGGTTTTTTTAGTTTTCTAATGCTTGCAAAACTAATCTTATTATAAATTACTAATTGTGTTATAATAATATAAAAGCAAAGGAAATTATGAAAAAAGTTTCAACAGCACTTTATATTGCTACAGTATATTTTATCCTTAGTTTTTTCTGGATTTTATTCTCAGATAAAGCTATTTTATTATTTACTCAAAATAATGAAGTTCTAACTTATATACAAACTATTAAAGGTTGGCTTTTCATATCAATCACTTCAATCTTTTTATATTTTCTTATTTCAAAAGAGTTTAAAAAAGAGCAAGATTTAAAGGAATACTTTAAAAAAACTCTTGATAACTTAGCCTCTCCTATTATTGTTTTTAATGAAGATGGAGAAGTTTTATCAATAAATAAAACTTTTGAAAAACTAACTGGATATAAACATAAAGAGATAGATACAATTGATAAATGGCTTAAAATTGCCTATGGACAAGATGCTTCAAATGTAAAAAATATAATTGACTCTCTTTATACAATTGATTCTATTACTGATGATGGTATCTACCATATTAAAACAAAATCGGGCAAAACATTGATTTGGAACTTCTATTCTGCTCCTTTTGGAATAAGAAATAATAAAAGAACAATCATATCAAATGCAATAGATATTACAGATGTAAAAGAGAAAGAAAAAATCATGATGCAACAGTCTAAAATGGCTGCCATGGGAGAGGTTTTAGAAAATATTGCCCATCAATGGAGACAACCCTTATCAAATATCTCAACAGTTGCTACAGGAATTGATTTAAAAAGTGAATTAAATACACTAGAAGAAAAAGAGATTAGTCAATCAATGAAAGTAATCAATGATACTGTTCAATACTTATCAAAAACAATAGATGATTTTAGAAGTTTTTTCAAACCCTCAAAAGAGAAAACAAATTTTACTGTTGAAGAGAGTTTTGAAAAGTCATTGCAAGTTATAGGAAGTAAGTTTACAAATGAAAATATCGAATTTATAAACGAAATAGAAAATATAAATATTTTAAATGACAACAATGCTTTAATACAAGTATTTATAAACCTATTCAACAACTCTAAAGATGCCTTTATTGAAAAAAATTTAAGTACTAGATTAATATTTATTAAAACTGATATAAAAAAAGATAAACTCATAATTGAAATTAAAGATAATGCAGGTGGCATTGATGAAAATATTATAAATAAGGTATTTGAGCCTTATTTTACTACAAAGAGTAAATCATTGGGTACTGGTATTGGATTATACATGAGTGAAGAGATTGTTGTAAAACATATGGAAGGTTCAATTGAGGTTGAAAATGTAGAGTTTGATTATAATAAAGAGAAACAAAAAGGTACAAAGTTTACGATAAGCCTGCCGCTTAATAATTAAATAAGCTCTAAGCTTAGTTCTAAATAATCTTTATCAAAATCAACTTTATAGCTCATATTATCTTCACTACTTTTAATCAACTTTGTGTATTCGCTACTATTTGCAAAATAGTTCGTTCTAAAAAAGAGTTCATCCTTGTCTTTTTTTAAATATAAAAAGACTTCACCATTTGCACTTAAATTTGTAGCCTTACAATACATATAACATAAAACTTCACTGTTTTTAAACTCTAAGCTATCTTCAATCATCTCAAAGGGATAGATATATCCATTTGAGTCAAAATAGGAGAAATCTATTTTTCTGATTTTTTCTAAATCAATCATTATGTTATTTGTGTAGAGATTGAGCTACTATTGATAAAAATTCATCTTTAGTTTTTTTCTCTTTTTTAAATAATCCTCTAAGTGCAGAAGTAACAGTTGTAGAACAGATTTTTTCAACTCCTCTCATCTCCATACACATATGTCTTGCATCTATCATAACAGCAACACCTTTTGGGTTTAAAGCCTTATGAAGAGCATCGCAGATTTGTTCTGTCATCTGTTCTTGAATTTGTAATCTTCTAGCAAATACATCAACAACTCTTGGGATTTTTGAAAGACCTACAACTTTTCCATTTGGGATATATGCCACATGTGCTTTTCCTATAATTGGTAACATATGGTGCTCACACATAGAATAAAACTCTATATCTTTTATAACAACCATTTCATCATTTGAACTTGTAAAAAGTGCAGAATTAATTATCTCTTCAGGATTTTGCTCATATCCACTACACATGAACTCAAAAGCTTTTCTTACTCTACTTGGAGTTTTTTCTAGCCCTTCTCTACTTATATCTTCACCAACATGTTCAAGCATACTTCTTACTGCTTCTTCAAATTTTTGTTCATCTTTCATATATAAAACCTTTAAATATTTAACATCTCACTCATATTCCAAATTGGAGTAAAAATAGCAAGCATAATCCATAATATCAATGATGAAATAAGTATAAAAAAAAGTGGTTCTATAACTGATGTAAGATTTTTAACTCTTTTTTCAAACTCTTTTTCATACATAATTTGTAATCTTTGAATAGATATATCTATAGAGTTTCCAGCCTCACCACTTCTTATTAAACTAATAACCAATTCATCAAATAAATCCGTTACCTCAAAAGCATATGCAATTGATTTACCATTTTTAAGATATTTGTTAATAGATGACATTCTAGCCAAAAGGTATTTATTTTTTATTAAAAGTGATGCATTTTCCATACATAGATGAAACTCATATTTTGATTTTAACAAAATATCTAAAGCAACAAAAAAATTATACAACTCATAGTTTTTTGAAAGCTTTCCAAATATAGGAAAATATTTTATTGTGAACTCATCTTTAAAAAGTAAAAGCCTATCATATTTGGATGTAAGAAATTTTGTTAAAAAATACAATATAACAACTACTACAAAGGTATGTAAAGAGTAGTTTATAAAGAAATTCTTTACCCCTAACAACATAATAGTTGCCACTGGCAGTTGCATTTGGTACTGTAAAAATATATTCTCAAACTTTGGAATTACAAAACTAAAAATTAATCCCAATGCAAAAATAAATGTGACAAATACAACAATTGGGTATCTTAAAGATGTTTTTAAATCACGCTTGTTTTTCATTTTTATTTTTAGCAAAGTTGCTAGGGCTGAAATGACAGGTTTTATATTTCCATTTTGTTCAAATATTTTAAAAAAAGCAATAATAATCGAATCCAAATCTTTTTCATATTTTTCTAGGGCTTTATATACTGGTCTTCCACTTTCAAGTGCACTATTCATATCTTTTAAAATATTTTGTAAAAAGCTATTTTTGATACTTTTTGATAAAATTTTTATCGCATCAGGAAGTAGTATATTTGATTCTAACATAATACTAAGCTGAATAAAAAGCTCAATTATCTGCTCTTCATTTGCCTTTGAGAGTTGTTGTATGTTTTTGTAGTTGAACTTTTTCAACTCTTTTATTTTTATAATATTATTAGGTAAATCTTCGTTTTCTAAACTATTTGTACTAATAATCTTTGATTTGATTTCTTGATTTTCTTGATACTTTATTTTGTATTTATTCAAAACAATACTTTATCTACTTCTTCAATAGTTGTAAGTTTTTGTTCAATTTTTTCTTTTGCATCATCGTGTAAAGATTTAAAGCCTTTACTTAATGCAAACTCTAAAATCTCACTTTTATGGGAACCTTTTGAAACCATAGAGGAGATAGTTTCATCAAACTCCAAAAACTCAAATAAAGATAATCTACCATCAAATCTTGTATAGTTGCATCTACTGCAGCCATCACTACAGAAAGAGCAGAGTTTTAAAACTAATCTTTGAGCAATCACTGCTTTTAAAGTTGAAGCTATTAGATATGGTTTTGCATTTAAATCAACAAGTCTTGAAAGAGTTGATATGGAATCATTTGTATGTAAGGTACTAAAAACTAGATGTCCTGTCAAAGAGGCTTGAATTGCGATACTTAAAGACTCTTCATCTCTAATCTCCCCAATCATAATGATGTCTGGGTCTTGACGTAAAATATTTTTTAATACATCATTAAATTTTAATCCAATCTCATTATTAATAGATACTTGTTGTATACCTTTTATTTGATATTCAACTGGGTCTTCTATTGTTATGATTTTTTTTGAACTATCATTTAACTCATTTAAAATAGAGTATAAAGTTGTTGTTTTACCACTTCCCGTTGGGCCTGTCACAAGAATAAGTCCATTTGATTTGATAATTGAATTTTTGACTTTTTTTAAAACAATGTTATCAAAGCCTATACTATTTAAATCTTTCTTATTCACTCCATTATCTAATATTCTCAATACTATAGACTCTCCTGTAATAATAGGCATAGTAGAGACTCTAAAGTCTACTCTTTTTTCCTTTATGAGTTTTGCAAACCTTCCATTTTGTGGCTCTCTTTTTTGAGTAATATCCATATTTGATATTAACTTAATATATGAACTAAGTAACATATAAAACTCTTTTTCAAAACTAAAATAGGTCTTTAAAAGACCATCTATTCTTAACCTGATTATTAAACAATCAACTAATGTCTCAATATGAATATCACTACATTTTTTATCTAGTGCGTATGCCAATAGTTTTTCAAAAAAACTTTGTATTGATTTTTCTTGGTTTAAAGTGAGTGCATTTTTATAGGTCTTATATATCTCATGTTTTTTCTCAAAATCATCTAAACAAAATAGTATTTCATTTTTAAAAGATTTTACCTCTTTGAGTACTATATTTTCAGAAAAGTTATCTAAGTTCTTAGTTTTGGAACATACAGCAACACTCATAAAGTATTGATCTTTTTTTATTGGTAATATTAAGTTTTCTTTTAGCTGAGCTAAATCAAAATTATTGATTAATGAGTAGTCACATATAAAATTATCTAGTAAATTCATTATCATACATCCAGATTTTTTTAATATCTCCCTCTTGCTGCAAATCAATATGGTCACTTTTTATTAAAACTATTTTTTTGTTATCTATATTATTCCCCTCTTCGTACCAAGTATTATCCACTAAAACACTTTTACCAATAATTGCAGAAATTTCTACCTGCTTATTTTTATTATTCACTTTATTAATTGTCTGCTTATATTTTTGATATAACGTATCACTTGAAATCTCTTTTGAAACTTGCTTTTTATAATAATTTACTCTTTTTGTTAATTTAACTTCAATATTTAAATCAATCTTTTTATCACTTAAAGCCTCAAATCTAACTCTTTTAATGTCTAAGTTTGGACTATACTTTTCAATATAATCAATAATTTTAACACTTATAACAAAATCTCCTTCAAGATTCATAACTATAGTATTTGAGGCTATTTTGAAGTTTTTTATTTCTAGATTGTTTTTATTTATATGAGTTTCTAAATCTTTTGCAAAATCAAATAATTTTATACTTTTTTCTTTTTTTATAAAATCGGCTTTTTGATTGAGACTACTTTTATTTATACTATTTTGATAAAAATTACTATATAAAAAATAGCTCATAAGAACAAAAGGTAAACCATAAAGTAATAAGGAATAATATTTATTAAAAAGTAACTTCTGAACTAATTTCATAGCCATCCTTAGTTTTAATAAATGAGTGAACTTTTATATTTTTATATTTTTGTAAAAAAGCGTAAGCATTGGCACTATTACTTAAAACAATAGTTACCTTTAAACTCTTATTTAAAAAAGCATACTCTTTTATCTTTAAGTTGTTTTCTCTTATTTCATTGAGTAATAATGTAGTTTTATAATAAAGAGCATCTTTTTTGTTTATATAATTTTGTATTTTTTTCTTTTCTAAGCTAAGTACTCTTTGCTCTTCTATCATTCTTTTATTGTTATACTCGTAAGTAAAAATAGAAAATCCAATCAAAAATAAAACTATCAAATATATAGAATATATTTTTGATGCGCTTCTGTTTTCTATATAATTTAAAGAGCTTTTGTACTTTTTATCAGTAATTAGCTTGTTTATATCAGAACTATTTACACGGTAACTTTCATCAATATCGAACTTAAATCTTTTTTTTATATACTCTTCAATATCTTCATGGATAAGTTCTTTTTCAATTTTTTGAAAGTAGTAAAATCTTGAGTGGTTAAACAGTAAAAAATAGTCTTGAAAATATATTAGTAGACTTTTATTATCAAGATTTTTATTTTTTATAAACTCAATTATAATATCTATTGTTGTAAGAGAAATATCTTTATTTTCGAAATAGCATACAAAATACTCTTTTGTTTTATCTAAGTAATTATAAAAAATATTATGATTTTTTTTGAAGGTATTATTTTCTTTTATATTATGTAATATAAACTCGTCTATGTTCTTATCTAAAATTTCTTCAGATACTTTAAAAAGCTTTGTATAAATAGAATCTAATAAAAGTGCATTTTTTAACATGTAAGTTTTCCAAAATAAGATAATAAATTATATTATTTTAAAACTTAAAAGTTTTATATGTAGTTTCACATAAGTTACAAAAATATAATTTATGTGAAACTTTTACTCAAAGAGCAAATAATCCTTAGTCTATATCGTAACCTAAGTCTTTTAATCCCTCTTTGTTTTTAGTCCACCCTTTTTTAATAGAAACAAATAGTTCTAAGAAGCACTTTTTACCAGTAAGTTTCTCTATTTTTACTCTAGCATCTTTCCCTATTCTTTTAATGGCTGTGGCACCTTTTCCAATAATCATACCCTTTTGTGTAGATTTTTGTACGATAATTGTAGCTTTTATTACATCTACATTCTTTTTCTCTTCAACTTTATTTATCAATACATCTGTCTCATAAGGAATCTCATCTGAAATATTTTCGAAAATTGACTCTCTAATAAACTCTTTAAAAATATCTCTTAAATGGTCAGTTGTTAAAATTTCTGGGTCAAACAAATAAGGGTGTTCTGGCAAATGCTTAACTACTACATCTAAAATATCTGCATGTGTTGTAGCTTTTTTAATAGATACAGGTATTATAGACTCATACTTGTCTGAATACTGCTCATACTCTTTCATCTTTTCTAATACCTCTTCATTTGAAACAAAATCAATCTTTGTAAGAAGTAATAAGTGCTTTGTATTTTTTTTATTCTTTTCTAAAAATGCCTCATAATGAGAAATTTTATCAGTAACTGGTGCTAAAAAAAGTATTAAATCACAATCCCCCATAGCCTTTAGTGCTTCATCAAGCATAAACTGGTTTAATAGTTTTTCAGTTTCATGTAATCCTGGAGTATCTACAAATATAACTTGGTCATTTTCATGCATTACAATTATATTTGATCTTTTTCTTGTAGCATTTGCTTTATGAGAAACCATTGCAATCTTTTCACCAACTAGCCAATTTAATAGTGAACTCTTACCTGCATTTGGTCTTCCTATTACTGATACATATCCGCATTTTGTCATCTTAATCCTTTGTAATCAATACGAAGTTTTCTTCGTAAAATCTAATTTTTTCGCATTATACAATAAAATCATCTTTTTCTGAAACTTAGTGCTTCTAAAAGATGCTCTTTTTTTATATTTTCACTAGCTTGTAAATCTGCAATTGTCCTTGCTACTTTTAAAACTTTGTTTATACTTCTAAAAGAGAGTGAATAATTTTGGGTTGCCATATTTAAGATATTTTCACTTTGGGCATCTAAAAGACAATATTTATTTATATCTTCATCTTTTAGCTTTCCATTTAAATCACTCTGCCCTCTTTTTATCTGTAAAGTAAAAGCATTTTGTACCATTTTATGCATCTTTTTAGAATCAATATCTGCTTTATCTTCATAATTGACTTCATTCATAGTAACAAACAAATCAATCCTATCACAAAATGGGTCTGAAAGTTTTCCTTTATATCTTGTGATTTCTATATCATTACATCTACACTCTTTACTCTTACTCAATAAATTTCCACATGGACATGGATTCATAGCACAGGCAAATAGGAACTTTGTTTCATAATTTATTTTTGAATTTACCCTTGATATTAATATCTTATAATCTTCTAGTGGTTCTCTCATAGCTTCAAGTATAGTTTTTGAGAAGTGTGGTAGTTCATCAAAAAAGAGGATTCCGTTATTTGATAGAGCTATCTCTCCTATTTTAGAGTTTATTGTACCTCTGACATTTGCAACAAATGATGCTAATATACAGCTAAAAATGTCTAGTTTTTTACAAATATATTCAATATTTAATGCAAATTATTCAATAAATAATGCAACTAGGTATAAACTTATTAATAAATAATGCGAATGAGTAATATTATGAAATATGATTTAAATAATTTAACAGAAGATGAACTTACAGAACTAGCTTTTGGTTATCCAAAATTATCTACTGAAGCTAAAAAAGCCACAGATGATGAAGAAAAGAGAAGAAAAACTTTAGCTAAAATAGATAAAACATATCTAGATTATCCGTATGTCTCAGTTCAAACAGGAGAAATTATTAGTTACCCATATAAGGGATGGTCAAAAGAAGAAATAGGTGAAGCAATAAATAATACCGACAAAATGTTTTAAATAGGTACTTATAAGTAATATATCTTAATATAATAATTTTTTAAATATAATATATAAATTTTATAAAAGGTTTTGCAATGCCTTCTAGAAAAATACCAAAAAACTATAGAAGTGTTACAGGTACATTTCCAAGCTATAAAAACAAATGTAATGTATCTTACGAATCACTATTAGAACGTGACTTTTATTTACTTCTTGAATTTAACACAAATGTAAAAACTTACGAAGAACAACCTTTTACAATTTACTACACTAGAAATAATCGTACATTCAAGTATACTCCTGACGCATTAGTTCATTATTTTGATAATTCATTACCTGATGTATATGAAATTAAAATGAGCAATGAAATAAAAGAAAAAAAAGTATTTTTCCAGGAAAAACTCAATAAAATAGAAGAGTATGTTACAAATAATGATATGAACTTTAAAGTATTTACTGAATTAAAGATTAATTCTGTTTTTTTAGAAAATGCTTTATTTTTGTATAGATATAGAGATCTTAATAATAAAATACTACCTCTTAATATTTTAACAATATGTAAAAAAATAGATTCAATTTCTGTAAAAGATTTATTAAATGAATTAGATGATAATAAATTTAAACAAGCTGAGCATTTACCATATATCTGGGCATTAATTTTCCATAATAAACTTATTGTCAATATGCAAGAAAAAATTACTAATAGTTCTATTCTAAGGATTAATAATGAAGAAGATTAATCTAAACATAGGTTCAACTGTATATTTCAAAGATGAGGAATATATTATATTTAAACAAGTTGATTTTAATTCAATCATAGCAATTAATAATAAAACAAATAAAAAAGAAACATTAGAAATTAAATACTTAAAAGCAGAAGCTCAAAAAGATGTAACACATATCTACTATGATGATATACCTGACAAAGATTGGAATGAAGCGAAAAGAAGATTAAAAATACTCAAACCAATTTTAACTAAAGAAAAAACTAAAGAAGAAGCTTCGAATGATAATAATATTCATATTACTACAATTTATAGATGGCTTAATGAATATACAGAAAATCCAATACTTAGTTCACTCTTACCAAAACATTCTTCCAAGGGAGCAAAAGGATTAATTAGAGTTAATGAAGAAACTGAACTTGTAATACAAAAAGTAATCAATGATTTATACTTAAGTCGTCAAAAGTATTCAGCAAGACAAGTATATTTTGATATTGTAAGACGATGTAAAAATGCAAAAATAACTCCACCAAGTGAAAATACTGTAAGAACTAGAATTAATGATATTACCGAAAAGAAAAAATTAAAATATAGAGAAAGTCCCATTTTAGCAGATAGAAAATATAGAAATACAGATGGTCAATTTCCTGAAGGAAAATATCCACTTGATTTTATACAAATTGACCATACACCAGTAGATATAATAATTGTTGATGAAAAATATAGACAACCCATAGGAAGACCTTACTTAACAGTCGCTATTGATGTATATAGCAGAATGATAACAGGCTTCTTTCTTAGTCTTGATGAACCTAGTTACTTTTCTGTTCAACAATGTATAACTCAATCTGTACTTCCAAAAGAAAAATATTTAAGACATATTAATGTTCAAGGAGAATGGAATATCTTTGGAATTCCTCGTGCTTACGGGCTTGACAATGCAAAAGAGTTCCGAAGCAATAACCTACAAAGAGTATGTGAAGAACTAGGTATTACAATCTCATGGAGACCAGTAAAGAAACCTCAATTTGGAGGACACATAGAAAAACTGGTCGGTACTTGCATGAATATAGTTCATACATTGCCTGGTACTACTTTTTCAGATATTAAAAAACGTGGAGAATACAATTCAGATAAATTTTCTATTATGACTTTAAATGAATTAGAACAATGGTATGCAATTTATATTGTTAACTTTTATCATAAAAATCTTCATTCTGGAATTCGTATGACTCCTGAAAAGAAATATGAACAAGGTATATTTGGAGATGATGATAATCCAGGTAGGGGTTTACCTGAAAAAATAGATGATGAAGAAACTTTTAAAATATCTCTTCTTCCTACAGAAGAAAGGACTATTCAACAATCTGGAGTTAAAATTGACAAAATACAGTATTATTCAGATTCATTAAGAAGATGGATAAAAGCAAAAAATCAAGATAAAAGTGCTAGAAAATTTATATTTAAAAGAGATCCAAGAGATATAAGCACAATATGGTTTTATGATCCTGATATTAAACAATACTTTCCTGTTCCCTACAGAAACATAACCTATCCACCTATTTCTATTTGGGAGCTTAGACACGTTAGAAAATATTTAGATGATAAAAATATTCAAGACTATGATGAAAATATTCTTTTTAGAACTTATGAAAAAATGCAAAAAATGCAAGAAGAAGCTGCTTTAAAAACTAAAAGTGCACGTCGTAAACAAGCTGCCAAAAAAGCAAGAAAAGAAAAACAAGATTTTGATAATTTAAAACCAAAAAACAAACCACAATATATTGAAGAAAAAGAAACAAATTCAGATAATAATTTAGATGATATGTTTAAAGACATTCAACCATTTGATGAAATAGATATTTAAAGGCATAAGATGGATAATACTCATTTACAAAATTTATTTCCAGTTGTCAAAGAAAAACTTTCTTTATCAAATGAAGAAAGAAAACAATTTATATTTGAAGATAAATGGATTACATATCCTTTGGCAAAAGAGATTTTATCACATTTAGATTTCTTATTAAATCATCCAAAAAAAAGTCGAATGCCATGTATGTTATTAGTAGGAGAAACAAACAATGGCAAAACTTCTATAATAAACAAATTTATAAAAACCCATCCACCATATGAAGCAGAAGAAGTTACAATTACTCCTGTATTATCAGTTGTAGCACCAGAAACTGCAACTATCACTGATTTATTTAGTAAAATACTTTTACGATTAGGTGCTCCATATAGAAATGGTGATAAAATAAATAAAAAACGTGAATTAATTGAACACTATTTTAATATATGTGAAATTAAAATGTTAATTGTAGATGAAATTCATAATATTTTAGTTGGTCCGGTTTCAAAACAAAAAGCCTTTATGAATGCATTAAAAAACTTAAGTACTGAATTACAAATTCCTATTGTAATTGTTGGTATTGCAGATGCACTACATGCAACAAATACTGATAGTCAAATTAATAATAGGTTTAAACCTATAGCACTTAAAAAATGGCTATTTGATAGAGATTTTCTTTCATTATTAGCTAGTATTGAGAAAACTCTTCCTCTTAAAAAAGCTTCAAACCTAGCATCTACTAAAGAACTTGCCTACTATATACATGATTATAGTGAAGGATATATAGGTGAAATTGTTGATTTAATTAATACTTCAGTTAAATATTCAATTGATAATAACATAGAGAAAATTGATTTACAATGTCTAAAAAAATGTAAGTTTGTAAAACCTTCTAATAGAAAACATTTTGATGATATTAAAACATTATGATAAGTCATGTAAGTAGATTTATTGATTTAAATAATAGAAAGTTTATAATACGTCCTAAACCAGAAGATGATGAATTATTAAGTTCTTGGTTAGTAAGAGTTGCAAGAGCACATTTAACGCATACAACTTCTTTTACAAATATGCATTTTAAAGAATATAAAGCAAATATAATTTGGCAAAGAGATTTAGACATTTGGTGTCCAGATAGTTTAATAAAAAGATTATCTTTCAAAAGTGGATATTCAGAAAATATTATATTTAATATGACACTTCGAAGTTTAGAAGGAATTATTGCAGATAAAATCACTGGAAAAACCAACACACCTAATATAAGAGCTTTAGGAAACTATTGTCATATAAAAACAAAAGGTGGATTAATGTACTGTCCTGAATGTTTGAAAGAAGATAAAATAGCCTATTTTAGAAAAATATGGAGATTAGAGAAACATTCTGTTTGTTATAAACATAATATCAACCTTTTAGATAGATGCTCTAACTGTTTGACACCTTTAACTATTTCAAAAAGTTATGAAGAAAAAAGTTTTGTTTACTGTTATAAATGTGGTGAAAAAATAATCAGTTGATATATTTTTAATTATTTTATGTTAGATATTACTTATCTAACATAAAATGTTGAAGCAACATTTTGTGCTTCTATATCTAGTTGCTCAAGTGTTTCAATTTGAACATTAAACTCTTCTTTTCTTTCTTGAAGTTGTGAAGAAAATTGTTCCCAACTTAATTCTTTTGAATCACTACTACCTAAAGTTTCTAATGCTAATTGTTCAATATTTTCCAAGATATCCCCTTTTTTAATTTTATTAAATCTTTTTTAATCTAGATAATTGTTTTTTATTTTTCATAGAATTATTTGCAAAACTAACAACAACATTCTTATTATTACAAATTAAACTATATTGTCTATCTCTTTTATGTGCAGATGCATCAACTACAAAATAATGTGTTAAATTACTTTCTAATACTTCATTTATATAGCCTTCTACGTACCAAACATAATGAGGCATCATTACACTTTCATATGAATCATCTCCACATGTATGAAGAAATTGCTTTAATTTACATGATTCTACTAAAATCTCTCTTGTTTTTATATTAATAGTATTTTTATCTTTTAAGTCAGACTTTTCTAAATTCTTCTTTGTCCAATTTTTATATTCTTCAATTATTAATTTTAAATATTGGTAATGAAAATAAAATCTATCAAAAGTTGGTGCAATTACAAAAACATTAGTTTGCTTTAACTCTTTTAAAATATCATCTTCTGATATAATTGCCACATGAGCTTCTGTCTTTTTAAAACTTTTTGTTACATGATAAGTAGAATCATCAGCAATTACATAATGTCTTTTGCCATTATGCATATGTCCTATAATTAAAATAACATGTGAATTAAATGCTAATATGACTGGCAATGCACTTTCCAAAAAAGAATTTATATAATCAATTATATCTATATTGCCATACTTAGCACATTTAAAATGAGTCGCAATTGGATTATAATTATTTGCGCTTAAAATCGATAACATTTGAAGAATATTTAACCCCTCAGATGGAAGTTTCCGTCCATTAGTATCGAGAAAATTATTATTTTTAATAATATCCTTCAATTTATAATTATTAAAATTAAATTTTTTATACATATATTTAGAAATCATTAGTAAATCGGCATGTGCACATATTGCAACCATTCCATCTTGTGCATAAATAGGAAAACTATTAAACTTTATAGAAATATGGGGTAAATTTACAGATGTATCCATAGATAAACAATAAATATCATCATCAGAAAATTCTTCAAACGCTTTATTCGTACACTTAAACCTAACTCTCGAAATTTGGGATATAGGAATTGGTCTTAAATCTATATATCCAATATAATTTTCTTCTGTAATACCTTTTACCTGATCAATATCATCACTTATAAAATGAACTCTTTTAACAAAACTATTACAATGAGAGTAAAGTGTTTTAGAATAATACAAATCAAAACTATCTCTCCACTCATTTTCTATGTAGTCTTCAATTATAAACACTTTGCTTTTATTAACAAAAAAATCGAATCTAGTTTGAATAGTATTAATTAATTGTTCTTTCCCTTCATAATATGTATGATTTTCAATTGTATCATTTAGTGATTTTTCAACAATAAACATAAAGTATTAACCCCAGAATTATAATATATTAAATTATATCATAATTTTATTCATATAAAGATTAAATAAGTTTTTTATAAGTTTCTAAAAATAATAATATACTAATTAATTAAATATAAATGTCTTATAAAAATAAAACTATATATTACATATAGAACTTTTATGATAATATATAGAATAAGTTTAATATTACATAAATAGGAAACGTACCATGAAAAAAGTAGAATTTAATGTAGGCGCCAATGCAGTCATACAATTAGGTGAAGATTTATATAAAAATATATATGGTGTGCTTATAGAATATATTACAAATTCATATGATGCAGATGCAACGCAAGTAGATATAGAAATAAAAAGTGATGTTGGTGAAATAATTATAAATGATAATGGTATTGGAATGTCTTACGATGAACTAAGTAATGCATATATGACCGTTGGATTAAATAGAAGAAAAGTTAAAAAAGGAAAAACATCTAGAGGTAGGGCTGTAACAGGAAGAAAAGGATTTGGAAAACTAGCTTGTTTTGGCTTATTTAAAAAGTTTAGAATTGAATCTATACAAAATTCTTTAAAAACAGTATTAAAAATTGATACTGGATATACTAAGGATGGAGATTTTTATTATAATGCTTTAATCGATGACAAGGCAATTCCATCAAAAGAAAGTGATGGAACAACAATATTTTTAATTGATAATAATCAAAATATCCCTGAAGATAAAAAACTTGCTCAATCAATTGCAAAAAGAATAAATATTATGTACGGGAATGAGAAAGATGAAGATAAATTTATTATTAAACTAGGCAATTATACAATTGATAAAAAATTTAGAGATGATGAAGTTATCAACCAAAGTAATAAATTAGAATATATAATCCCAAAAGATATTGATAAGTTTTTAACAGATACTGCAGATATTGAATATATAAAAGAAAATAATATTACAGGAATTATTATTGCCCGAAACAAAACTGTAACTCTTAAGGAAAATAAAGGTGTTGTTTTATTTGCAAGGGGTAAGCTATGCCAAGAGGCTACATATTTAAATACTAATCCATCAAATAGTTATGGTTATGCATATTTATATAGTGAATTAAATGTTGACTTTATAGATGATGAGAATCAAGATAATATTGGAACAGATAGAACTGCTTTAAAATCTACAAAAACCACTGAAAAACTATTTGAAATCATCAATAAGATTTTAAAAACTTATGCAACTTTATATGATAAAGATGAAAAAGAAAAAAAAGAAACAGCAATTGATAAATATAAAAATACTACCGAATATAAAGACACAAAGTTTATTATTGACTCAATATCAAATAAAGAAGTAAGACAACAAATTGATATGCTATTTAATATGAAAATTAAAGATAGTATAAAAGATTCTGCCGTAGATAATTCAAAAGTCAAAGACTTTAAGTATATTGCACAATCAATTACTCCAACATATATTTTAAAATCTGATCAAATTTTTAAAAATGATGCAAAAGATAATATTACAACCTCTTATGATACATTATTACATACAATTAGAACAAAATATAATTATCTAGGTAAAGATGGAGATGATGCTTTTAATAATATATATAGTGAAAAAGAAAATTATGCAAAAATAAATGATTTAGTGAAACAGCAAACTCCTGAAACACAAAAAAATATCAAAAATTCAATAAGAGAACTTGGTAAATCTATTGTTGCTATGAGAAATGCAACGGTACATACAAATGATAGAAAATGTTTTAACAAACAAATATCAAAAGAGAATTCTAAAAGATTTCTTGTTTTAGTTGACTTATTCTTAGAACTTGATAAATTATCTTTTAAAAAATAACTATTATATCTTAAGCAATTGCAAATATGAAAGTCTCACCAACTGCTTTAGATAAGTTAATAGGAACAGCATTGCCGATTTGCCTTGCTATTTGAGTATCTGTTCCATAGAATTGATAATCTGAAGGAAATGTCTGAATTAAAGCTCCTTCTCTTAGAGATAAAGCTCTATCTTGTTCTGGGTGTCCAAATCTACCACTATAATATTGATTAAATTTTGTTGTAATAGTAGAGCTAAATTTATCCCATGCAAGTCTTCCATAGTTATCTAAGAATGATTCTTTTTTCTTATGACAAGCTAATTTTAGTTCTTCACTCCAATCAGTTCTAAGTCCACCATTTAACGGAGTAGCTTTAATTCTTTTTAAATTTAATTCATCAAGCCTTCTAGCTCTGTGTAATTTATCAGCTTTAGATGGTTGGTTATGTTGAATTTTTTCTAAATTATAGATTACATCCTTTAAATAAATAGATTCCTTTGTTTTGATATTATCAAAGGAAAGATTAACTTTTTTTAATTTTGTTGCAATTAAAAATAATCTTTTTCTATTCTGCGCTACACCAAAGTTTTTAGCATTTAATACTTTATATTCATATTTGTAACCATTTGTTTCTAGCATATCAATAAACTTAGAAAAATATGGATTTTCTTCATTTAATCTACTAACATTTTCCATGAGTACAAAGTGTGGCTTTACTCCATTTATAATTCTTCTGAATTCATCTAGCAGAGTTTTTCTATTATCATCTTGTTTTTTTCTTGTATTAATCATGCTGTATGGCTGACAAGGTGCACAACCAGCTAGCATAATATAATCTTCTTTACTAGTATTATTTTTAAATAGTTCTTTTATCTCTTTGGTAGTAACATCTATAATACTCTTATTAATAAATATTGCATCATTATTTTTTTCATAAGTATCTCGGCATGATGATTCAAAATCAATTCCCGCAAAAACATCTATGCCAGCTTGGCTAAGCCCCTTTGTTAAGCCCCCTGCCCCACTAAAAAAATCTATTGCCTTAATTTTTTTCATAATAACCTCTTAATGTTTTTATAAGTTGTATTATTTTAATATGTTTTTACTTAATAAAGGATTAATATTGTTTGAAATTAATACAATAAATAATAAAGGTATAAACAGAGGAAAAACACTAAAGTCAAGTATGCACTTTAATGATTTTGAAAAAAGGCTCTTAAATATAGACATGGATATATCAAAGTTTTCTAGTTACTTTGGTATTGCAAGATCAACCATATATGGGTGGAAGAGAGAAAATAAATTGATAATTCCACTTTATATTGAGAAAATTATTGATTTATTAGAAGTTAAAAACCAGCTAAGAGATGGAATAGAAAAATTACACAAGACAAATTCATATGAAGTAAAAAAACTGTATGAAATAAATACACAGGAACCTATTAAAAAAAGAAAAGTTAAAAAATAAAGGAGACCGTAAAATAAATGTTTTAAATTTAACTTTTCTTTTTTATTTTTAATATTAGTCTTTTATACCAATCATTTAAACTATCTCTATTTTCTCCTTTTGGGTGTTCAAGAAAATTTTTTTCAAAATAAATAGTTCCAAAATTTTTTAACCATCTGCCATTTTCATAAACAAAATTTTTAGCTATTAAGTAAATTAAATTATCATCTATTCTAGAATTATCTTTATCATATATTATTAAACTACTTAGCCCTTTTACTAAACTATCTCTTTGTATTTCAATAATTGTAAAATTTCTTTTTTCAAAAGTAATATTTATAGCTAAATATTTTCTTTTAGTCTCATTATCAACTAATTTAGATTTACGCCATTTTCGTCTTTTATCTTTATCTTCTTCTGGTTTTTGAGGTAAATAATCATCAATTGCAATTCTATAACTAAATTCTTTATTTTCTTGAGCACAAGAAAATAACATATTTTTAAAATCTTCTAAAGTTAGATAATCTTTATCATCTTCATCTTGTTCATTATCTTCACCATTTACATTTGATGAAGCTGTATTTTCATCTCCATTACTTTCAGCATCTTCTGAACTTAAATCTACATCTTTATCTTCTGATTCTTCACTACTTTCAGTAACATCACTATCTGAATCAACTTTTACAACTGTTTTAATGACCTCTTTACCTTCAAGCCCGAGTTTTCTTTCACGTTCTTCTAATTCAACTTCTACATCAACTGGAGATTTATCTATTATTGGTTTTTCTGTAGTAATTCTACCTGACAAGTTGTTTTTATCTGACTTATCCTTATTAATAACACCTACTGGTTCATCTGGTTTATTTTTTCTTTCAATCTTTACAAAAAGCCTCTCAAAGTTATAACTTGTATCTTCTTCTAATATTTTTAAAACCAATAAGGAACCATCTGGTAATACTTTCACTCTTGCATGTATATCAATTACTTCTTTAACTGGAAAATCTACTTTCAATTTCATTTCATTACCAGTTGATCTAATTCCAGATACTTGCTTTTGTTCTCTAATCTTTATTGCACTTGCAGTTAAATTTCTTCTAATTTGATGCCAAGCATTAAAAGAATCTACATTGGTAGCAAATCTATAAATATTTTCTGCATCATTCGTATTTGCATTTTGTGTTAATACTATTTCTTTTGTATCTAAATCAATATCTTCAATATTTTTATATAATCCTTTTAGAACAGAGGATTTCTCTTCTAAAGCTGCTGAAAGTATTTGTCTAGTCATTGAAGGTGATGTAAAGTAAAATCTTCTTGCTACTTCATAATGTGGAATATAAATATTTTTACTAGTAAATTCATCTTTTAAAATATAATACCATTGTCCTTTTATATGAAATTTACAATTAAACTTATTTATTTTATCTGGTACTATGGAATTTTCAATATATTGATTTAGTTGAGGAATTTGGAATAAAAGCTTTTTTTCAATCTCTTTAGCTCTTGCATCAATACGAATATCTGTTCTTGTTCCTGCAAATTTATTAGTTCTTTCTTGATTTTTTATACGTATTCCAATAGGAAAAGCTAGTAATTCTTTTAGATTTATATATACTAAAAAATATTCTGGAATATCACTATCTATACTTTTTAATATTATTGCAATTTTAAAATTTGTTTCTGTTTGATAAATATTACCGTAAGAAAAAACAACAACATCCCTATCTTTTGGGAAGTATGTTAATGTAAAATCATTTAATTCAATATCTTCTTTAGCCAAGTATATACTCCAAAAGCTATTTGCCTAATCCACTGTATCCATATTAGTTTTTCTTTGAACTATTTCCATATCCATAATTATTGTATTTTTTAGTTCCTTTTTCTCCTGTATAAGGATTTGTATTTCCATAAGTGCTAAAATTATCGCTTTTAGTACCATTTGGACTACTCCTATAATAACCTTTTACATATGTTCCATTACTTTTATAGTAACCATTAACATACTGATCAGCAAACAAAGTTATATTTACCAAAAGTAAAATAAATATAATCAAAATTTTCATATTAAATCCTCAGTATTTTTAATTTAATCATCACATTCTAATATACTATTATAATTAAGAGTTACTTAATAAAATATAATTAGTACATAAAGAAAATCTTTTAAATGTTTAATTATTTTAAATTTAAAATAAAATTTATTTAATTTATATTTAGCTATATTATATTCATAATAATTTATTAAAGGTACTCTTTGAAGAAATATATACTACTCTTAATATTATCATTTTCCATATTTGCTCAAGCAAACTCAACTATTGATTCCTTTTCAAAATCAAAAAAACTATTAAAAGAAATATACAAAGATCATCAAATTACATTCTATGCTAATTGTAAATATAGCTATAAAGATAAGAACAATATGATTGATAGACAATCATGTGGTTATACTCCTAGAAATGAATATACTAAATCTGGAAAGTTAAATAAACGAGCAAGAAGAATTGAATGGGAACATGTAATTCCTGCTGAAAACTTTGGAAGACAATTTGCATGTTGGAGAGAAGGTGATTCTCAATGTGTTAAAAGTAATGGTAAAGCCTATAAAGGAAGAAAGTGTTGTTCTAAAGTAAATAAGCAATTTAAACTTATGGAAGCTGATATACATAACCTTGTACCTGCTATTGGCGAATTAAATGCTGATAGATCTAATTTTAGATATGGAATTATTGAAGGTGAAAAAAGAGCCTATGGCAGAGATGTAGATTTTGAAGTAGATTTTAAAGCTAGACGTGCTGAACCTAAAGATGACATTAGAGGGAATATAGCAAGAACTTACTTTTATTTTGAAGGTACTTATGGAATGAAAATATCTAAACAGGAAAAGCAACTATTTAATGCTTGGAATAAGTCAGATCCTGTATCTTCAAGAGAAAGAGAAAAAAATATAAAAGTAAATGCTATTCAAGGTAACTACAATAAATATATTCAATAAAAGTAGGTTTTTGTATCCTAATTATCGTTGACAGATAAGATAAGAGGAAGAGTAATTGAAAACTTAGCACCTACATACTTAGTTCCCTCATATTCAAAACTCTCATTTTCTACTTTAATCTTACCCTTTAAATGTTTAGTAATTATAGTGTGGGTAATATAAAGTCCAAGTCCTGTACCACGTCCTTCATCTTTTGTTGTAAAATAAGGTTCAAAAATTCTTGGTAAAATCTCTTCTGGTATTCCACCTGCATTATCTTTTATTTCAATAATAATAGAGTCTTTTTCAATTTCTTTCACTGAGATTATAAAGACTAATCTATCTCTAGAATCATTAATATTTTTAAAAGCATCTTTTGCATTATTTAAAATATTTATTAGAGCTTGTAAAAGTTGCTTAGGGTCTCCATAAGAATTAATTTTTTCATCTATTTCTTTGATTAAACGTATTGTATTAGAGTCAAAAGATGCAGTTACTAAATCTATACACTTATCAATATACTCCTTAAGACTATACTTCTTATTTATAAAAGTTGGTGTAAAGAATGATCTAAAATCATCAATTGTGTGAGAAAGATATTGTGCATTTTTATTTATAGTATCCATATCATTAATAAAGTTATTTAGATTAATTTCTTCTCCAAGTTCTTTTTTTAATTCATAAGAAGTAGCTATTGTAGAAATCATAGATAATGGTTGTCTCCACTGATGTGCAATATTTCCTATCATTTCTCCCATAGCGGCTAGTTTTGATGACTGTATTAACATTTGCTCTTTTTCTTCAAGCTCTTTTTTTAATTCATATGATGAGATAAGGTTACACAGTTTTTTATCTAAAGCATCAAGACTTATTGGCTTTAAAATAAATCCTTCAACTTGAAGTTCTATCGCTTCTTGAAAATATAAAACATCACTAAATGCAGTAGTAAAAACAATAGAAACATCTTCTGATATTTCTTTTATTTTAGTAGTCATTTCTAAGCCATCCATTGTAGGCATTTTTATATCTGTTATAATTATTTCAGGAGTATATTTTTTAAAAAGTTCTAATCCCTCAAACCCATTGTTAGCAGTATATAAATTATCACAAAAGTTTTCTAAAAATTCAGCTAACTCATTTTGAACATTTATTTCATCTTCAACATATAAAATTGACTTTATTTTCTTCATTCTTTAAACTTCCTTTTTATTATGGACTAATTGATTTCTACCTTGCTCTTTTGCTTTGTATAATAACTCATCAACTTTCTTATAAAGTAAAGTCTCATTTTCAATTAAGCTTGCTTCTTCACATACAAGACCTGCAGATATTGAGAGGTGTTTAGAAATACTACTTTTACTATGTTCTATTTTAAGATTTTGTATTATTTCTATAAATTGATTACAATATTCTATTACATATTCTTTAGAATTTGATTTGAAAAGTATTCCAAACTCTTCTCCTCCCAATCTAAAAATATAATCATCTGCTCTGTGCAAATTATTTTCTATTTCATTTGCAACTTTTATAAGTGCATTATCACCTTCTTGGTGTCCATAAGTGTCATTATACTGCTTAAAATAATCTATATCAAATATTGCAAAACAAACTAATTCTTCATTTCTTTTTGCATTTTGTATATATTTGCCAATTGTTTGATTAAAAAAGTGTCTATTATATACATTGGTTAAAGCATCTTTTATTGCCATTTTCTCAATTTTCTTTAAATTTGTTATATCATGTCTTATTGATGTATAACCAGTTTTCATTCCATCTTCATTAAAAACTGGATAGATTTTCATATAAACCCAATAACTTTGACCTTTTTTATTTTTATTTTTTAATTCGCCTGTCCATATTTGATTTTTTATTATAGCATCCCAAAGTTCTTCATATAGTTCTACTGGAGTATCCATATTTTTAATAATATTATGTTTTTGTCCAATTAATTCTTCTTTAGAATATCCTGATATATTACAAAATGCTTTAGAAGCGTAAGTTATTCTACCTTCTAAATCTGTACTTGAAGTAATAATATTTTCATCTATAATTTCTAAATATTCTTGAATCTTTTTTTGAGAATTAACTTCTTTTGTTATATCTTTGGTAGCAATTAATATTCTATGATTTTCTGGCATTATAGCTAATGACATATCTACAATGATTTTTTTACCATTTTTAGTAATACATTTTTTTTGAAAATGGTCAATATAACCTTTTTCTAAAACTTCTTTTATCACTTCTTGTATTGCACTTTTTTGTTCTAAAATTGTAATATCAAATACATTTTTACTTTTTAGTTCAGTTAAAGAATATCCAATCATTCTTTCATAAGCACTATTTGCATACAAAAAGTTTAAAGATAAATCTAAAACTGCAATACCATCAATTGTAGTTGCCAATATAGTTTCTAATTCGGCTTTTTTCTTCATTTCATATTTTGTTTTTAGGTCTAATTCTTTTCGCATATTTTGTATTTTTATAGTCTTAATCAACATTGATTCAAGCTTATCTAAATCAATTGGTTTTATGATGTATCCATCAGCATGAATTTCAATAGCTTCGTGTAAAAATGATTGGTCATTAAATGCTGTTGTAAATATTATATGTGAGTCTTTATCAAGTTCAAAAATAGCATTAGCCATCTCAAGACCATTCATTTTAGGCATTTTTATGTCAGAGATAATTATATCTGGGCTATATTCTTTAAATAAAGATAATCCTTCAAGTCCATTTTCTGCTAAATACAATGTCTCACAAAAATTCTCTAAAAATTCTGCTAACTCTTCACGTATATTTTTTTCATCTTCTACATATAAAATAGAATTTATTTTTTTAAATTTTTTCATAAACTATATACCAAACTCTATATAAACTTCAAGACCATTATCAATATTTTTTAAAGTTATTTTACCATTCATGTTATCTTCAATAATCATTTTAGACATATACATTCCAATACCTGTTCCTTCACCTTGTTCTTTAGTTGTAAAATAAGGTTCAAAAACCCTCTCTATAATATCTTTAGGTATTCCACCTGCATTATCCCGAAGTATTAATCTATTATTTTCTACAATAATATCTATTTTTGGCTCTTTTGTTTTATTTGAAATAAATGCATCTTTTGAATTATTTATTAAGTTAATCAATACTTGCTGGAACTCTGTTTTAAAACCGTTATATACAAAATCATTTTCATTGTAATTTACTTCAATAAAATGATTTTTTAATTGTGAACCTAATATATTTAATACATCATCAATAGACTCTTTAATATGAAATTCTTTTTTTATTTTATCAATTCTAAAGAAGTTTCTAAAATCATCAATTGTTTTACTCATAAAATCTATAGTTTTCTTATTCTTTTCAACATACTCATTTACATATTTTTCATCAATCTCTTCATTTTTATATTTATATTTTAACTTTTGGATTCTTATAGTTAATTCATTTAAGGGTTGTCGCCATTGATGTGCTATTGCCCCAATCATCTCTCCCATTGATGCTAGTTTACTTTGTTGTATCAGTATTGTTTTTTGTTTTTCAGACTCTTTTTCTACTAAAATCTTGTCTGAAATATCTTGTACTGTAGCCCTACGTTCTATAGGGTTTTTATTATTATCAAATATAACAGAAAGGAAAATATCAATATATCTTATACCTATTTTTTCAGAATTCAATCTAATGCTAATATTATCTTTGTTATTACTTTTACCTTTAAAAACCTCATTTCTTTCAATAAATTCTTTTATTTTATTTTTATCTTTATCATATATCTTTGATATTATTATGTCAGGATCAATTTTTACAGATGAACTTATTTCGAAAATATTATAAAATTCATTTGATACCCAATATTCACCTGTAATCATGTCTTTTTTGATTGTTGCAATCTTTGCCAGTTTTTGAGTATCTTCATATATTCTATTTAGTTCTTTTAATTTTTCAGTTGCTCTTTTTACTTCTTGTTCTATTGCTTTTTTTTGTCTAGTTAAAATACTTTGACGAAATAGCATAAAAAATATTATTATTATGAAAAGCACACCAACTATGTATATAAAGGTATAATCTACTTTTTCAAATTTTGTATTATGAAGCCATTTATTAATTATTTCTTGTTTTTTATTTTCATCTAAATTATCAATTAATTTATTTAAAATAGGTACCAATTCTTTATTTTCTTTATTTACCATTATTTGCACATCAAAATTAAACTTACTAGTTCCAGATATTTTTAAATTAGTAAAACTATTTCTATTAAGTTCATAATTTAAAACAGGTAATATATCAGCAACTGCATAAACTTTCCCATTGGCTAGCAGATTAAGTGCAGTTTGTATATTTTCAACGGGTACAAAATTAATCTTTGGAAAATATTTTTCAAGTAGTTTATGAGCAGAATAGTTTTTTCCAACTGCTACAGTTTTCCCTTCAAGTTTTTTTAAATCTATTAAAAAATCTTCTTTTATATTAGTTGCAATTCCAATAGGAAATGAAACATAAGGTTTACTAAAAGAAGCGTATTTTTCTCTCTCTTTTGTAGAAGAAGTGGCTGTTAATAAAGAAGTGGGATTTTGTTTAAAAAGCTTTAAACTTTCTGAAAAAGTATCTACTGGAAAATATTTTGCTGAAATTCCCGAGCTTTTTGCAATTTCATCCCAAAAATCTACTGCAATACCTTTTAAAATATTATTTTCATTAAATATAAAAGGTAACCAACCTTTTACATTATAGTAAATCGTGAATTTATTTTCTTGAATATATCTATTTTCTATAGATGATAAAATTGAAGAATGCTGATAATTTGTTACATTATTTACTATATTGATTTTATCTTCATAAGTTATTGAATTTAGTGTTTTAGTTAATATAGACTGAAGTGTTTTATTCGAGCTAGCTGCTACTGATTCAGTTTGCAGATCATTTAAAAGATACAGAGGCTTGACGTTATTAAGAAAATGTTTTTTAATCAAATAATTACCATCATTATGAAAAGCAATTAGCACATCTGCTTTATTGTTAATAACCTTCTCAAAAGCTTCAAATGTTGATTTAACTTTTATTAATTTAAATTGTTCATTATATCTTTTTAAATAGTTATCTAAAAATTTTATATTTTCTACATATACAACACGAAGATTATTTAAATCTTCAATTGAATTTATTGTTAATTCTTTTTTTCCAAAAACTCCAAGTAAATGAGTATAAATCGGGTCTGTGATAAGTAGCTTATTATTTTTTGCAGTATTTGGTGCCATTAGTGGAATAAAATCAATTTTGCCATCTTGTGCATCTTTAATTGTTTTATCCCATGTATTTGTTCTGAAATTTATTTTTATGTTTAATTTTGAACTAACAAGACTATATAAATCTGGAATAATTCCATTTACAGTGCCCTCTACCCCATCTTTATTATACAAAGATTCAAAATCTGTAGAGTAACCTGCAGTTAATACAGGATTATTTTTTAAATAATTCTTTTCTTCTTTTGTTAGTATCAACTCTTTTGAGAACAAACTATTATTTATAAATAATAGTACAATCAACAATATAATATTTTTCAAACTTTTTCTCTTATCTTACAATTTAGGTAATAATATAGTATATTCACTTATTAACGCCTAAAGTATGGACATAAAAGTTTAACTTTACAGTGCACAATCAGTAGGATTAGAAGACAAAATATACTTTTAACAAGCCAATTAATTTTTCATTATAAAAAGCTATAAAATATAATACTATAAAATTTTGCATTATTTACTGCATATTTGCATCTTTTATTGAGAATAACAACCTCCACCAAATATAGATGCCTTTGTTGACGTATGGTGGGGAGAACGAAAGACAATACTACCATCAAAGTTTGGCTCTCTTAAGTTTAAGGAGTCTAGTTTTGCTTTTTCAAGTATTTGATCAACTGTTTGTGGAGGCATAATATATTTTAATCTTTTTATTATCATAGATTTTCCACAACCAGGACTTCCCTCAAATATAACATTATGATTGCCACATACTGCTATCAAGGCTGCTCTTTTAGCTATGATTTGCCCTTTTACATCACGAAAGTCTAATTCATACTTTTTATTATAATAATAAATCTTATCATCAATAGTGAGAGTGTCACAAGGCATTTGGGCTTGAGTTACTTTATAAGTATCTTTCTCTTTTGTGTTAAAAAACATAATTGCTTCATTTAGATTTTTTACACTATATACATTTATATTAGGAATCATTGCAATTTTATTTTCTATTGATTTTGGTACTAACACATTTAGATTCTCTATCTTTTTTGCCAAAGATAATACCAAAGGAAAAATTGAACTGTTATCTTTTAGTGTTCCATCAAGGGCAAGTTCAGCAAATATATAAAAACCATCAAACTTTACTTTTGTATCATACATTGCAATTAAAAGTGCAATTGATAAATCAAAGTGGGTACCATTTTTATTTATATCAGAAGGTGAAAGGTTTATAGTGATTTTTTTAGGTGGAAATTTAAACTCATTGGTTAATAAGGCAGATTTAACCCTATCTTTTGACTCTTGAATAGATGAACTTGCTAGTCCAACTATTGAAAAACTTGGCAAACCTTTTGTAAAAGTAGCCTCTACATCCACACATATGGCATCTAAAGATTCTAAAGTAGCACTTTTGATAGTTTTCATATAAAATCCATTTAATAATTAATTTATTTATTATATGTGATTTTTTATTAATTTTATTATAATTTTATAACTTTTCTGAATATTTGTTGAAATTTATCTAAAACAATTCTTTTTATCAATTATATATAGCTTTTAAAAATAAAGAAAATGTATAATTAAATATTGACTTAGTGGAGGTATTTATGCAAGTATCAAGAACAGCTACAAAAGAAGATTTTAATCATCTAAGAATAGATGATATAAAACAACCAATAAGTGAAAGTAGATTTGATGCTCTACTTGAAAAATTGCAAATAAATAATTTATCTGAGGATGAAAAAGATTTTTTTCAATCCATTGTGGAAGATAGAATGGTTACTGAAGAAGAATTTAGTACTTTAACATATGAACAAACAAAAAAAATCAAACAATTTACTTCAAGAAGTGATTTAGA
Source organism: uncultured Arcobacter sp. (assembly GCF_937982575.1). Lineage (NCBI taxonomy): Bacteria > Pseudomonadati > Campylobacterota > Epsilonproteobacteria > Campylobacterales > Arcobacteraceae > Arcobacter > uncultured Arcobacter sp. The sequence goes on along the minus strand of NZ_CALJLR010000019.1, from coordinate 54,545 downwards.
GGGAAATTATATAGCAGATAGTTCTATTGGCTTTGAAAAGCTATCTATGGCTCCACTATTATCTGCACAAAATATAAGTGATGATGAAGAGTACAATGAAGCTATTTTTAATACTTTTAAAAAACTGAATCTTTCACAAGATGATGGAATATCTATGTTAAACGAACTTGGTGGATATATTAATCAAGAAGAAAAAATCATCTTTGAAGACTCATTGACTGATGAACAATATGATTCAGGGATAAGATATAAAACCTATATAGGTTTAGATATGAAGGAGTTAGTTAGTAAACGTTTAGAAGAGCTTAACCAAGGACTTTTAGAAACAAGTGATGAAGATGTAAAAAGTGATTATAAAAATATGATTTATGTTTATAGGGAAATAGAAACCCAATACAATAATATACAAGATAAAAATAGAGTAGAAAATGAAGCACAACTTGAACAATATACTAGAAATACAAAACCAAATCCATTGTATAACGCTGACGTTGTAGAACTTTATAATAATATAACACATGAATATGAAGAAAAAGAGAAAAAAGAGTTTGATGAATTAATGGATAAATTAGATATCAGTAATTTAAACAATAGAGAAAAAGAACTTTTTAGAACTATCTTAGAAGACAAAGAGATTTCAAATATAGAAATGGACAAACTCTCTTATGAAGAGATGAAAAAAATCAATCAGTTTATCTTTAAAAAAGATGAAAAAGGAGAAATTATTGATGATACTCTAATTAGAACAAACAGTAGAATCAATGCATTACTAAGAACTACAGAATTAACAGATGATGAAACTTTTAATCAAGTGTTATTTAATACAGTAAAATCTATGAATGATATATATGAAATAAATAACTTTTTAAATCCTATTTTAAATTTAATATCTGAAAAGTTTACTGCTTTTGATGAAGTAAATAGTATAAACTTCATAACAGAAGATATGAATAAAGTCTTAGATGAGTTAATCAAAACTTTTGATGAGCATTACCAAGAAACAGAATATGACGAGATTAAAGAGCACTACCTAAGTGTAATAAATAAATATCAAGATTTAAAAGAGCAATATAATAAAACAACGATAGATAGTTAAGATAATATTTCAGGAGTATATTTTATAAAAGTCCATATAATAATTATATAGACTTTTATATAGTTTATTTACTTTTTTGAGCTTCCCGAAAAAGTCTCTTCTAATATACTTGGATTAAAATAAATATATATAAATAATATTATCAATATGATTACCCATGAAGAGATGTAAATTATCATAGCCTTTTTAGCTTCCTCTTTTTCATGCCATAATCTTGGTCTAATACCTTTAATAAAAAATATTACTTTACTAGCTAAATTGATACTTGTAATATTAATTAAAAGTAAAACTCCAGCTCCTATAGCTAACTCACTATTCCCAGATCCAATCATAATTCCTAAAACTGCAGCAGGAGGTAAAAGCGCTGCAGATACCATAACTCCAACTAACACACTAGACAGACCTGTTGTAATTGATAAAGAAGCAGCAGCACCTGAAGCTAAAGCAAGAATAAAGGAGTCATAACTAACATCTGTCCTTGATAATAATTCAGGGGCATCAAAACTTTGATTAAAGGCCATTGCAAAAAACATTGGAAGGATTATTGATATAAAAAGTCCAAATAGCACTGTTTTAATTGAAGAATACATTAACTTTGTATCTCCAATTGAAGCTGAAAAACTAAATGCAATATTAGGTCCTAATAATGGAGCAATAACCATTGCTCCTATAATAATTGCTAAATTATTGTGAATAAGTCCAATTGTAGCTACTATTGTAGAAAAAACTAATAAAGAAACATAGTTTGAATTAATATCACTATTTTGTTTCATTTCTTTATATATTGTTTCTTTTGCAGCATTTGCTTCATTTTCTTTTTTTTCTTTTTCTTCTGATTCTTTGGGCAAATAAGCTTCTATAGGAAGAATCATAACTTTTGAGCATATTTGATCTCCCATAATATGAGAAAAACTATCTATGGCTTCTTGTAAATTGTAGTCTGTTACAATCATCCGTGATATTTGCATACCATCTTTATCCACAGGATAAAAACGTAAATCCTTAGCTTTTACATTTTCAGCAATTTTTTTTATAATTTCGTTGCTTGATTCATTTAAAACAATTTCAAGATATTTCATATAATCTCTTTTTTATTTTATTGTATAAAAAAGCTCTTTATTTACTCTTTTGAGCTTTTTTATACTCTTTTTCGAATTTCTTTCTTTTCATTAAAGAAAGCTTTTCTATAAAAAGGTGACCTTCTAGATGGTCCATTTCGTGTTGCCAAGCAACTGCTGGGAAATCTTCTGTTTCCATTTGTAGATGATTTCCATATCTATCTTGATATTCAACAATTATATGTTGAGCTCTTTTTACATCTTCATTAAATCCTGGAACACTTAAACAACCTTCTGTAAAGACTTGAATTCCATCTTTATGTGTAATTTTTGGATTTATTGCTTCTATTAAAGAGTCTTTTTCTTGAATATCATTCTCATCTGGAATTAAGATAATAAGTACATTTAGAGGAATAGATACTTGAATAGCAGCTAAACCTACTCCACTTTGTGCAACCATAGTGTCGTACATATCATCCAAAAGAGTATGAAGTTCTTCATCGAACTTCACTACATCTTTTGATTTTGTTCTAAGCAGTTTGTTTGGATAAGTTATTACTTCTCTTATCATTTATTCTCTTTACTATTTATGGTTTGTAATCACTTCATCAATCAAACCATATTTGCATGCTTCATCAGCACTCATAAAGTTATCTCTATCAGTATCTTTTTCAATAACTTTTAATGGTTGACCAGTTTGTTCAGCAATCATTTTATTAAGAGTATCTTTCATTCTTTGAATCTCTTTTGCCTGAATTTGGATATCAGTTGATTGACCTTGTGCTCCACCTGATGGCTGGTGAATCATAACTCTAGAGTTTGGTAAAGAGTATCTTTTACCTTTTACTCCTGAACTTAATAAAAATGCACCCATTGAAGCAGCTTGTCCAATACAAATAGTACAAACATCAGGTTTGATATAGTTCATAGTATCATATATAGACATTCCACTTGTGATAACTCCACCCGGAGAGTTTATGTATAAATAGATATCTTTATCTGGATCTTCAGCTTCTAGAAAAAGTAATTGCGCTACAACAGTAGAAGCAACAGGATCATTAATCTCTCCACTTAACATAATAATTCTATCTTTAAGAAGTCTTGAATAGATATCATAACTTCTTTCACCTCTACCAGATTTTTCTACAACGTATGGAATATAACTCATATAATCTTCCTATTTATTAATTTATTTACCTAATTTTTCATCAAATAATTTATTTAGAACTTTATCTTCAATCATTGACATTTTAATTGCTGGCATATAACCTGCATCTTGATATTGTTTTAAAACATCTTGAGGATTTTGTCCATTTTGCATTGCTTCATAATAAATTACTTGAGTAACTTCTTGATCATTTACTTCAACACCTTCAGCAGCTGCTAAGGCATCTACAATAAATGTAGCTTTTACAGAAGTTTCAGCATCTGCTCTTAACTCATCTCTGATTACATCAACTTTTGCTGCATCTTCTTGAAGTTCTTTGATTTCTTCTTCTTTCATTGTTCTAACTTTGTTGTTTAACGCATAATTTACTTCTTGTTCAACAACTGTTGCAGGTAATGCAAAGTTTACTTTTTCAACTAATTTATCTAAATATGCAGGTTTTAACTCTTCTCTATAATAAGAGAACATTAATTCTGTTTTCATTTGCTCTTCAATTTTAGCTTTTAAAGTATCAATTGTAGCATCTTCTTCATTTGGAAGCATTTTTTTAGCAAATTCATCATCTAATTCAGCAGGAACTTTTTCTTGAATTTCATGTAATGTTACTTTAAATGTAGCCTCTTTACCAGCTAAATCTTTTGATTGGTAAGCTTCAGGGAAAGTTACTACTACATCTTTTTGCTCTTCATATTTCATACCTAAGATTTGTTCTTCAAATCCTGGAATAAAAGAGTTTGAACCAATTTCTAGTGCATATTTCTCAGCTTTTCCACCTTCAAATGCAACACCATCAACAAATCCTTCGAAATCAATAACAGCGAAATCACCATCTTTTACCATTCTTTTTCTTTTGATTTTTTCTAAAGGAGCAGAACCTTTTGCAAGAGAATCTAATCTTTCATTTAAATCTTTTTTAGCTACTTTTTTCTCTTTAACAGCTGGAATTAATGATTTATAATCACCTAATTCAAATTTTGGTTTACAAGATATTTTAAGTTCAACATCAATATCACCATTATCTTTTTTCTCATATTTAGTAACAGCTGGCTCACCAATTAACTCTTCATTCGCAATTTCTAACTCAGCTAAAGCTTCTTGTAATAAATCTCTTAATACTTCATTAGCAGCATCTTCAGATAACTTTTCACCATATCTAGCTTTTACAACATTAATAGGAACTTTACCTTTTCTAAATCCTTGAATGTTCATTGTTTTAGCAGCTTCTTTAGCAATCTTGTCTGTTTTTGCATCGATTGCAGCGCTATTCATAGTTGCAGTTATTTCTGCATTAGCTTCGTCAACTCTTTTTGCGTTAAATTCCATTAACTTTTCTCCAATATAATAATTTTGAGCGATTTTATCTAAATTTTACTAAGGCTTATATAAAATAAATTTTTAATCAAATCTACACACAAAGAGTAACAATGCAATTTTTATACCCTAATGTACTTTTTCTTATGCTAATTCCAAGTTTAATACTCTTTTTTTTGATTATTACACAAAAGAGTAAATTTGAAAAAATATTCAATCAAAATGTTTTAAATAAACTCACAATTTCAAGTTCAAAATTAACAAAAAAAAGTAGAAATATTTTACTATTTATTTCTCTTATATTTATGATAATTGCCCTTTCTAGACCTGTTAGTAATGAAAAAGAACAAAATATACAGCAAGAGTTAATTCCTATTGTTATTGCAATTGATGCCTCAAAATCAATGTTGGCACAAGATGTTTATCCTAGTAGATTAAAAATGGCAAAAAAGAAGATATTGGACCTAATAAAATCCTCAAAACAACTATCAATTGGAATTATTATTTTTGGGGAATCCTCTTTTATCTTGTCGCCTTTAACAAATGATTTTTTATCACTAAATTTTTTAATAGAGAATTTTGACTATAATTTAAACATAAGTAATGGTTCAAATATCTTTTCAGCACTAGAGGCTTCAAATAAATTATTAAAAGATTATAAATCTAAAAATATTCTTCTTCTAAGTGATGGTGGAAATGCAAATGAATATCAAGAAGAAATAGAGTATGCAAACAAAAATGACCTTAATATTTATACTATTACAATAGCAACAAATGACCCTACACCAATACCTACAAAAGATGGTTATCTAAATGACATAGATGGCAATATTGCAATGGTAAAACTAAATGAAAATATTAAAAAACTTAGCTTAAATACACAAGCAGGATATACCAACTATACTCTAAACAATGATGATATAAACTCAATAATCAATGATATTTCTAAAAAAACAAAAAAGATAAGCATGGAAGTAAAAAAACAAAAAATTTATACTGAACTTTTTTATTACCCTCTTGGATTTGCACTTTTTATACTTTTAATTGCTTTTTCTTCACTGCCAAGTATCAAATCATTTACTAAAGCCTCAGTTTTGTTAATAGGGCTATGCAATATTGATGCAAATGCCTCAATTTTAGATTTTAATACTATAAAAGAAGCAACAAAGGCATACAACAGTAAAGACTATGCTACCTCATCAAATAAATTTAAAGATTTTATAAGTACAAATGAAGGTAAATATAACTTTGCCAACTCATTATATAAAGAAAAGAAATATGAAAGTGCTTTAAAAATGTATAAAGATATTACCACAAGTGATGATTCTTTGGAGTTTAAGAAGTTGCACAATATGGGCAATACCTATGTAAAACTCAATGATTTAAATAGTGCTAAAAAAATGTATGAAAATGCTTTAAAAATAAAAGATGATAAACAGACAAAAGAGAATTTGGAACTTGTTAAAAAAGCTTTAGAAAACAAGCAGAATAAAGATTCAAAACAAAAGCAAGACAATAAAAACAATAAACAAGAAAAAGAAAATAAAGAAAATAAAAATAATAGTAATAACAAAGAGAAATCTAAACAAAATAAAGAAAATAGTACTAATAATAAAAAGAGTAAAGATAGTAAAAGTAATGAAAAGAAAGATAATAAAGAGGCTTCCCAAAGTAAAATAAATGAAGATTTATTATCAAATAAAGAGGAAAAGAAATGGCTAAATTTACTAAAAAATCAAAAAACTCCTATTCTTTTAAAAAAAGTGGAAACAAAGAACAATTCTGAAAATAGTTCTTCATCTCCTTGGTGATATTAGTAGTTAGCTGATTTTCTCATTTGCATCAACTCTCTTTGTACTGAAATATTGATTTTTTCATTTCCTTCAAAGTTAATAGCATAGTTTTTACCATCATAGTCTACTGAATTTAGTATGATTTTCATAGCTTCAATTCTAGATAAAAATTTATCATCACTTCTAACAATATGCCAAGGTGCACTTCTTGAGTTTGTTCGTCTTAGCATTTCGTATTTTTTCTCTGAAAACTCACCCCATAAATCCTGAGCTTGCATATCTACTTCTGAAAACTTCCATTGTCTAAGTGGATCATTGATTCTTCTATCAAATCTTCTTTTTTGTTCATCTTTTGAAACTGAAAAATATAGTTTAATTAGAATCATTCCTTGTCTTACTAAATCTTGCTCAAAATTAACAACATCTTCCATAAAGATTTCATGTTCTTCATGTGTACAAAATCCAAATATTGGTTCAACCATAGCTCTGTTATACCAAGATCTATCAAATAAAACTATCTCACCACCTGTTGGAAAATGCTGAATATATCTTTGGAAAAACCACTGATTTCTTTGTGTATCATTAGGTTTACCAAGAGCAACTATTCTGTAGTGTTTATTATTCATATATCTTGTGATTCTTCTGATTGCCCCACCTTTTCCAGATGCGTCTCTTCCTTCAAAAAGAATAATCATTCTTTTATTCTCTTTTTCTAAATAATTTTGAAGTTTTATTAGCTCAATTTGATAATGCTTAAGCTCTTCTAACTCATAAATCTTTTTGATACCACTTTTCATAATATTTTTATCAAGAGTTTTATAATTTCCAAGTATCTCTTTCATCTCTTTATTTTGAGATAATAGCTTTTCATACTCTTTGTTTGTTATTGATTGGTCTTCATTTTTTATTTCTATTTTTGGTTCTTCTTGTGTAGCAATAATAGTCTCTTTATAAGTATTCATTAGAGATATTGCATCTCTTTTTGTAATATTATCTTTTTTTGAGTACCCCAAAACTTTTACATATCTTTTTTTATTGTATTGAAATCTAGCTACATATTTTTTTCCAAAAGTAACGTGAGCTACTTTAGAAATATATAAACCATTATAATCTGTCTTCTCAAAATCGTTTAAATTCATCTATTATACCTTTGCAAATTTGTTTTCTTTTTCCATATATTCTATCTCTTGTGTTCCTGTATTTACGAAGTCTTTATCTACTTCAAATATGTTTGACTCAACTTTTTCTGGATAATTAACATTTGACAATATATATTTAATACAGTTTAATCTAGCTAGTTTTTTATTGTCACTTCTAATAACTGTCCATGGTGCAATGTCAGTATTAGAAGCCATTAGCATAGAAAACTTAGCCGTTGTATAATTATCCCAAAGTTTTTGTGACTCTTTATCTACAGGAGAGAGTTTAAACTGTTTTAGCGGATCTATCTCTCTTTTTTTAAATCTTCTTGCTTGTTCTTTTTTTGAAACAGAAAAATAGAACTTAAATAAAATTATTCCAGACTTTACAATCATCTTTTCAAACTCTGGGACCTCTCTTAAAAACTCATGATGTTCTTCTGTCGTACAAAATCCCATAACAGGCTCAACACCACCTCTGTTATACCAAGATCTATCAAAAAGAACTATTTCACCAGCACTTGGAAGATGTTGAGTGTATCTTTGAAAATACCACTGTGTTTTTTCTATGTCACCTGGCTTTCCTAATGCTACAATTCTTGCACCCCTAGGATTTAAATGTTCTGCAATTCTTTTGATTGTACCACCTTTTCCAGCAGCATCTCTTCCTTCAAAAAGCATCAAAACTTTTAAGCCTTGATCTTTTACATAGTTTTGAAACTTTAACAATTCTATTTGTAATAAAGTGAGTTCTTTTTCATACTCTAAGGTCTCTTTTTTGACCCATATTTGAACTTTTTTACCTTTTTGTTTTAACTCTTTTCTTTTTCTTTTAAAATTTTTAGATTTATGTTTTAAACTCTCATGGGTATCAATTTCTTCTTCATCCCTAAATTCATCTTCAATTATTGAGCGTTTTTGTCCCATGTTTATAACCTTTTTGTATTTATAGTCTTGATTTATATTCATTATAACCAAAGTTTTTTACAATTTGGTAACAACCATCCCCTTTTTTTATTGCAATAGATGGCAACTTAATTCCATTGAAAGTTGTAGTTTTTACCATCGTATAATGTATCATATCTTCTAAGATTATCTTATCTCCAACTTTCAAAGGCTCATCAAACGAATAATCCCCTATAATATCCCCTGCAAGGCAAGTATTACCGCCAAGCCTATAATTGTGTTTTTTAACATCTATTTCAGCACTATTTTTTATATCTGGTCTGTAAGGCATAGCAAGTGTATCTGGCATATGAGCTTCTGCAGAAGTATCTAAAATAGCTATATCCATACCGTTATTTACTATATCCAAAACTGTTGCAACTAAATATCCAGTTCTCCATCCTACAGCTTCACCTGGTTCTAAATATACTTCTAAATGAGGGTATCTTAATTTAAACTCTTTTAGAAGATATATCAAGCCATTTACATCATAATCCTCTCTTGTAATATGGTGACCACCACCAAAATTTACCCACTTCATTTGAGGTAAAAATTCACCAAATTTTTCTTCAAAATTATTTAAAGCACCCTCTAAAGCATCAACATTTTGTTCGCAAAGTGCATGAAAATGAAGTCCATCAACATTTTCGATTGCATTTTTATCAAAGTTTTTTCTTGTGATTCCTAATCTTGAAAATGCTCCGCAAGGATTATACAAATCAACTTCAACAGAAGAGAACTCAGGATTAACTCTAAGTCCAATTGATGTTTTTCCTATAGCTTTATGTTCAAGCTTCTTTAATTGTGCCATTGAATTAAAAACTATATGATTTGATATGGATACTATCTCATCCACTTCTTCTTCTTTAAAAGCAGGTGAATAAGTATGAACTTCTCTTCCAAACTCTTTAGAAGCAAGTAGTGCTTCATGTAATCCTGATGCACAACACCCTTGCAGATACTCTTTGCATAAACCAAAAGTAGAATAGAGTGAAAAGCCTTTTAGAGCAAGTAAAATTTTCACTCCCGCTTCATCTTGAACTTTTTTTAAAAGTTCAAGATTTTTCTTTAAAAGTTCTTCTTCACATACAAAGCAAGGACTTGGTAGTTCTTCAAAAGAATTAACAATATCACTCATTATAAGGCTCAAAGTCTTCTTTACTTACACCACAATCTGGACACTCCCAATCTTCTGGAAGATCTTCAAATGCAGTACCAGCAGCTATTCCACTATCTTCATCGCCAAGAGCTGGGTCATATATGTAATCACACACTGTACAGATATATTTTTGCATAATTTTTCCTTTAAAAATGTCCCATTTTTCAAGGGGAACCATAATCTTTAACTTCTTTTATCGATGGAAATAAATTCCATCTAAAGAAGCAAAACCTAAAGAAAGTAACGAATTACTTTTTAAAATGTTTTATTCTAACTCAACAATTTTCCAAGGAAGACCTTGTTCCATTAACTCATCCATAAATGGTTTTGCATCAAACTCTTCGATGTTGAATACACCTTTGTTTTTCCAAATACCTTTATAAAGTAATTTAGAACCAATCATTGCAGGAACTCCTGTAGTATAACTTACAGCTTGTGCTCCTGTCTCTTTATAACACTCTTGATGATCACAAATATTATAGATATAAACTTTTTTTGGCTTACCATCTTTTATACCTTCTATGATACATCCAATATTTGTTTTTCCAACAGTTCTTGGTCCTAAGCTTGAAGGGTCTGGTAATAATGTAGTTAAAAACTCTATTGGAATAATTTCTACACCTTTGTGCATAATAGGTTCAATTCCAAGCATTCCTACATTTTGTAAGCAATTCATATGTTGAATATAAGAATCGCCAAATGTCATAAAAAATCTGATTCTTTTAAGACCTTTTATATTTTTAGATAGTGATTCCAACTCTTCATGATATAAAAGATATGATGGCTTTACACCAACTTCAGGATAATCATGGTCAACTCTTATTTCTAAAGGTTTTGTTTCTATCCACTCGCCATTTTCCCAATACCTACCATTTGCAGATACTTCTCTAAGGTTAATCTCTGGATTAAAGTTTGTAGCAAAAGGATATCCATGATCACCTGCATTACAATCCATTATATCAATATAGTGGATTTCATCAAAAAGATTTTGTTGAGCATAAGCACAAAATACGCCAGTAACACCTGGGTCAAATCCTGAACCTAATAATCCCATAATTCCAGCATCTTTAAACTGATCATTTCTTGCCCATTGTTCTTTGTATTCAAATTTTGCAACATCTGGATGTTCATAATTTGCAGTATCCACATAATCAACACCACATTTTGTACAAGCGTCCATGATTGTTAAATCTTGATATGGCAATGCCACATTTAAAACTAACTTTGGGTTAACTTTTTCAATAAGTATTACTAAATCATCAACACTATCAGCATCTACAGAAGCTACAGAGATTTCTACATTTTGATTTTTTAAAATGTCATCTCTAATTGATTCACATTTTGAAATAGTTCTTGAAGCTAATGTAATTTTCTCAAATGTATCTATATTCATCGCACACTTTACAGTTGCAACTCGACTAACCCCACCAGCACCAATAATTAATATACCTTTTTTCATAAAAACCTCTAATTTTAAAATTGTATTATTATATTAAAATAATAGTTAAAGAACAACAAGGTTACCAAAATTTGGTTAAAATTTAATTACAAAAAATAAATTCTCTTTAAAGAAATTTAAGCTATACTTCTCCTCTTCGATATGGGGATGACTTGGTATCGATTAGAGCAGTGAGGATTGGTTGCATGTCGGCCTGAACACGCCGTTATACGGTTCATTTTTTTTAGACGCAAATAATACAAATTACGCTCCAGCTTACGCTAAAGTAGCATAAGTTAAACACAGACTCGCCTAACGGCTTGAGACTTTGGAGGTTTCCACTACAGATTCTATCTATGTAGTATTACGGAGATTCACCCTAGATAGATTATCATTTTAGAGTTGATTTGACTATTTTGAGACATTTAAAATCTTAGCTTCACAATATGCCTTGCAGGTTGAGTTGTTGTAAAGTGAAATTCTTCAACCTTTTACTAAACATGTAGACGCTGGTAGTAGCTGTTTTAAGACTGGAGTTCAATTCTCCACATCTCCACAAAAAATCTAAATCAATCCTTAGAAGTTTGGTTTTTCCCACTATGTTTAGATACATACATTAACTTATCTATTCTTTCATAAATAGAAGTTGGAGTATCGTTATCTTTTACTTCCGTAATACCTATACTAATTGTAATTTTTTTATTATTAACCATATTCATTTTAGAAACTGCTTCTCTTATTTTTTCTGTGACTACATAGGCTTCATCTATTAATGTTTTAGGAAAAATTATAACAAACTCTTCACCACCAACTCTAAAGATTAAATCTGTTTTTCTTATATTGTCTTTTATCTCTTTTGTCATTTCCACTAAAACTTTATCCCCTACATCATGACCATAAGTATCATTTATGACTTTAAAATCATCAATATCATACATGGCCATACAAAATTTACTTTTGTATCTATTATATAAATCAAACTTCTCTTCTATTCTTTCATTGTATGCTTTTCTGTTAAAAACTGATGTCAATTCATCACGATATGCTTGTTTTTTTAATTTTTGATATACTTCATGTAGTTCAGTTATATCTCTACTAATTCCTAAAATACCTTCATTTTTACTTTTTTTATACTTGAAAGGAACCTTTTTTGTTTGCAATAGTATATTAGAGTTTTCTATTTTTGCCCATTCATTATTTACCAATAATTTATTTTTACTAAGTACCTCTTTGTCTTTTTCATAAGATAATTGTGCATACTCTTTTTCAAAAATATCAAAATCATTTTTACCTATAATCTCAGACTCTTTTTTACCACAAAACTTCTCAAAACTCTTATTACAGCCTAAATATCTAAATTTATTATCCTTATAAAAAATCAAATCATCAGTAGAGTTTATTACTATATGAAGTAGCTCTTTGATACGTCTACTTTTATTTAAAAAATAGATAATTAGCAAAAAAACTACAATTAATGAAAGTATAAAAAACATAGTTAGCTTTTGATCTCTTTTAGAAATTTCTATAGTCATCATCTTACGAGGATTTTCATCATAGATAAACTCGTCTATATTAATCTCTTCCTTTACTAAACCAAATAGTTTAAAAACGTTATAGATATTTTCTAGTTTATTCTTATCAAGATAACCTATACCTTCATTATCAGAATAAGCTAATCTTTCTAAAATCTCACCTTCTTTTATAAGATGTATGTATGATTTATTTTGCGTATTGTATTTTTTATATATTAATTCAGCTGCTTCAGTTTTATTCTTAAATGCATATTCCCAGCCTCTTATACTTGCTTCATAAAAGTCTTTTGTAATTTTTGGATTATTTTTTATAAATTTTGAAGAAGTAAAAAGTATATCACTGTAAAAATGAAACCCATAATCACTTGGATGAAATATTTTATAATCTATATCTTTATCTTTTAATACTATTGGTTCATTTGATAAATATGATGCCATCGCATCAGTTTTTCCTACTATTAAATCATTTATATCAAAAGAGTGTTTTTGTACGATATAATCACTATTTTTTAAGTTATTTGCACTTAACATTGCCAATAAAGATGCAGAAAAAACAGCATCAGGTGTAATCATAACTTTTTTATTTCTTAAATCTTGAACACTATTTATATTTGCATCTTTTCTTACTAAAAGCATCAAAGGTGATTCTTGAAAAATTGCACCCAAGGCAACAACATCCTCACCATTTTCTCTCTCAACTAATAAAGAAGATCGACCAACTGCAAAATCAGCTTTGTTTGTTTTAATATCATCAACTAAATTAGTAGTAGAAGTAAATTCTTTAATTTCTACATCAAGCCCTACATCATTATAAAATCCTTTTTCTTTAGCAATATAATATCCTGCAAATTGAAATTGATTTAGCCAGTTAAGTTGAAGTGTTATTTTTTTATTATTAGCAGATAAAAGAAGTGAAAAAAAAGTTAATAGTAAGAGTATCTTTTTCATGAATTGCCCTTGTTTATAACATTAGTATATCAATATTTTTATTATTTTTCCACTTTTTTTAAGAGTTCAAAGGGATTAATCCTTTTGAACTCTTGGTTTTCGTTGTCTATTTTGTCTATTATCTACTCTTGAAGAGTTTGGTTTAGCTGAGCCAAACTTTGAGTTATTTGAAGATTCTTTAAATTTTTTACCTTCATTACTCAATTTAGACTTTCTATTTTCTTGAGTATTTTTTGATTCATTATCTTTTCTAAAAGGTTTTTTATCTTTATTTCTGTTATCTCTTGGAGCTCTTGTATCAGTTTTTTTAGGCGAATTTCTAGATGATGAATTGTTTCTTCCTCTATTTCCACCTGCTTTAATAGGTTCAGCTTTTATTCTAGGGTCTACTTCAAAACCTTCTATTACAACTTTTTTTATTGAAGTTTTGATTAATTTTTCTATACCTTTTAAATAGTCATGTTCATCAACACATACTAAAGATACAGCTTCTCCTTCATTTCCTGCTCTTCCTGTTCTTCCGATTCTATGAACATAATCCTCAGCAACATTTGGCAACTCAAAATTAACCACATGGGGAAGTTGGTCTATATCTATTCCACGTGCTGCAATATCTGTTGCCACAAGTACTCTTACAGCACCTGCTTTAAAATCAGCCAAAGCTTTTGTTCTAGCACCTTGAGATTTATTACCATGTATTGCAGTAGCACTAATTCCATCAAGTTCTAATTGCTGGCTTAATTTATTTGCTCCATGTTTTGTTCTTGTAAAAACAAGTATTTGTTTCCAATTACCCTCTTTTATAAGTTTTGATAAAAGTGCTTTTTTTCTATCTTTATCCACTAAGTGAATAACTTGAGAAACCATTTCAGAAGAAGTGTTTCTTCTAGCTACTTCTATTAACTTTGGATTGTTTAATATTCCATCTGATAATTTTTTAATCTCGTCAGAAAATGTTGCTGAAAATAGAAGGTTTTGTCTATGAGCTGGTAAAAGAGCAAGGACTTTTCTAATATCTCTTATAAAACCCATATCAAGCATTCTATCTGCTTCATCAAGGATAAAACATTCAACATGTGATATATCAATTGTATTTTGTTCTATATGGTCCAAAAGCCTTCCTGGCGTTGCAATTACTATATCAACACCTTTTCTTAAAAGTGCTTTTTGGGGATTTATTCCAACTCCTCCAAAAATAACTGCTGTTTTTATAGGAAGATATTTTCCATAATCATCAACACTTTGTGCAACTTGAGCTGCTAATTCTCTTGTGGGTGTTAAAATCAAAGCCTTAATATTTGGCTTTGTATTTTTTGAAGTTTTGCTACTTAATAATTGTAATAATGGAAGTGTAAATCCTGCAGTTTTACCAGTACCTGTTTGAGCACCTGCTAAAACATCATGTTTGTCTAAAATAACAGGAATAGCCTGCTCTTGTATAGGACTTGGTTTTGTATAACCTTTATCCTTAATTGCTTTTAATAATGGTTCAATTAAACCAAGTTCTTTAAATGTCATAAATACCTTTTGTAAATATATGTTGTTTTGTTGGTTGGTTTTTCGTAAGAATTACTAGAAACTGAGTCAATCTGTGAGTAATATATTTTATTTTGTATATTATAGCATATAAATCAAACTTTTATACTGTAAACATAGCCCAATGCTTGTCATCTTTTAAAGCAGTAGTTAAAAGTTCTCCTGTGTGATTACAAATAATCCCTAAACTTTCTAATTGTTCAACTGCTCCATATTCCTCAACACATACAATACAAGAACTAAATTCAACGCCAACTTCTAAAAGTTCTTTTACTTTTTCTTGTAGTGCAGTTTCATTTTTAAGGGTTTTAATTGAAGCTCCCCAAAACATAATATGAACTCTTTTCCAATACTCTCGAGGTAAAGAAACACCACCATATAAAAAAGGAAATTTCAATATTGTATCTAGATTATCAGTTGAAATTACAATTAAAAGATTCTCTTTTGCCATATTTATAATCTTTATTTATTTCTTCTATCTTTATTTGGAAGAATAATTTTAAAATTAACACCATCATTATAATTCTTAACACTAATCTTACCACCAAGTTTATCCACAATAAGTTTTGTTGCATACATTCCAACACCTGTACCTAAACCTATTGGTTTTGTAGTAAAGTTTAAATCAAATATTTTATGAAGAATATTCTCTTTTATTCCACCTGCATTATCAAAATAATCTATTTCTATATTCTCATCTTTTTTAAAAAATAGTATCATTATTTTTCTATTGCTTATGCTATTTTCGATAAAAGCATCTCTTGAATTACTAATAAAATTAAGAAAAATATGTTGAAACTCATTTGATATGCCATATAATTGAATATCTTTATTACCATCAATTTTTACATCGATTTGATTATTTTTTAGCTCATCATCAACTAACAATAAAACATTTTGTAGATTTTCATATAGAGTAAATTTATCATAAGTATCACTTGGATTAAAAAAAGTTCTAAATCCATTTAAAGTAGATGCTAAGTGAGTTATTTGTCTTTGTATCTTTCCTGATAAGTCATCAGCATAAGCTTGATTCATCTCACCATGTTTTACACTCTCACTCAAATCAATAGCATATAAAGACATTATAGATAAAGGCTGTTTCCACTGATGTGCAATAATATCAACCAAATTACCAATTAGTGCTTTTTTAGATTGTTGAACTAAATTGGAATCTAAAACTTCCATTTCATTAATATTTTTTTCAATTTGTTTTTTAAGTTCACTATTTATATCATCCAATCTTTTTTTATCTGTGATATCTTTTCGAAATGAGATAAAACCACTTATATTCATGTCTTTATCATATTTTGGAACAATTGTTCCATCAACCCAATATGTATGTCCATACTTATCAATATTTTTAAGCTCACCCTTCCAAATCTTTCCAGAATGTAAACTTTCCCACATATCCTTAAAAACACTTTTTGGAATATCAGGATGTCTTATTATACTGTGAGGTCTTCCTATTAATTCATTTTCTCCATAACCAGTAATCTCACTAAAAGCAGATGAGATATGAGTTATTATCCCATCTCTATCTGTCTCTGTCATTAGAATATATTTATCCATAACATCTAACAGATTTTTATACTCTTCATTTTTTAGAGCAAGTCTTGCTTTTATATTATACACATAATATGCATGTGCAATTAAAATTAAAATCAAGATTGAAAGAACAAAAAACAATATCTTTGTTCTATATTTCATATCGTAAATTCCTGCTTGATTATTAAACTCTATAAAATAGTTTAAATCTCTTTTTATATCATAATAAGGAATTAAAGATATTGATACTACTTTTTTATCTCTTTCAAATAAAAGAATATCTTTTTGTGCATATTTAATTGCATTAAATACTTCAGTTTTTTTCAAGTAGTATAACTGTTCTTCATCTGTAAATATTGAAGAAAGTGTTAGCAGTCTTTTTTCATATTCTAAATAGTTATGAATATCTTTTACTGAATTTAGTAAAATGATCTTACGAAACTTATTATAAATTTTTTTGTCAATATCTTCTGAAAAAAACTCTTTTATAACTTTAAACTCTTTATAGTCACTGGCTAAAGTATTTTCTAAAACACTATTTATATGTAAGTTTTGATTATAAATTAAACTAGTATATATGACTAATTCTAAAAATAAAAAAATAAAAAAAGTAGAAATTATATTTAACATTTATGCACTTAAAACAGTTTCTAACTTTTTCTCAATATTTTCCATAGAGCTAAATGGCTTCATTATATAATGAGTTGCTCCATTTTTGTGGGCTTTTAAAACTCTATCAAGAGTTGAACTTGCAGTCATCATAATAACTTTTATTCCAGGATTCTTTTTGACTATCTTATCTAAAGCTTCAAGTCCATCCATTTGTGGCATAACAATATCTAAAAAGACTACATCTATCTTAGAGTCAATATTATCAATAGCAGTAAGAGGATTAGAATAAGTAGAGATATTATACTTTTTACTTCTTGACAGAGACTTTTGTAACATATCAATTATTTCTCGTGTATCATCAACAATAGCTATATTATAAATTTTATCATTCATTATCTATCCTTTTATTTTTTTTCAAATAATTTATTAGCAGCATCATGCATTAGGTGTTCATTTTTTTCTTCTAAAATTTTATCTAAATACTCAAATACACCAGCACTTGCTTCTTCTATTTTTTGTATTTTATTCTCGATAACTTCTGTTGTACATATTTCATCTTTACTAGAACACTCTGTTGCAAGTTCATTTGCATTGTCATGTACAGCTTTATGGTAAGGTTCTAGTTGTTTATATGATTTAACAAAGCTAAATTCTGTTTTTCCAAGTCCATTTTCATACCATTTACCAAGTCTACAATTATGGTGATCTACTCCATTAAAGCCGTTTGGTTCACCAAACAGTAGTTTATATAAATTATTTTTGTAAATAATATGATCTAATTTTGCTAGATTAATGAAAATTTTATTACTAATACTTTCCACTTCAAAAACAGACCGGCTAGAATTTTTCTCAAAACCATTCATTAACTTAATTAGTTCATCTACTCTTGATTTTGTTTCATCTACAGATTTTGCAATTTGGTCTGAACTATTTTTTATATTTACAGTCTCATTTTGAATTAAATCAACTACACTTTTTATCTCTTTTGCAGCTTCTGCACTTCTTGTTGCTAGATTTCTAACCTCTTGTGCAACTACGGCAAATCCTTTACCTGCTTCTCCTGCAGTTGCTGCTTCAACTGCAGCATTAAGTGATAAAATATTTGTTTGAAAAGCAATTGCTTCTATCATGGTTATAACCGATGAAATATTTTTACTATTTTCCACAAGATTATGTACCATAGTATTTTCTGATTGAATATGATTTTGTATACTTGCTGTATCTTTTACAATACTTTGTGTTAAATTAAGACCAAGGTGTGAGCCATCAGCTGTCTCTTTTGATTCTGTCATCATCGAGCTTAAGTCATCTAATAAACTAACATAAACTGTTTGGGTAGAAGTTAAGGCATTTCCAATATTTTCACTATTATATTTAGTAATAGAGCTATTTTCTGCATCTTTTATTGATACTTTTGTAAGTATTGCAATATTTACATTATCAAATTTTTGAAATGTTATTTTTGCTTCACAATCACCTAGCACTATTGTAGATGCCCCTTCAGTTATTGCGTTTACTATTAAAGAGCTATCTTCAATATGCGAAGCTGCTCTATCATTTTTAAAGATTTCATTCATATTTTTATCAAATGCAATAAGCCCCTCTTCATATGAAGATTTAGAAATATTTTTGTAAATCTCTAATTTTTTTTGTAGATTTTCTATTTCATTTTTATGTTTATCTTCATTTTCTCTTTGAAGTGATTCAAACTGGGATTTTTGAGAGTTTAAACTATTATTTAACTCTTCTACCTCTTTTTTTAATTTAGCAATTTCTAAATCTTTTTCTTTACTGTTACCAAAAAACATTATTATCTCCTATATTGCAAAAATAATAGCAAAAGTAAACTTAGTTTAATAAGTATAAAATGCCTATTTTATACTTCTGTCATTGTTTTTCTATTATATTTTGACATTTTAGTTTAATGAAAAAAATTTTAGCTATAATTTTTCTTTATACATCAAAGGGGTTAAATAATTAATGAAAAACAGTGATCAAATAATAATACTAATAATTACATTCTTAGCAGCGGGATTAACATGGAAAATGGTTTTTGATTTTTATAAAACAAAACTACACAAAATATTTACACATCTAATCTCAGTTATTACAGCATCATTTATGCTTTTATCAACAACATTTTTATTTATGAATAAAGATTATCAACGTGGTGGGACTGAGCCTGAGATGATTTTAAGTGCACAATCATTTGCAATACTTTTTGCAATGCTATTTGTTATCTTTATATTCTTTAAATATATTCCTTCAAGAAAATAGATGTTTTTTTTAATCCCAGAAGATAAACGAGTACTAATATTTTATATCTTAGTAATTCTAACTGGGATTTTCTTGGAGTACTTAGATATTATTGCTACTGAGAAATTCGTAGGAATAGTAATCCTTATTGCCATTGTTTTTTTTGTAATAAGAACTCTTATTTTTGGATATTGCACAAAAAATTGTGATGAAGAATAATCTTTACTGATAACAACTATCAATATTAACATTAATTTAAGTTTACTTTCTATAGTATTTTAATAATTATTATCAAAAACAAAAATATTGTTTGAAAATAAACTTAAAATTAAAGGAAATATCATGAGTGT
The DNA here is from genome assembly GCF_937982575.1 of uncultured Arcobacter sp. Lineage (NCBI taxonomy): Bacteria > Pseudomonadati > Campylobacterota > Epsilonproteobacteria > Campylobacterales > Arcobacteraceae > Arcobacter > uncultured Arcobacter sp. The sequence goes on along the minus strand of NZ_CALJLR010000019.1, from coordinate 34,656 downwards.
TTTAGTTATTGGAGGGGATAAAATATCAACCATTATATCCACATTACATGAACTAGGGGTGAGTTCTGTTAAGCACTGGGATGCAAGAAAAAAATCATCTGCACCAAAGAAAAAGATTCCACAAAATACAGATTGTATTATTATGTTAACTTCATTTTTAAACCATAATGTTATGCATAAATATAAAAATATAGCAAAAAAACAAAATATTCCATATATTTGTACAAAGCATTCATCTACTTGTGTTCATGACGAATACAAAAAAATGATTGATGCAAGCAATTGTGAAAATTGTGATAAAGTTTGTGAAGCAAAAAAATGAAAATAATTAAAAATATAGAAAAATTAAAAAAAGCTATAAAGCATAACTTATACTTACAGTCTATAGAGTAATATTTAAGGGAAATCCTTAAATATTATTGACAATTAGAACAATTACCTAAAAGTTGCATTACATGACTTGTAATTTTAAAGCCATTATCTTTTGCAATTTTCTCTTGTTTTTTCTCTATTTCTTCATCCATAAATTCAATTATTTTGCCACAACTTACACAGATAAGATGGTCATGATGTTTTTTAGAGTTTGATTCATATTTTTTTCCATCAGTTCCAAAAGTAATAGAAGTAATTAAATGAACTTCTTCTAAAAAAGACAGAGATCTATAAACAGTTGCAATACCTATATTTGAGTCAGGATTTGCAAGTTTTACTTCATGGTAAACCTCTTCTGCAGTTAAATGCCCCTTTGCTTTTAAAAGAACTTCAAGAACAATTTCTCTTTGTTCTGTATATTTTAATCCTCTTTGCTTAACTATTTTTTTTAATTCATCTTTAATATCGTCAAATTTATTGTCTTTGCTCATCTGTAATATCCTTTTGATTTAAACATAAGAGTATAACAAATTAAATTAAAAAAATCAAACTGATAATTAGTATCACTTAAGTACTTATTTAATTACTCTGGAATACAATATGCACTTATGTCTTAAATAAAGAGGAAATATGAATTTAAGTGAATTACAAAAAGGCGAATGTGGAATCATTACAAAAGTAACTGCAGCACAAGTTTTAAAATCAAGATTAAACTCTTTTGGAATAACAAAAGGTGCAACTATTTATGTAATAGAACAAACCATGTCAAAAAATACAATCGAAATTAGACTACATAGTACTAAAATAGCTCTTAGAATAAATGAAGCAAAAACCATCGAAGTAGAAAGAAGTGAATGCGAAATTTAGATGAAAATAAATTAATAAAAATTGCCCTTGTAGGGCAGCCAAATGTTGGAAAATCGATGCTTATTAATTCGATTTCCAATTCAAAATTAAAAGTTGGAAATTTTTCTGGTGTAACAGTTGAAAAAAAGCAAATAGAATTTAAATACAATGATTATCTTTTCCAAATTACAGATTTACCTGGCTCATACTCTTTAAATGAATATACAATTGAAGAAAAAGTCACTAAAAGCTACCTTGAAAAGGGGGATTATGACATTATTTTAAATGTCCTGGACTCTACTAATTTAGAAAGAAACTTATACTTAACTACAGAATTATTAGCCTTAGATAAGAAAATGGTTATTGCCTTAAATATGAGTGATGAAGCAGATTATGAAGGCTTAGTTATAGATGAAAATCAATTAAGTAAAATCATTGGAAAACCATGTGTAAAAACATCTGCTAAAAATATAACGGGAATAGATACTTTAATAAAAACTTTAATTGAAAAATATAATTCTCCTAAATTTGAATCTAAACTAATTTTTTCTAATGTAATGGAAGAAGAGATATCAAATATAAAAACACTTTTAATAGAAAAAAAATATAAAAGTGATGTTCACTATAGAGAAGTAGCAATAAAACTTTTACAAGAAGATAAAAAGACTTTTTTAAAGTTTCATGATGAACCCATTTGGATAGAACTTCAACCTTTGCTAAATGAAGCATTTGAACATATTTACTTACACTATAATACAAAAGATTTAGATGAGATATTTGCCGATGAGAAAAATGCCTTTGCAAGAGGTGCAACACAAGAAGTTATAACTTCAAAAAAAGAGTATGAAAAAGACTTAAGTTCTAAAATAGACTCATTTTTAATAAATAAAATTTTAGGTATCCCTATATTTTTATTTTTTATGTGGGGACTTTTTCAACTTACCTTTGAACTAGGTAGCATACCAATGGATATCATTGACTCTTTTTTTGCCTCCCTTATTGATGGAACAAAAAATATACTTGGAGAAAATGAGCTCTCATCTTTAATTGGTGATGGAATTATTGCAGGTGTTGGAGCAGTGATTTTATTTGTGCCAAATATTGTAATACTATTTTTTGGAATTGCATTACTTGAAACAACTGGTTATATGAGTAGAGTTGCTTTTTTACTTGATGGATTTTTTCACAAATTTGGACTTCATGGGAAGTCATTTATTCCTTTAGTTACTGGATTTGGATGTTCTGTTCCAGCTTACATGGCTGCCCGTACACTTAAAAATGATAGAGATAGACTATTGACCTTGTTTATTATTGGATTTATGTCTTGTGGGGCTAGGCTTCCAATATATGTACTTTTTACAGGGGCTTTTTTTGGAGGTGAAAATGCTGGTAATATCCTCTTTTTAATATATATCACAGGGGCTATATTAGGTCTTTTTGCAGCTAAACTTTTAAAGATAACAGTTTTCAAAAGTGAAGATGAACCTTTTGTAATGGAGATGCCAAAATATAGATTGCCAACTATGAAACTTGTTTGGCATACTGTTTCAAATCAAGCTTTAATGTATCTAAAAAAAGCAGGGACATATATCTTAGCTGCATCTGTTCTTATTTGGTTTGCTTCAAACTATCCAAAACATGAAGAGTATGAAGCAAAAATCAATACCCAAATAGAACAAACAGAAGATGAAACAAAAAAACAAGCTTTAGAAAATAGTTTAGTTCAGTATAATTTGGAAAACTCATATTTAGGAATTGTAGGAAAGTTTTCACAACCATTTTTTGAACCTTTAGGTTTTGATTGGAGAATGACAGTAGCACTAGAGACTGGTTTAGCAGCTAAAGAAATAGTAGTTTCTACTTTAGGAATTCTTTATGGTTTAGGGGATGAGTTAACAGAAGAGAGTGAAACACTACTTAATAAGATTAAAAATAATATACCAGTAACATCAGCACTTTCATTTATAATGTTTGTAATGATTTATATACCTTGTTTAGCGGCATCAATGGTTTTTGCAAGGGAAGCTGGAGGGTGGAAGTATTTAGTTTATCTTTTTATTTTTACAACAAGTACAGCGTGGGTTTTATCTTTTATAACTTATAATATCGCAAAAGTGGTTATGTAAAATATTTTTTACGTAACTACTCTTCTTCTTTAATTTCAAAAGTTGTATTAAAAACTTGATCTTTATCTATTACTCTGAAATTCCAAACACCCATTTCTCTGCCACTTAAATATCTAAAATCATAAACAGAACCATGACCTGACGGGAAAAGAACTTTTCTAGTTCTTGATACTTCACCTTCTGGATTAATCCATTCCATTGTTACAAATTTATCTTCGATTGATCGCTCTGTCATATATTTACAAATAATTGAGTTTTCTTCTTTTATAACTAAACAATCAACTTCGCTACCAATATAATCACTTCCAAGACAAGATGAGATTATCAGGAATGCAGTTAATAATATTTTTTTCATTTTTATCCTTAAAATAATCGTGCAATACAGTTTTATTATACCTTATATTTACTCCAAATAGTGTCCTCATCTAAAGAGGCCCTATTTTCTAGTACTTCAAAAGGTGTGAATGCTTCTTTATATCCCATAGAAAAATGATTTTTTATCCAATAACCCAAATAAATATATGGTATATTTAGCTGTTTTGCAACTTTTATTTGTGCCAATATGGAAAATTTTCCAATTGATAATTTTTCATAATCATGATCATAAAAACAATATATGGATGAAATAGAGTTTGGTAAAATATCTGTTAATGCAACACCTATTAGTTTATCGTCTCGCATATATAAAAACTCTTTTGTAAAAGATGCTTTTCCTTCTACATATGACCTGCTATACTCTATTGGCTCTATTGGAGAATATGGCCATGCTTTTTTATCATTCATATATTTATGGTATTTGTCATATAAATTTAAATGGTCAATTGAGATTGACGGAGGCTGAATATAGACTTTTGTATCTTTATTTTTTGCCAATACTCGTTTTTCTGATTTAGAAAATTTATAGTTTGCCACATCAATTCTAATACTTATACATTTTGTACAATTTTTACACTCTGGAACAAAATGCATTCTACCAAATCTTCTCCATCCATGCTCAAGCATGTTTTGATAATCTTCTGGCGTACAGTTCTTTAAGTATCTATATCTTATATCAGATATTTCATCATCAAAATAAGAACAATCTTTGTTATTCTCAACAAATTCTACTTCATCGTTTATTAATTGCATTACTACTCGTTTATTTTTTCTTTTATCTCTTTTGCTATTGCAGTTATTTTTTTAATTTTTTCACTATTACTTAAACTATCATCTATCAAATGTTTTACAAAGGCAGAGCCAACAATTACGCCATCTACACCTTTTACTTTCTCTTTTGCTGTATTTTCATCAACTCCAAAACCAATATATAATGGTGTTTGTGTATATTTTTTAACATTTTTTATGATAGTTGTCAAGTCTTCTGCTTGTCCACTACCTGTAATACCTGCATAAGCAACCAAATAAACAAATTCACTAGAGTTTTCAACAACTTTTTTTATCCTTGCTTCATCATGTGTTGGAGCTACGAATGAGATTAAAGATTGATTATATTCTTTAGCTAAATTTTGATATTTAAGTGCTTCTTCATATGGTAAATCAGGAATAATTGCACCTTTTACTCCACACTCTTGTGCTTTTGTAAAAAACTGCTCTACACCCAAATGATAAAATGGATTTGCATATCCCATCCACAATGTTCTAATCTCTGGTGCTATTTTTGCAGATACTTCAAATAAATCTTTTAATTTAAAACCATTTTCTAAAGCAATTAAATTTGCTTTTTCGATTACTGGACCATCTGCAACAGGGTCTGAAAAAGGTATACCTAATTCTAAAATATCAACACCAGCCTGCCCCATAGAGAGTGCTAAATCTACTGTAAAATTATTTTCAGGTAGTGATGATGTAATATATCCAACAAGTTTTTTCAAAATATTATCCTAATAAAATATTAATTTTAGATTATTTTATCTAATTTTATCTTGCATAGATATGAGAAAAGTATTTAATCACGCCATTTAACTTTTCTCAATTTTTCAAAAAAAAGGATATTTTAGATACAATTATTACTTATAAATTTCAAGGATTATTCAGTGAGTATTATTAAAAATGATTTTGAGAAGATGAATATTACAAAAATAAAAAAAGCTAAAAATAATAAAAAATTGACAATGATAACAGCCTATGATGCCCTATTTGCAAAACTTTTTGAAGAGATTGCAGATATTATTTTAGTGGGGGATAGTTTAAATATGAGTTTTGCTGGAAAACCGGATACCTTATCAGCAACACTAGAACAAATGATTTACCATACAAACGCTGTTTGTACAGGTGCAAAAAAAGCCTTTGTTGTACTTGATATGCCTTTTGGAACTTATATAAACAAAGATGAAGCCCTTAAAAATGCTGTAAGAGTTTATCAAGAGACAAATGCAGCTGCAATAAAAATAGAAGGTGGAGAAGATAGAGCTAGTATAGTTGAACATCTTACAAAAAACTCTATTGCTGTTATGGGACACATTGGGCTTATGCCTCAATATGTAAGAAGTGAAGGTGGCTATAAAGTAAGAGGTAAAACTAAAGAAGATAAAGAGCAACTTATTCGTGATGCAATTGCTATTGAGAAAGCTGGTGCATTTTGTATAGTAATTGAAGGTGTTATGAGTGATGTTGCAAAAGAGATTACCCAAGCTGTTTCTATTCCCACAATAGGAATAGGTGCTGGTAAAGATACTGATGGTCAAGTTTTAGTATGGTCTGATATGTTAGGATTTTTTGAAGAGTTTAAACCAAAATTTGTAAGACACTATTTAGATGGTGCTAGCCTTGTAAAAGAAGCTACATCAAACTATAGAACTGATGTACAAAACAAATCTTTTCCAAGTAAAGATGAGGAATACTAAAAGTGGATGATAGATTAGTAGATGTAGAACAAATATCTTTTGAAGATGAAAGTACGGAAGTAAGTTTACGACCATCTTCTTGGGATGACTATATTGGTCAAGAAAAAATCAAAAAAAACCTAAGAGTTTTTATAGATGCAAGTAGAAAAAGAGCTGAAGCCCTTGACCACATCCTATTTTATGGACCACCAGGTCTTGGTAAAACAACTCTTTCATATCTAATCTCAAATGAGATGAACTCAAATATAAAAATTACAGCTGGTCCCATGATAGAAAAATCAGGAGACTTAGCTGCAATTTTAACAAACCTTGATGAGGGAGATATCCTTTTTATAGATGAGATACATCGTCTAAGCCCTGCAGTTGAAGAGATACTTTATCCTGCTATGGAGGACTATAGACTTGATATCATAATTGGAAGTGGACCAGCAGCACAGACTGTAAAAATCGATCTTCCAAGATTTACACTCATTGGTGCAACTACGCGAGCTGGAATGTTATCAAACCCTTTAAGAGAGAGATTTGGTATGCATTTTAGAATGCAATTTTACACCCATCTTGAATTATCAAAAATTATTCAAAAAGCCGGTGTAAAACTAGATAAAGAGTGTGATAATGATGCTAGTTTAGAAATAGCCAGAAGAAGTAGAGGAACACCTAGAATTGCTCTGAGACTACTTAGACGTGTGAGAGATTTTGCAGAAGTTGAAAATGAACAATTAATTAAATTAGCTAGATGTAACTATGCCCTTGATGAACTAGGTGTAAATGAAACAGGTTTTGATGAGATGGATATTAACCTTTTAGAACTACTTGTTACAAACAAAGGAAAACCCATGGGTCTTTCTACTATTGCAGCAGCACTTAGTGAAGATGAAGGTACTATAGAAGATGCAATAGAGCCTTACCTACTTGCAAATGGATATATAGAAAGAACTGCAAGGGGAAGAATTGCTAGTGTAAAAACATATGAACTCTTTAGACTTACAGCTCCTAAAAGTGAAGGTAAACTATTTTGAAACCACAATATTTTTTAATAGTAATTGGAGCAATAACTCTATATTTCTTATTTGAGTTATTTAGCCCCTACTTAAAAGCAATGATTGTTGCACTTTTACTTGCAGTTGCTACAAATTCTATGGGTACATACATAACTGCAAAAATTCCTAGTAAATTTATTTCATCGCTCGTAATGACACTATTTTTAACCTTTGTATTTTTTATTCCTTTATTATATTGTCTATTTTCATTTGCAACTCTAATAAATAATATTGACCAACAAGCACTAGCTAAGATGTTGACAAAATTTGAGTCTTGGGTTGCACTTTTACCAAATGATTTTGTTATTGTAAAAGAGCATTTGATGGACTTTATTGATAAAATCAATATAAAAGAGTTAATCCAAAACTTGCTATCTTTTGGAGCAAACTTAGGTAAAAATTCTGCAAAATTTATACTTGATATGGTTCTAATTTTGGTATTTTATTTCTTCTTTAATTTTTATTCAGCACAATTAACAAGCTATTTAAAAAGTGTTTTACCTCTAAAAAAAGAGGATGCAAGTGCCCTATTCTTCGAATCATCTACTGTAATGAGCGTTGTTTTATATTCTATTTTAGCAACTGCAATATTAGAGGGATTTTTATTTGGAATATTCATTTCATTTTTTGGTTATGATGGAATATTACTTGGAGTTTTATATGGATTTGCTTCCTTGATTCCTGTTGTTGGAGGACTAATAATGTGGCTTCCTATAGCAATATATGAAGGTTTTACAGTCTCTTCTACAAATGCACTTATTATTGCTTTATATTCTATTATTATAATATCTATTGTTGCAGATACATTTATTAAGCCTGTTATAATTAAATACATAAACTTAAGAGTAGTAAAAACAAAAGCAAATATAAATGAACTATTAATCTTTTTCTCTATAATTGCTGGGTTATCTACATTTGGATTTTGGGGTATGATTATTGGACCCGCAATGGTTACCTTTTTTATATCAATAGTTCAACTATTAAAAAAGTTTTCAACTGATGCACAAAATAATGATATCAATACTTTAAAGAAAACTATTTAATTAAAACTAAGTACACTTTTTTGTATAAATTCATCAAAGTTATTTGATAAAGAAACCCCTTTATCTACCTCTAGCCAAGTCAAATCTTTAAGACTGGCTAATTCACAAGGAAGATGAGATATTTTATTATTTGAGAGGTTAAACTCTTTTAAATTTATTAGCTTATCTAAATTATCAGGTAAAGCAATTAAGCAATTATTTGATAACCATAGTTCTTTTAAATTTGACAAAGATGATACCTCATTTGGAATAGTTTTTAAATAATTTCCATATATCCAAAGATCTGTTAATTCTTTTAAATTTCCAATACTTGATGGAAGCTCTTCTAATCTATTTTCATACAACCATAATACTCTTAGTTTTTCTAAATTTCCAACACTTTGTGGTAGTTCGACTAAATAATTGTGATTTACTAATAATTCAGTAAGATTCTTGAGATTTCCAATATCATTTGGTAAATATTCTAAATTGTTGTTAAAGACGCTAAGACTATCTAGCTTTTCCAAATTACAAATACTACTTGGCAATATTCTTAATTCATTTCCTAAAAGATTTAGTTTTACTAAATTCTTCAAATCGCCAATTTTAGTAGGAAGCGACGCAATTGAGTTTTCAAATAGAGCTAAAACTTCTAAGTTTTCAAGTTCACAAATTTCATCTGGCAATCTAGATAAATTGTTTTTAGAAAGACTCAATTCAACTAAATTTTGTAAATTATTAATCTCTTTTGGAATAAATCTCAATCTATTTTTATATAAATGAAGTTTTTTTAATTTTGTTAAATTACATATTTCACGAGGCAAATATGTCAAGTTATATTTTGATAAGTTTAACTCTTCTAATTCCAAGAGTTCTTTCTTATTTCTTGGCAAACCTCTTGGATATTTACTATTAAAGCCTTTATTTATATAGTGCAATTCATCAATTTTATTTTCATCTGCCCAATCAAATATTCTAGTAATCCAAGAATCATCTAATAATATATCAATTGGATTTTCTAATATCTTTTGAGTGTATGAAATCAGTGTTTTACTCTTGAAAAGCTCCATATAAGGGGAGTCATTTTTAATGATTAATCCAGCTCTACTAGTCATATTTACTCTTTTTATATTGTTGTTGAATATTCACGCATTTTCGCAACTAAGTTCTCTTTTTCTTCTTTTAACTCATTTTTCATTTCAAAAATATATTCATCTAAATTATCTATTTTATTTATCAGTATAAACGTTTGGTCTTTTTTTATAACCTCTATTTCTGTTTTTGCTAACTTTATCTTTTCCCTTGCTAGTTCTATTTTATTTTTTAAAATATTCCTATCAAACAGGGCATCAGAGTCACAAGAAAAGCTTTCTGCATTTAGCAAGTTATTTAAAATATCAGATACTTTTTTTAAGTTATTTTGCTGATATGCAGTATTTAACTCTTTAAAAATCTCTTCTGCTTTATCTTTTTTAGTATCTTCAATAATATCAGGATGGCATAATCTACTAGCTTTTCTATAAAGTCTTTTTAGCTCTATTTTCTCTTTTTTTGTAAGCTCAAAAGGGTCATCTAGCTTAAACTTTTTTACCTCTTGATGGAAATTTTCAAAATCTTTTTTGGCTTCAAAATACTCATACTCATATTTTTTACCCTCTTTTTTATATAAAAATTCAAAATATTCTTCTCTTAAAATAAGTATCTCTTCTATTAAAACACCCACTTCTTTATGATATCTTGCATTAAAGTCATTGATTTTATTATGATACTCTTCAATCTTACAACTAAGAATTAAAAGTTCTTTTTCTAAAACTTTTAACTCTATTTTCAAACCTTGAACTTCTTTATCTTCGTGAACAACTAAGTTAGAAAATTGAGAAAGATATTGATCTATCAAAGATACAACTTCTTGAAAATTTGTATCTTCAATTAGTTTTAGTATATCTTTTACTTTATCATCAATTTGTAAAGAGTAAAGTCTATGCACTTGAGGATAAAGGCTCTCTTCATCTTCTATGGCAATACAACTTTTTATGATTTCTAATCTCTTCAAAATCTCTTTCATAACGACCTTAAATCTTTTTATTATAACACTCTATTATACAAAAAAATTATTCTTGAAATTTTAAAATCAAAAGGGAATAAGAAAAATTATTTTAAAAATTATTTAAAGATTTTGGATTATTTTTAGGCAGAAGTGCCTAAAAATAGTCTTTACAGAAGTTTTTATTTTTATTTTTATTTTAAGTAAAAAATATTTATACTAACTTTAAGAAATATAGAAAATTATTTATCGAATTTTCTATTCTCCTGATAGTAATTCACCTTGATAAGTCATAATTCCGCGGTCTAAGTTACAAACACTTTTAAAACCATTTGAAAGCATTATTGTTTGACAATATGCACTTCTACTTCCACTATGACAATAAACAACTACAGGTATATCTTTTTTATCATCAAGGACTTCTATTGATTGATAAAATGAAGTTGTAGGAACTAAATAGTCTGTACCTTTGATTCTATGTCCTACCCACTCCATCCACTCTCTTGTATCTACAAGATTAAAGTTTATAAACCCTAACTCTCTAGCTTCTAATAGTGCTTCAACCTCTATGGCATTTATTTGTGATTTATTTAAAATATTTTCACACTCTTCTTTTGTAAATCCCTTTGAGTGAGTAACTTCTTCTTTTACATCAGTTGTATTACTTATGCTATTAGCATACTCTTTAGTACAAAAAATTCCACAATGACAATGCCCTTGTGTTGGGATCTCTTTTTCAAGTGCAGGAGTACAAGGACAGAGTCTATTGTCTGCTTTATTTTTCTCTTCTTGTGTTTCTCCTATTACCATAAAACATGGGCAGTATCTATTGTCATAGATTAGTTTATTTCTTGTTAATCCCATTTGAATAGATTCATTTACATCATCTTCTGGATTATAAACAAATCCATGTTCTTCACAAACTTTATCAGTAAACTGTTTTGTTAGCTCAAATGTAGTTTGGAACTCATCACTATTTATATCTATCTTTTTTATCATTATTTTCCCATTTTAGAAATATATGTAGATAAAGATTTGATGTCAGCTTCACTTAAATTCATAACTTGTGCTTTCATCACGCCTTTCATATTTCCACCATAAGTTCCATCTTTATAACCTAAAAGTGCATTTTCGATTTTTACTTCGTCCCATTCATTTATTTTTTGAGATTTTCCTAGAGCATGTATTTCGCCATTTTGTCCATGACAACCTGCACATTTTGTATATAATGCTTTAGCATTATCATTAGTATCACTTCTACTTTCAATAACATCATCAATACTCTTTGTAATCTCTTTTGCAACACTGTTTGCTTGTTTTACAACATCAGTACTTACTTCTTTTGCTTTTTCTACAACATCTTTAGTCATCTCTTTTGAGTTGTCAACTACTTTTAAAGTCTCTTCTTTTACGGCAACTGCAATCTCTTTACTTGAGTTTAATATTTCATTACTTTTTTCTTTTATTATCTCAATATTTTTGTTATTTTGAGTAGTTGCAACACTTTTCTCACTTTTTACCTCTTCTTTTTTTTCTTCAGTACATCCAGTAAAAAGTAGTACAGCAGCCATAGAACTAAGTAATATATTTTTCATATTTTTCTCCATTTTATAATTTCTCATATTCAAATACAAATTCATTTTTCACAAAATCAACTTTTACTAAACCACCATTTTTAAGTTTTCCAAATAAAATTTCATCTGTAATCTTATCTTTAATTTCAGTAGAGATAACTCTATTAAGTGGTCTAGCTCCCATATCTTTGTCATATCCTAATCTTGCTAACTCTTTTTTAGCTTTTAGGGTTAATGTAATATCGATTTTCTTATCTGCAATTTGTTCTTTCATGTCATCTATAAATTTACCAACAACTTTTGAAACAATATCTAAAGTAAGTGGTTTAAAGGTTACAACACTATCAAGTCTATTTCTAAACTCTGGGGCAAAGAATTTTTTAATTGCTTTATTTTCATTTAGTGAATCATCTTTTGCAAATCCCATTACATTGGCTTCTGAAGAACCTAAATTTGAAGTCATTATTAAAATAACATTTTGGAAATCTGCTTTATTACCACTATTATCTGTTAACTCTGCATTATCCATAACTTGAAGTAAGATTGACATCAAATCAGGATGTGCTTTTTCTATCTCATCAAGTAATAAGACACAATGTGGATGTTTTCTAATGGCTTCAGTTAAAAGTCCACCTTGTTCAAATCCAACATACCCAGCTGGTGCTCCTATAAGTCTTGAGACAGTATGAGCTTCCATATATTCACTCATATCAAATCTTTCAAAATGAACACCCAGTTGAGTAGATAACTCTTTTGCGACTTCAGTTTTACCAACTCCAGTAGGTCCAGTAAAAAGAAAACTTCCAACAGGTTTTGACTCACCACCTAGCCCTGCTCTATTGATTTTTATTGCTTTTATGATTGAAGTAATTGCATCATTTTGACCAAAAACTCTTTTTTGCATATTTTTTTCTAAAGTTCGCAATAATGTTAAATCAGATTTTGTAGCTGATTTTGGTGGAATATTTGCCATAAGAGCAACTGTATTTTCTATATCAATAGCTGTTATATTTATAGCTTTTTTCTTTTTACCATTTGGGTTTAATTCTAGTTTTTTAGTAGCAGCAACCTCATCAATAACATCAATAGCACTATCTGGCAAAAATCTATCATTGATATATTTTTTACTCAATTCCACTGCTGTTTCTAATGATTTTTTATTAAACTTAACATTATGAAACTCTTCATATTTTGATTTTAGACCTTCTAAAATTGATACACAATCTTCACTTGTAGGTTCATTTATATCAACTTTTGCAAATCTTCGACTTAGTGCTTTGTCTTTTGAAAAATCATTTCTAAACTCTGCAAAAGTTGTAGCACCGATACATCTTAGTTTTCCATTTGAAAGCATTGGTTTTAAGATATTAGAAGCATCCATCGCTCCTCCACCAACACTTCCTGCACCAACTATTGTATGTATCTCATCAATAAATAAAATAGAGTGAGGGATTTTACTTATCTCTTTTAAAAGTGATTTTAACTTCTTCTCAAAATCTCCTCTATATTTTGTCCCTGCTAACATAGAACCCATATCAAGTGAAAATACTTTTGAATTATTTAAAATAGAAGGAACATTTTTATTGGCAATTTCTAAAGCTAATCCTTCAGCTATTGCAGTTTTACCAACACCTGGTTCACCCACAAGAATTGGGTTGTTTTTCTTTCTTCTACTTAATATTTGAATAACTCTATGTATCTCTTTTTCTCTACCTATCACTGGGTCAATTTCACCTTTTTTTGCTAAGGCTACTAATTCTACTGAGTTATTTTCTAAAACTTCATTTTTCTTATTTAATAACTTTTCTTCATCTTCATTTTCTTCTTGCACATCAACTTCTACATCTCTATGAGCTATCTCTTCTAAGATATCAATTCTTTCAATTCCTTGACTTTTTAGGGCATATGTTGCATATGATTTATCATTTTTTAAAATTGCTACAAACATATCATCTACATTTGCATAACCTTTTCCTGATGTTTGAGTATGTGCAACCATATGTTCAATAACAGCTGTTAAAGTTGTAGTCTCTATTGGTTCATCATTAACATCAGCAGGAAGTCTTGGAGTACTAATATCAATATGTGCTTTTGTATCATTAAATATCTTTTTAGTATCTAAACCTAAATCAACTAACATATTAGCAATAAATTCATCATTTAGTAACATCAAAAAAATATGTTCTAAGGTCAAATACTCATGTTTACTTGTCTTAGCATAGGATACTGCTTGTGCAAATATCTCTCTTAATTCTTTACTTATCATAATTTACTCTTCTTCCATAATAGCTTTTAAAGGAAATCCCTTTTGTCTTGCTAAATTTTTCACTTGCATTACTTTTGTAGAAGCAATTTCATGGGTATAAACACCACACACTTCTTTTCCATTATTATGAATATTTAGCATAATAACAGTAGCTTCATCAGTACTTTTTTTAAAAACTTTTACAAGTATCTCAATTACAAAATCCATTGTTGAATAATTGTCATTCAATAATAAAACTTTATATTTTTTGGGCTCTTGTACATCTAGATCATCATTCAACTCTATTTCAAACTCATTTGCCAACTTAAAACCTTTTTAGGATAAAATCAAATAATATTATACCAAAAAAGAATTTACAATGATAAAAAAGAAAAATTACGTTTTAAATCAAAGCTTATTTATAACTGGCACAAATACAGATGTTGGTAAAACTTATGCATCTTCTGTTCTTTTAAAGAGATTATCACAAGAAGGATTTAAAGTAGGATATTTTAAACCTATTGAAACAGGAGTTATAGACCACCCTGTAGATGGTCTAGCAATGTTAGAATTAACAAAAAAATTAAATCCAAACTTCAATGTTAACATTGATTTTATTGTACCCTATCAATTTAAATTACCAGCAGCACCTTATGTAGCTAAAAAAGATACAAATATTGATATAGAATTTTTAATAAAAAGAAAAAATGAACTTGAAGAACTTTGCGATATCCTTATAATTGAAGGAGCTGGAGGTCTTATGGTGCCTATTATGAAAGATTTTTTTATAATAGATTTAATAAAAAAGTTTAAATCAAAAACAATTTTAATATCTCCAAGTAGATTAGGAAGTATAAATGATACTCTTCTTTCCCAAGAAGCTTTAAAAAATAGAAATATTGATTTTGACTGGTATATAAATCTTTTTGAAGATAAAGATAGTTTTGATGAAGTTACACTGCCTTTTTATAAAGACTATTTTGATGAAATAAACTTTTTAAATGACATTGCATAAGTAAACCCTGAAAGATTAACTTATAAAAGTTAATCTTTCTAAAATTCTTCTTTTTGTAATAGTTTTTTATAAAGAGTCTGCAAGGCATTATTTGCAGTATTTTGAGATATTCCAATATGAAGTGAAATTTTAGATGGACTCATATCAAACATTTCAAATGAAATATTATTTTCTTTTAATGCATTGATTGCATCAACTATTGCAAAAGTATTCTCCTTAAGACCTATTCCTACAAGAGTGATTATAGATAAATTATAAGATACAAAAATATTATCAGTTTTTAATCTTTTTTCAATGGATCTTCTTAAGTTATTTATTTTTCCTTTTAAATCCTCTTGTTCAACTAATATTGCAATATCATCCTTATCTGTTGGATAGTGATAAGTATTTATTCCAAATTCGCTAAATATTTTTAAAAGTTCTGCTGTAAAACCAATCTCATCAGCTAACATATCTTTTTGAAGGTGAATAGAAGCCATATTGTCAAGTTTTGCAATTCCTACTAAATCCTCCATAGGAACTCTCTCACTTAAAATAATAGTCCCCTCATGCTCTTTATTATTTGTATTTCTAATATTAATAGGAATTTTACTTTTTTTACAATTTAACATTGCATCAAAATGAAAAACATTAAAACCTTTTGAACTAAGAAGTCTTAACTCTTTAAAAGTAAGTCTTGGTATTACATTTGCACTACTAATTACTCTTGGATCTACTTCATAAACACCATTTGTATCTGTCCAGTTTTCGTAAATATCTGCATCTAAGGCATAAGCTAACTCTCCACCAGTTAAATCACTTCCACCCCTACTCATTACAGCTATTTCATTCTCATTAGTTACTCCATAAAATCCTGGTACTAAATATTTTACATCTTCGGTTATTTCAAAATTTTTCTCTATATTTTCATAGGTTTTAGGTAAAACCTTCCCATCTCTAAAGTCTTCACTTAATATAAATCCAAACTCCTCAGGAAGCATAAGTTTTATATTCAAACCTTGGCTTATAAAATAATTTGTAATAATCTTTGCATTATAATGTTCACCTCTTGATAAAAAGTAAGCTTCTCTTTTTTCATCTTCTAAAGTAGACTCATTCAAATCTTTTTCTAAAGAAGCAAGTATATGCTTATCTTCAATTTCTAAATCAGAACACAATTTTTTATATTTTTTTATAATTGCATTAAAACTTTGTTCTTTTGATATATAAATCTTTTGTTCATCAAAATATTTACCACAAGTTGCAACATTTAATAAATGGTCAGTAATTTTTTCATCATACTTCTCATCTCTACCAGGTGCGGAAACAACAATAATATTTCTACTATCATCATTTTTAACAATATCTAAAACTTTTTTTATTTGTATAGCATCTTTTACAGAACTGCCTCCAAATTTACATACTTTTCTACTCATTTTGCCTCAATTGCTTTAAAATCTTTTAAACATAAAAAGTCAGCTCTATTTTTAGGAGCACCAAATGGCTTCACAGGTTTATTTTCAACTGAATTAAATACAAAAAATGTATTTGTTCTTGAATCAGGGGAAATATTATCTGGACTTCCATGCAATACATTACCATCGTGAATTACTAATGTTCCAGCCTTTCCATAAGCTCCTACAAGTTCACTATTTTTTGTTAACTCTTTTATTGCATGAATACTAGGAACACCATATTCTTGTTTTTTTAATGATTTTTTATAGTTATCTTCAGGAGTAAATCCTTTACAAGAAACAAATTTCTTATGACTTCCTGGAATAAGATATAAAGGCCCATTAAACTGTGTATTATCTGTAAGCATTATCCAAGCAGTTAAACATCTACACCTTGGAAGTCCATCTTCACAATGCCAAGTTTCAAAATCACTATGCCAAGGAAATGATTTACCCTTATATGCAGGTTTTATATTAACTCTACTATGATGTATATATACATCACTTCCAAGTAGCTGTTTTACCTTATCAATTATTCTTGCATCTTTTGAGATTTTTTCAAATAATGAACTAAAAAGGTGTTGATTAAAAATAGTTCTTAATTCATTATTTCCTGGCTCTTTAATAAACTCTTCATTTTTTACTAAGTCTTCATTTGAAGCCATATAATCTATCTCATTTATCTCATCTTGACTAAACAAATTTGGGAAAACTACATATCCATTATCTTCATACTCTTTTCTACTTATATTGTCTATAGAATATTCTCCAACAGCTTTATCACTGTATACAGTTGGATCTATTCTCTCTATTATGCGCTCAGTCTCTTTTCTTGATGGATATAAGTCATTCATATATTATGCTCCTTTATCTTATTTAGTTAGGTATTACTTTGTATCCTCTGTGTCTTACCGTTTCTATAAAGTTTTCATCAAACTCTTTTTTTAGATTATTTCTAATATTATTTATATTAATTTCTATTACATTATCAGATACCATTTCTGGTTCATCCCATATTGCATGTAGAAGTTCATCTTTTGAGATTGGAGGTCGATGTTTGTTTTTAATAAGATAACTTAAAATTGCAAATGATTTTCCAGTTAAATATACTTTCGATTGGTCATGATTAAATGACTTTTCTTGAATATTTATTTTATATCCATTTTTAAATGGAATCACATTTTTAAAATTTTCTCTATGTATAGATTCAATTTTTGCTAATATAAATTCATTACTTACAGGCTCTTTTAAAATACTAATAGCGCCAAGTTTAAGTAACTCTAACTCAAACTCTTTACTATTATTATCAGTTATAATTATCACTGCAGTTACTTGGCTGTTTATCTTTTTTAATATTTCTTTGCAAGCAAAGATATTATTCTCTTTTATCAAAATAAGATTATAGTTTCTCACTTCACTATGATAAGTAGCATCTTCTACATCTTCTGCAATATCAGTTATGTAGATATCTTCTATACAAGCAATTAGTTTTTCATCTATATTATAAGAAAGCAATCTCATTTTATATAGCAACCTTATTTATTATTTTTTCTTCATTTAAGATAATTAATTCATTCTCTTCAAATATAAGTTTATCAACAAAAAGTGTGTCAATATCTTTATCATCATCAAAAAATTTATCTATTGAAGATTTTGCAATATCAAAATTTGACTCAATACTTAATTCAAGTATTAATGAATTGTCGTTTAATATTATTTTTTGATTATTGACTTTAAATTCATCAAAAGAATATATATATTCAATAAATTGATTTTTTTTTATTTTACTAATATTTAAATAGTTTTTAATATAAATAAATTTCATTCTTAGTCCTCTAAAGGATAAACTCCATTTTCATCATGGTTTTCAGTTCCCTTTATTGGTGGATTAAATACACAAATCATTCTCATATCTTCACTTCCACCATATAGGTTATGGTCATCATGTTCGTTTAGTGCATACATAACACCATCATGAAGTTCGTGAACTTCTCCAGTTGCTAAATCTTCAATTTTCCCATTCCCACCTACACAGTAAACTGCTTCTAGGTGATTTTGGTAATGAATATGTGTTTTTGTATTAGCTCTAATAATAGTTTCATGAAATGAAAATCCCATTCCGTCATCTTTTAATAACATTCTTCTACTAACCCATTGCCCTTCTTCAGCATGTACTTCTTTTTCTGTTCCTATAATGTCTTTGTTAATATCTACTACTATCATCTTCTAAAATTCTCCAGTTAATTTTTCTTTTTTGTCTGCTACTAATTTTGTAATAGCATTTTCAAATCTTTTTAAACCCTCTTTTAATGTATCTTCATCAATAATCAATGGAGGTAAAAACTTCACAATTTGACTTTCGCTACCACAAGTCTCTACAATTAACTTTTCAGCAAAAGCATAACTTGATATTTCGCCTGCAACAGAGTTATCACCTTTGATTTCAAAACCATAAGCTAAGCCTCTTCCTCTAACTTCAATATCAAAGCTATCTTTAAACTTATCAGCAATTTTTTCTAAAGTCTCTTTTAAAAGTTTCTCTTTGTATTTAACTGCATTTGATAAATCATCATTTTGCCAATATTGTTCAATAGCAACTTTTGCTGCTACAAAGGCTAAGTTATTTCCTCTAAATGTACCTGTATGTTCACCTGGTTTCCATTGGTCTAAATCTGGTTTTAAAAGTACTATTGCCATTGGTAATCCACCACCAATAGATTTTGACATAGTTATAATATCTGGATTGATACCTGCAAATTCAAAAGAGAAAAACTCTCCACTTCTTCCATTACCTACTTGAATATCATCAATGATTAATAAGATATCATACTCTCTACAAATAGATTCTAACTCTTGTAACCACTCTTTACTAGCAACATTAATCCCACCTTCACCTTGAATAGTTTCAACAATAACTGCTGCTGGAATATCAAGTCCACTACTACTATCTTCTAAGAACTTTCTAAAAAATGACATAGTATTCATATCACCAAAGTACCCATCAAATGGCATAAATGATGCATTTGTTCTACTAATATAACTCTCATCTCTATAATCATTATTTCCAGTAACTGAAGATGAACCTTGAGTTAAACCATGAAAACCATTTGTAAAAGAAACAACATTACTTCGCCCTTTTACTAGTCTTGCAAGTTTAAGTGCAGTTTCAACGGCATTGGTACCTGTTGGTCCTGTAAATTGTATTTTATAATCTAAGTTTCTTGGTATTAATATAGTGTCATTAAAAGCGTGTAAAAACTCTTTTTTTGCACTTGTTGCCATATCTAATCCATGAACAATACCATCTTTTTGAATATATTCAATCAATGCTTTACTAATATGTTCATTGTTATGTCCATAGTTAAGTGTTCCTGCTCCTGCAAAAAAATCAATAAAATTTTCACCTTGCTCGTTTGTTAAAACTGCACCTTTTGATGTTTCAAATATTGTTGGGAAACTTCTAATATAACCTCTAACTTCAGACTCTAGGTTTTCAAATATTCTCATTATTTTTCCTTTAATTTAAATGGTCCTATTTCATATAGAACCTCTTCTTCGTGTGAATTATTAAAATCTTCTTTTTCAAAAAAGCTTTTATTAACTATCTGTGTTTTTAACTCTTTGCTTAATTTCTCAAATACTCTAATTGATGAGTTGTTACTTGGAGATACCGTTGTGTTTATAAACTCTAAATCTATATTTTCTTTTCTTTTTATAATATTCATTAGAAGTATCTTTGCAAGATTATTACCTCTAAATTTTTCATCAACTGCAACTTGCCAGATAAATAGTGTATTAGGTCTTTGTGGAAGTCTATATCCAGAAACAAAACCAATAACATCATCACCACTTAATGCAACAGAACAAGTATTTTCAAAATGAGTTGATTGTAAAAGATATAGATATTCAGAATTTAAATCTAATACTTTACTATTATCAACAAGTTTGTAAATTTTTTTCCCATCTTCCTTTTTCGGACTACGTACTAGTATATCAATTTCAGACAATGAATTACTCCTTATTTTATTTTATTAAGTAGAATATTTACATATATTGTGTAAATATTCTACTTAAATGATGTAAGAATATAACATACAAAACTAAGATAAAGCTTAAAAAGTATTCATTTTTAATAAAAAGTTATGAAAAAAAGTGTATAATTACAATTCAATTACAAAAAAAGGAATAAATTGGCTCTATTAGATAATAATAAAGATGTTTTGCCATTAAGTAGCATTGCGGAATTGCTAACTGCAAAAGTAAGAACTCTTAAAATGTATGAAGATAAAGGATTATTGCCACCAAAAAAAGATATAAAAAAACTTTATTCTATCAATGATGTGAAAATCATCTCTTTTGTACACTACTTGGCAAGTGTAAAAAAAATCAATGCAACTGGAATCAAATATATTACAGAAATGTTAGAAAATAATATGGATGAAAAAAATAAAAGCGAATTTTTAGATTTAGTAGAAAGCAAGATGGAAAAACTTTCAGGAATAGATGTAACAGATGTTGAAATAATCTAATCTATTTTAGAAAATAACTTTATTATAAAAAAGGTAAAATAACTTTTTTATAATAAAAAGCTACAAAGAAAAAAGCAATCCCTAATATAATAGTAATAAAGCTTAGGGGAATAATATCTGCTAAAACACCAATAAAAAGTGTTGTAAGTACATTTGAAAGCATAAATATCATATCATTATATGATATAACGCGTCCAAGATACTTGTGTTCTACTCGTTCTTGAATAAAAGCATAAGTTATGGACCAAATTGTTGTTGTTGTAAAACCTGTTAAAAATACCATAATTAACGCTAGATAAAAATCAAACTGAAACATCCCCCATAAAACTATAGCAAAGCCTTGAAAGATGAAAAGAACAGTTAATCTATCTTTGTTTACCCAATTTGTAATAATAAAAGGGCCTACCATCAACGCTAGTGCTCTAAGTGCATTTGTTATACCTATTGATAAGGGTACTGCAATTACATACTTATACTCATTTTTAGCTAACAAGGTCACAAGTGTATCAAAGGCAGTTAATCCTACAGAGGCGTGTAAGATTAAAAGATGTAATACAAACTTATTGTTTTTTATGTATACAAAGCCACCTTTTATCATAGATAAGATTTTTTCTTTTGTATGTACTATCTCTACTTTAAAGTCAATATTAAAAAAGACTATTATGGCTAAAATAAAAAATAAGGCATCTAAAATTATAGCTGTCTTTACTCCAAAGTAATTTACAACAACACCACTAATAGCCATACCAAAGGCATAGCTAAAAGACCAAATTATAGAGTGAATTTCATTTGTCTTTTTTAAAACATCTCCAGATACTATTTTTGGTAAAAGTGTCATTTCCGCTGAGAAAAATATTGAAGCACTGCTCATTCGTATAAATATAAATATCAGTAATAGCCAAATCTCTTCTTTACTATCAATTGTAAGAAAAAGTAAAGTCATTACTAATTCTGTACTTAATAGGGTTAACATTAAAGGCTTGATTTTAAATCTATCTATGATAGTTCCCGATAATGGTGCAATAATAATAGCAGGAATAAAATGCATGGCAGTAACTACTGAGATAGCAAAAGCACTAGAGTTGAACTCTACAAGCATAGTATAAATAGCTACATTTGAAAACCAAGCTCCAAAATATGCTATTACTTGTAGAATTGAGAGTTTTCGTACAAGTGGGTAGTTAACTAAAAGTTCTTTATAGTTCAAGTTATTCTATTTATTTAAATTCAATTTTAACTAATCTTGAAAATGTTTTTGGATCATCAATTAATATTTCACATTTATATGAAGAGATATGTTTGCTATCAGCAACTTTATAAATCTTGTTGATTTTTAAATCAGTTTTTTCTCCATTCATATAAATAGTTTTATTTGAAACAATTTCATAATCTGATATTGGAATATATATTTCTAATTTACCTTTAGTCAGATCTTTTGCTTCATATAAAAGTGTACCAGGAGTTACATAATCTCCTTGTTTAACACTTATATTGTATATGTACATATTATCTTCAAATAGTAGTTTGTTTTTGATAGTATCTTTTAAAGTAGCAATTTTTATCAATAAGTCACTTTTTGATGATTGTAAATTTAAAACTTGGATTTTTTGATTATCTTTTTCAAAGGCAGATTTTGATGAGATTTTATAAAGTCTATTATAATTTTTTTCTTGAATCTCTAACATAGAGTTTAATACATCTAATTTTTTTTGAGTCTGAGCTAAATCTATCTTATCAACGCTATTATCAATTTCAACAATTTTTGTTTTCTTATTTAGTGATTTACCTTCAATCTTATCATTTGAAAATATCACTTTTCCACTTACTGCTGATTTTATAACATAACTATTATATGGCTCTAATTTAGAGTAATACTCCATCCCAAATACAAAGCTTGTAAACAGTAGTATAAAGCTAATAATTTTCATAAATTTCCTTTTACAAATTTAAAGATTCAACTATTTTAATAATCTCTTTTTTAATATTTTTTAAATCAATATCTTCGTTTTTTTCAAGTTTAAAAATCATCTCATCTAAAGTTTTATTATATCCAATATATGGAAGAAGTAGTTTTATTACTTCATTGTTAGTTTTTGATATTTTTATTGATTTAACTAAGGGTAAATCTTCTTTTTGTTCTGATTTTCTATTTTTAACATAGAAGTATAAACCAAATGTTAATATTGTAAAAAGTATACCAAAAACAAAAAATAATATCATCTGTTTTAAAGATGTTTTGTAAACAATTTTTTCTTCAATAATTTTTTTATTTTCTTGTGGTTTTGCTTTTTCAAGACCCAAAAAAGAGACTTGTTTATCTGTTCTTTTTACATCTATTTTATAACTCTTACTTTTTTGTGTCACAACTTTCTTAATATTTTTATCAAAATAGCTAAGTTCTATTGAGGGTATTTCAAAATCTTTATTTGCAATTATTGAAAAAGATTTTTTATAGCTTCCTACATTCTTATTATTCTGTATTTTAGTTTCTATTTTTGCTTTATCTTCAAAAATTGTTACATCATCTATTTTAAGTTTTATATCTTCAATATCTTCGATATTTCCCGTTCCATTTATTTCAACTTTGTAAGATAAGGATTCTCCTTGTCCTATCTCTTCTTTTGAAACAGAAGTACTCAAAATAAACTCTCCAATTAAGTTAACATTAGCAGGCAATGGTTTTACATCAAACTCTAATGAATTTGAGTATATTTTTTGGGTTTTTGTTCCTTGTGAAAATAGAGAATAACTGTAGTTATTCATATCTATTACTTTTGCCTCTATTTTTATTGAAGGTATTTTAAGCAATCCACTTTTTTGAGGTGATATTAAAAAATTTAGTTCTTGAACAACAAAACCATTTTCTTCATAACTACTATTTTGTTCTTCAATTTTTTTACTCCAGATATTGTTAAAAATTGGCATTAAAAAAGATAAATCAACTATTTCTAAATCTTTTTTATATTTAAACTTTAAGTTTAATACTGCCTCTTCTCCCACATATAAGGAGCTATTACTTAGCGAGATTTGAAAATCAAAATTTGAAAGCTGAGATTTTTTAACTGTTTGTTGAGTTATAATTTTCTCTTCTGTTTTAAATACTTTTCCATCTACCTTTAGCTCAAAAGATGGCAGTGTAAAATTATTTTGTGGTTTAAATGAATAGGTTTTTTTTATCTTGTTTATTATGTTTCCATTTATATTAGACATGGTTCTACTCGTGCCTAAATTTACAACTACTTGATTGTCAATCTCCTTTATATCTGGAAACTCTATGTTTGAGCCTTGTGCTTCTATTTCAAAAACAAAGTTTTCATTTAATATAAAACTATCATTTGATTTTAGTAAAACATCACCATAAATAAAAGTTGTAAAGAATAAAAGAATAAATTTAAAATATAATTTCATAATTAAAACTCTAATGTTCCTTCTATTGCAAAATTTGCTTTAGAATCAAGTTCTGCATGACTAAGAACTGCTATTTCTAAGCCAAATTTTTCATAAATTTCAGAAATTCTTTTTCTCAACACTGGATCAACAACCATTGCAACTTTATTGTATCCTTTAGCTTCCACAGATTTAACTAACTCTTTTGTATGAGTAACTAAATTATTTATTTCTCCAATTGATAACATAAGCTGAGAAGCCCCACCTTTATCTTGAAGTTTTCCAATAAACTGTTGTTCTAATTCTGGTTTAATTGTAACTATATGCAAAATATTATCACTATCTAAATATCTGTTAGTAATAAGTCTATACAGTTTACTTCTAACATGTTCTAACAACACATCTGGAACTTTAGTATACTCTGCAATATCTGCAACTGCTTCAATAATAGTTAACATATCAACAATAGGAATACCTTCGTGTAAAAGATCCTTTGCAACCTTTAAAAGAGTCCCATGTGATGTTAATTTCATAGCTTCATCAACAACAATTGGGAAGTCTTTTTTCAAGCCATCAACAATATCAACAATATCTTGTCTAGTAAGTATATCTTCTGCATGTTTTTTAATTATTTCAGAAATATGAGTAGAAATAATTGTTGGAGCATCAACTACTGTAAATCCTTTTAATAAGGCATCATCTTTTAATTCAGGCTTTATCCAAGTAGCTTCAAGTCCAAATACAGGCTCTAATACTTTCTTACCTTCAAGTTTTGCTTTTGCTGGTCCTCCCATTGCAAGGAGTTTATCAACCTCGACATTTGCAACAGATAAAGGTATTCTTTTTAAATATAGTGCATATTCACTAGAGTTTAAAGCTGCATCATCTGAAATTTTTATTTGTGGAATAATAAATCCTAAATCAGCAGCAACTCCTTTTCTAATACCTCTAATTTTATCTAGTAAATCAGAATTACCTTGAACTAATTGTAGAAGTCTCATCCCAAGTTTTAACTCTAAAACTTCCATTTTCATGATATTGTCAATTGCTTCTTTATCATTTGTAGGTTTAGCAGCTTTCTCTTTTTCTTCTTTAATTTTGTCTAATATATCGTTTTGTGCTTCCTCTTCTTTTTTCTTAAAGAACTTAGTTATACTATTTTCTTGTCCACTATCAATCATATAGATAAGATAACCAATTAACCCAAGTAATGATCCCATTACAATTAATATTCCTGAAGGGAAACCTGGAATCATAGCAAATAAGAACAGCGCAAGTGCTAGTATCATTAATGATTTAGAATCTTTTACAAGTTGATTAATTGCTTGATCTGCAAACTTATCTTCATCAAGATTTGATCTTGTAATAATAATACCTGTTGCAGTTGATAAAATAAGTGCTGGGATTTGAGCAACTAATCCATCACCAACAGTTAAAATTGTAAAAATCTCAGCACTCTCTGCGATACTTAAATCATGTTGAAATACCCCAATTAAAAGACCACCAATAATATTTACAACAGTAATTATAATACCTGCAGTGGCATCCCCTTGAACAAACTTAGAAGACCCATCCATGGCCCCATAAAAGTTTGCTTCTGCAATTAACTCATGTCGTCGTTCAGTTGCCTCTTTATCATCTATAAATCCTGCATTTAAATCAGCATCAATAGCCATTTGTTTACCAGGCATTGAGTCAAGTGTAAATCTAGCTGTTACCTCTGCAACCCTTGTAGAACCCTTTGTTACGACCATAAAATTAATAAGTACTAAAATAATAAATATGATAATACCTATTACCATATTCCCACCAACAACAAATTCACCAAATGCTGAAATAATTGAACTTACAGCATCAGGACCATTATGACCATCTGTTAAAATAGACCTTGTTGTTGCAATATTTAAAGATAATCTAAATAGAGCAAAAATCAAAATAAGTGTTGGAAAAGTTGTTAAATCTGTAGGTTTTTTAATATATAAACCAATTAGTAAAATCAATAATGAAATAGATAAAGATAAAATCAAAAAGAAATCTAATAAAAATTTCGGTAACGGAACAATTATTATAGAAAGTATAGCAACAAAAAATGCTACAGCAAATAAATCTTTTGAAAATATCTTTTTAATGTTCATCTAATAAAGAACTATTTTAACTTAAATAATTAACTAATGATAAGCTATTTGTTTTACTAATTGTTGAATAAAGTGTTTTATATATTAACTCTAACTGTTTTGATTCAATGGCTACTTTTGTCATATCAGCAGAACTATTTTCAATAGATAACACATTAAAATGTGTTAATTTTGAAGTAACTCTTTCATATGCTGTTTCAAAAGTCTTATTTCTACCACCAAGTTCACCATGTGCAGTATTTGCTGCATCATATGCATTATTTAAATCATCAAGTGCTAAAGATATTGCATCACCATCATTGTTTCTTAAAGCAGCAATTGCATCATCAATAGCTTGAAAACTATTATGTCTTGCATTAAAAATTTTTTCACTTCCATCTTCATTTGTTGGAACTTCTGCAATTGTATGTACTTTATCTGGTGAATCACCAGTTGTAGTTACTTCAACAAAATCTTTAGTTGCTTTTCCATCTTCATCATATCTTACAAGAACAGTCTGTGCCGCATTTAGCTTCCACTCATCTCCATTTTCATCAATGATTCTTTCACCTTCTTTGAAACTTACCTCTTGTCCAGAAACTGTTGTTGAGACACTATAGGACATCATTTCAAATCCTGTAACACCTCTATCTCTATATGAATCTATTTCCACTGCACTTTCTCTTAAGTTTGGATTACCATTATAAGTAATCTTCCCATCTTGATCTTGTACAAAAGCTTGAACATTTGTTTGAGAACCACTAAAAATATATTCATCCTCAACTCTTTCATTTACAAGTTTGAATAGGTTCTCTTTTGCCCCTTCTATTTGTGTAGCTATTGCATTTCTTGAAATAGGATCACTAGTATCATTTCTTCCTTTTATGGTCTCTGTTTTAATAAAATCTAAAAGGTTTTTAATTTCTGCTAATGTTGAATCTGAAACATCATTTTGTGCACTTGTTTTTTCAATTTGTCTTTTTAAACCTTCAAAAACATTAAGTTTATCTTCAATGTAGAGTTCTTGCGTATAAATTTGTGTGTCATCACTTCCTTTATCAATTGCATCTCCCGTACTCATTTGATGGTTAACTTTTAACTGTTGCTGATTTAGCATGTCAAGTCTATATAGTGTTGATCTGTCTGTATTAATCATTTAATCACCTCCATAAATTGGCTAAATATCTGGTTAAAGTCATGTTTTTCAGCGGTTCCTTGAAAAAGAAAGCTTTTTATTTTCTCTCTTTTTGCTAAAGCCTCATCTAACTCTTTATCCATACCTTGCTTATAAGCACCCACACGAATTAAAATTTCATTCTCTTTTATTAGTGATAATACTCTTTTTAACTTTAAAAATCCATTATAATGTTCAGGACTAACAACTTTATCCATAACCCTTGAGGCAGACCTTAGTAAATCTATAGGTGGATATTGACCTTGTTCTGTTAGTTCTCTTGTTAGTACAATATGTCCATCAAGAATTGATCTACTTTGATCTGCAATTGGATCGTTCATATCATCCCCATCAACCAAAACAGTAAAAAATGCCGTAATTGAGCCTAGTTGAGTATTTCCAGCTCTTTCCATAAGTTGTGGTAATAGTGCAAAAACTGAGGGTGGATATCCTCTACTAACTGGTGGTTCACCAATACTTAAACCTATCTCCCTTTGGGCCATTGCAAATCTCGTTACAGAGTCCATCATTAATAAAACATCGTGACCTTTATCCCTAAAAAACTCTGCAATTGCCATGGCAGTGAAGGCACCATATTTTCTCATAAGTGCTGACTCATCAGATGTAGCTGCTATTATTATTGTATTTTCTAGGTTATTATTTAAGTTATAGTGAATAAATTCGGGGATTTCTCTACCTCTCTCACCAATTAGTGCTACAACTTTTATTTGTGCTTCACACCCTTTTACTATCATCCCCATAAGAGTTGATTTACCAACACCACTTCCTGCAAAAATACCTACTTTTTGGCCTTTTCCTGAAGTAAGCATTGAATCTATTGATTTAACACCCGTAGAGAATCTTTCATCTATTATTCCTCTTTCAAGAGCGGGAATAGATAGTTTATTTATTGCAGAGTTTTGTTCTAAATCGCCTATTTTCCCCTTTTTATCAATTGGCTCACCCAAAGCATTTACTACTCTTCCTAATAAACCATATCCACTTTTTACACTAAGTCCATCTTTTTGTAAAAATACCTTATCATGGATTCTAAATCCTTCAATAAAAGAGAATGGAACTATTTTAAATCCATTACTCTCAACAGAAGCTACCATTCCTAAAACCGTATACAAGTGTTGTTCCGACTCTATTTTTACGATATCTCCAACTGCTACTTCTATACCTACTGCTTTTATTGTTGTAGAACTAATATGTGTAATTCTTCCAAAAGGAATAATTAAATTATTTGTATCAATATCATCAATAAACTTGTCGAAATCTACCATATTACATCTTATCGCACATGTCTTTATATAAAGACTCTTGTGCATTTTTAATATCTTTACATCTAGTTATAAATTCATTTTTCAAATCACTTAAACCTTCATCATCATATAATCTAATTAATTCGTAATAAACTCTTGCTTGATCATTTGGCTTCATATTTCTAGTATTTTTTATAGAGTCAGTCAAGTATTCTATTGCTTTTGTAATATTATTTTTTCTTTTTTCTAACATTGCTAATTCTATATCTACAAATGGAGAATAAATATATGCTTTAAACTCTTTTTGTTTATTATATAGTTTATCCAAAATCTTTTCTGCCTCGTCTTGTTTATCTTTTCCAATTAAATATAGATAATACTGATAATAAAAATCTATAATAATTGGATTATCTTCATTATTTTTTATAAATTCTGGAAATCTTGTTGCATAGTAAAAAAACTTTTCCATTGCAATCGTATCATTTTTTGCACTATAGACTAAAAATCTGTATAAAAACTCTTTTTCTAAAATTTCTTTATTATTTATCATTTCAACTTTTGAGGAGAAATCTAATGCTTCATCAACTAATCCTAAAGCATATGCCATTCTTTCTAAGTATAAATATAGTGTCGCATCTCGACTTGTATTAAATGTCTCTTTTAATAATTCATAAGCCCTTTCATATGGTACTTCAATTAAACATTCAAAAAATTTATATTTTACTTCTTTATCTTCAATTAAAAGTTCCAAAGTCTCTTTTCTTGTAGTTTTTAAGGCTTTATTCATTAAAAAACATTGGTCTTTTTTTAGATAGTCTTTTATTAGTAAAACATTAATCTCATCAAATAAAACTCCAATGTTTTCGTATGAAAACCTTTGGGTTATTGTATTTGCAATTTTACTATAAACTCTTTTTGACTTTAAAAGAAATTCATACTTTTTCTCTTTTTTAAAGTTTAATAACTCTTGCAATAGTGCTTTTTGTTTCATAGCTTCAGAGTTTGGATACTTGGATACAATTAAATTAGGAGATATATTACCTTCACGCATTAAAATTTCATCAATATACATCTTTGATTCTTGAACATATAATCCAGTTGGGTATTCACTTAAGATATCTTTATAAAGCTCTTTTGCTTTAAATAAATAGTAGTTAGTTCCATCATACATATTCATATAAACATTTGCCAATTTAAATTTAAACTCTTCTATAAACTCAGCTTTTGTTGCTCTATTTAATAACTCTTTTAAAATTTCTACAGCAAACTCTGGCATATTAGCATCTACAAGTTTATCTACTTTTTTTAAAGCTACAAAAGAATCATCTGAATAATAATCGATGTTTTTATCTAATACTTTTGAGATAAGTTCATAAGCTTTGTCTTTTTGTCCATCTAATATATATATATCAAATAGTTCATCTGCAACAATTGTTGCAACTAAAACATCTGTCGTATCAACCAAAATATTATATAAGGTTTTTATTGCATTGGAATAAGACTTTGTATATTTGTAAACTTTTGCTAAATAAATTTTTCCATATGCATTTGTGATTTTATCAGAAAAGTTATTGATGATGATTTCTGCAAAGTATTTTGCTTCTTTTACTCTATTGGTTGCTAATTTAAAATCTACCATTAGCATATATGCTTTTGATAAGTCTTCTTCTCGAATAACACCTGTATTTATAGCAAGTTCCAATTCATTTGAAGCCTCGGAGATTATTCTTTTTGTCTCTTCTTTTAGTGCAATTTCAGAGTATGTAAGTATTACATCTGATTTTAAAATTTCTATTTTATTTAATTCTTTAAAATTTTTAATTTCTGCGTAAGCTTCATCTATTTTGCCATCTTTAGCCATCTTTTTAATTTGATTAAGTAATTCAAATCCATCTTTTATATCATTTTTTCTTTGTTCAGAAATTTGAATTCCTGATGGATTTATAAAACTATAATAAAAATCTACTTTTGCATTTGAAAGTGTAACTAGTAACAAAAATATTAATAAAAACTTCAAAACTTACCTTTTATTTTTATTTAATTCATGGACATAAGAAAATACTTCAGCCATTGCTTTATAAAACTCTGAAGGGATCTCTTGATCTACTGCTATTTGATCATATAAAGCCCTTGCTAAAGAAGGATTTTCAATTATTGGTATATCATTATCCCTTGCAATATCCCTTATTTTTAAAGCTAAAAAATCAATTCCTTTTGCAACAATTTTAGGAGCTGCATCTACTCCACTATCATACTTTAAACCAACTGAGTAGTGAGTTGGATTTGTAATAACAACATCTGCATCTTTTGCATTTGCTCTCATTCTCTCAAAGTGTAGTTGAAACTGAATATTTCTAATTTTGGCCTTTACCTTTGGATCCCCTTCCATATTTTTATGTTCATCTTGTACCTCTTGTTTACTCATTTTAAGAGACTTAGTATAATAATGTTTCATAAAAAAGAAGTCTATTATAGCAAATATTATCACTATAAATAGTATAGCTTGTAAAAAATATAATAAAAGAAAAAACATAGCATCTAATGATGTAGAAATATCTTGATCCATCATTGCTAAAAATGCTTTATATGTAAGTCCAAAAAGTATAAACATCACAAAAACAATTAATGACAATTTTGCTAATAATTTAACTCCCTCTAGAAGTTTTTTTAAAGAGAATAGACCTTTTATTCCTGATATTGGATTTAGCTTAGAAAACTTGATTTTTATGGGATTCATTAAAAAACCAAATTGTGCTACATTTAAAACAACTGCTAAAATTAATACAGCTAAAAAAAAGGGTGCTAAGGCATAAAAAGTTTGGTGAATTATAGTATCTACTATATTATAATAATCAGTACCGTTTAACTCTTTTCCTATTTGATTAAAAATATATATCATAATTCTTTTTATAGAATCATATGTATAGGTACTCCAAAAAAGCATATAAACTGTTCCAAATAAAAGGATAGCAGCTCCTACAACTTCTGCTGATTTGGGAACATTTCCTTCACCTCTAGCTTTACTTAACCTTTTGGAGGTGGGGTCTTCTGTTTTTTCTTCTTCTGACATAGGTTCCCCTCCTTATTGAAATTTCATTATAAAATAGTTAGTAAAGGCTTCAGTAAATACTTCCATACCTAACATAATAAACAACATAATTAAAGCAAATTTTAACTGAAAAGTAATAACAAAGGGAGAAAATGCTGTCATTGATTTTGTGCCATATGCATAATATACATCTATAACAAAGCCCACAAAGAATAGTGGAAAAGCAAAAGCAAAAGTAAAAGCAAACATTCTATTAATTTCGTCAATAGTCATTTTAAGCCCATCAAAAGAGAACAAATCAAAAGAGCCTAAATGAACAAAAGAAAAACTCTTTGCTAACATAGAAAATGTCATCTCATACATACCTGATTCAAAAAAAACTGCTAAACCTATATAAAACATCAATCTTGCCAAAATTCCCTCATTGGTTCCTGAGGCAGGGTCAAAAAAGTTTGCCATTGCAAGGGCTGTTGCATAACCAACAAACTCACCTATCATTTTTACAGCATTAAATATAATATTTACTAGCATTGATGCAATTAAACCTAATGTTGCTTCTGATAAAAGGGCTAATATAAAATTATCTGGAGTTACTTGTGATTGGATTTCAATTAAAGGAAATAAAAATATAGTTACATAAAATGCAAAAGCAGCTCTAATTGTAACATTAACTGCTTTATGTCCAAAAATAGGCATAAGAGCCATAAAGGCAAGAATCCTTGCAAATAATAGTGTAAAATTAATTACTACATTTTCATTAAGTAAAGATAATAGGGCTTCCATTACAGATAATTATAGCTATTATCTTCTATGACTTTACTTTCTTGTGTTTTATTATTTGTTTTTGAATTTAACTCTTGTGCAAATAAATTTTGATTATCAGAAGAATCTTCATTATTTTCTGAATTTCCAAAATCTAAATCAAATGACGTGGCAGTTCCTGCAAAACTTTTAAATAAACTATCTTTTAAAGATGTTTGATTATCTTCAAGACTCTCTTTTGTTGCACTATTACTGGCTTTCATACTAATAGATAAAGAGTTATTTTTTTGTTCATTTCTTATTATTATTGATATGCTTCCTAAAGCAGCTGGATTTAAACTTATTCTAAATGCAGTAACAGGAGGATTATAGTTTTCATACATAGTTCTAGCTAAATCTGACATCATTGAAGCCATTTGTTGTCTTGCACCTATTATTCTATTTTGTATAGTTTGAGCTGCTGCTGGACTTACTGTCATATTAATTAACTTAGAATCTTTTAATTCATCACCAAGTGTTTTACCATTAACTAAAAATCCATTGTTATGTTTTTTTGAATCATGAGAGTTTGAATTTTTTGAATTATTTGAACTATTTTTAAAAAAAGACAATCTATCAAAAGTAGATGAAGATTTTCTATCAATTTTCTCTTCAACTGACTCTTCAATATTTACTTCAAGTTTTTCTAAACCAAGATTTAAAACCTTTGCACTACTCTCTACTTCTTTTGTAGTTGTTGCATTTTTTGCAAGTTGTACACCCTCATGTTTTGTCTCTAAATTTTTATCATTTATTGATTTCTTTTGAGTACTCATATAGATATTTGTTAATATACTATCTTTTGATTTAGCACTATTATTGCTTTGAGTATCTGAACCTTTTAATAACTCTTTAAAAGATGAATTATCTTTTGGTTCTTTATCAGATTTTATTGTATCTTTCTTATTTTCATTTAAAATTTTATCAATTAAAGATTCACTTTTTTTGCCATTGTCTTTTTGAGATAAAAGCTCTTCTTTTTCAAGACTTATATCTTTACTACTTGTTTGTGAATCTATTTTTGCTAATTCATTTGCAACTTTTTGATTCTTTACTTCACCAGTAGATGTCTTACTATCCAATTGTTCATTTTTTAATTCATTACTATTTTTTAAAATACTGCTATTTTGTTTTTCATCTTTTTTAGAACTTTTTTCATCTATTTTTTCAGTAACTAAAGTATCATTTTTTGCACTATTTTGTGAACTTGAGTTTTTATTTGTACTCTCATTTTTAATATTCTCACCAAGAGTAGATACATTTTTTACTTCAATATTATTACTGTCATTTTTGCCATTTGTTAAAGATTCTCTAGCTTTTTGACTATTTTCTAAGTTGTTATCAACTTTTATATCTTTACTTTTTGACTTTATTTCTTCTGTATTATCTTTTTTTATCTCTTTATTATCAGACTTTATTTCATCTGTATTCTCTTTTTTTACATCTTTTGTTTTTGATTTTGACTCTTGAACTAATCTATCCATCAAAGAAGTTGGTTTTGCTTCATTTTTTACATTATTTTCTTTTGCACTTTTATCTTCTTTTGTATCTTCTACTTCTTTTTTTACATCTTTTGTTTTTGATTTTGACTCTTCTACTAATCTATCCATCAAAGAAGTTGGTTTTGCTTCATTTTTTACATTATTTTCTTTTGCACTTTTATCTTCTTTTGTATCTTCTACTTCTTTTTTTACATCTTTTGTTTTTGATTTTGACTCTTCTACTAATCTATCCATCAAAGAAGTTGGTTTTGCTTCATTTTTTACATTATTTTCTT
>NZ_CALJLR010000018.1:0-1952 GCF_937982575.1 uncultured Arcobacter sp. | reverse complement strand
TGTCAAGTGCAAACCAAAAGTGCACCAATATGCAGTGCAAAAGTGCACCACTTCGTAACACCTATTTAGCTGAAATATCTAATAGTCCAGCTTCTCTTTTTTGCTTTAGTCTGTAACTCTCTCCAGTAACATTTATTAAATGTGAATGATGTATTAATCTGTCAAGAATAGCAGTAGTTAATGCTTCATCATTATTTAGAACCTCCTTCCATTTTGTAAAAGATAAATTTGATGTAATAATTATAGAACCGAGTTCATATTTTTTATTGATTATTTGAAAAAATAGATTAGCCTGAGTCTCTGTAAATTTTACATATCCAAACTCATCAATCACAAGTAGCCTTGGTATACCAATAACTCTTTTGAAGTAATTATCTAATCGATTTGTTTGTGATGCTGCTTCAAGCTGAATCATAAGATCACTTGCAGTAATGAACTTAGTCTTTATTCTCTGTTGAGTTGCTGCATATGCTATTGCAGTTGCAAGGTGTGTTTTACCAACACCACTTGGACCAAACATAAGTATGTTTTTAAATTCATCTACAAACCTAAGTGTTAGGATCTCATTAATAAGGGTTTTATCAACTGATGAGCTTTTGAAGTCAAATGTATCAATTGTTTTTAACTTTGGAAGTCCTGCCATCTTTAAAACCATTTGCTTACCTCTGAGTTCACGACCACTATTTTCTAACTCAAGTAATTTATAAAGATACTCGCTATATGACATTTTTTCCTTAGCGGCTGTGTCAGCTAGATGTTGATAATGCTCTAATACACCAGGTAGTTTAAACTTTGAGCAATGCTCACTTATAGTCTCATGCAAAAGCATGTGTAACTCCTAAGACCTTTTCATAATCAGATATGGTTGTATGGTAAGTTATATCTATATCTAACTCATCTAGGTCTAGATTTAAGCTTGGGATACTCTCTTTTTTTACTTCTTTAACACTTGAGTAAAAAGGTTCTAATAATGGTTGTTCTTCTTTGAATAAGTCTATTGGTCTTTTTTTAGTTGTATCATGAACTCTGGAGTTTGCCATCTCTAACCAACTAAATACTTTAGTGTTTAGTAAATCTGCATTTATCGTAATTTGGCTTCCTTTTAGAGCTGCTTTTAGTGGTATGTAAAAATTACCTTTAAGGTAGAGATTAAACCTCTCGACCTTTCCCTTTGTTTGGGCACGGTAGACTTTACATAGCTTTGGTATAAAGTTATCTTTAGCGAAGTCTATAAAATCATTATTGAACCCATGTTGGTTCTTCCCATATTTATCTCTTTTTATAACTACTGATTTAAGATTATCATATAGAAGTGTTTGTGGTACACCACCAAAGTATTCAAATGCTTTAACATGGCATTCTTGCCATGTTTCTTGTCTCATATTATCTGTAAAATATACAAATGCCATTCTGCTAAATCCAAGTACCATCACGAAGGCATAAATTGGGTTCTTCCCTGTACGGATGAAAGTCCAATCTACTTGTGCTTGATAAGCTGGTTCAGTCTCAAATCTAATAACTTCATCTTTTATAATTGGGCTAGTACATGTTTGTAAAAAGCTTTGTAGTATTCTAATCTTACCATCGTAGCCATACTTTTTTATCTCTTCGTAAATTACACTAGCAGGTATCTTGTCTGGATAGGCTTGTTTAATTCTTGAACTTATATAATCTTTATATGGGTCAAGTTTAGATTTATAGGTTATTTTCTTATAAGGTTGTAGTTCGCTCTCTTTTAAACGCTTAGAAACTGTACGTCTATTTAAGCCAAGAGTTTTTGCAATAGCTCTGATGCTATAGCCTCTTGTATGTAAAGTATGTATCACAGTATATTCCTCTTTATCAATCATACTAACTCCAAATAGTTATTTGGTTTATAGTATCTTTTTTAGTTAATAAAGTGGTGCACTTTTAGTTTGCACTACTGGTGTATTTTATCTCTGCACTTGACA
>NZ_CALJLR010000017.1:0-36478 GCF_937982575.1 uncultured Arcobacter sp. | reverse complement strand
AAGATTTAGCTGCTTATGATGCTAAAGAAGTGGTTACTACTTCTGAAATGGGTGATGTATTTGTAAAGAATATTATTAATTCAAAGAAATTATAATTATAATTATAATTATATATTAATTTACTGAATTAAATTATGTCTAGTTTATTGGGATTATTCCATTTTTTAGAATATTTCAATTGTTTTTGTTTGAATATTTTATCTGTCAACACAAAGTATGAAATGACTAATAGTCTAAGTTTTTCAGTTCTAAAAAAAGAAAATGTACACTATTTAAGATTAACTATTACTTTATTTAACCAAGAAAATTATTTTTACTTTTCTAAACTAGAATGCAAACAGTTGCTAGCTAGAGCAAATAGAGTCATTGCAAGATGTGATATTTTTAATTGAGAATAAAATAGGGGAATTATTTCATTCCCCTATTTTAGAATTGGCTAATATATATAGAGACCATACTACAGTATATTTTTTAACATTTTAAATAATTTTTCTTCTTCCCCACTACCATTAGTAGCAAATCTAATCAATGGAATATCATATTTATTTAAAATACCATCTTTAATCTTGTCTCTTTTTAATTGCTTAGGATTATTTTCATGAAATGCCCAACCATCAACCTCTATAGCCAATACAATTTGTTTATTAATCTTACTATATATTATAAAATCAATATGAGACCATGGATTCTCCACAAAAGTTTTCTCTTCATCATTTAGTAAATTAGTATCTTTTATTATTTTATTTAATGAATAATTTAGAAAAACACCTAAATAGTGGAATTCATCATTGCTTAAAACATTTTCAATTACAATATTCATTAAATTTTCTGATTTGTATTGGGACACTTTTTTGAGTTTATTCAAATATGTATTTAAATATGGGGCATAATTTTGATACAGTAAATCAAATATTGAATATATTTTACTTTCTTTTATATCATAATTATTATACCTTATATAGTTAACTAAATCTTTCATATTTTTATTTTTCTCATCATCCGAAACTACTACATATAGTTTATCAACTGCTCTAGAAATAGCAACATTTAATAAATTTAAATTGTCTGCAAATTCATTTTGATCATCAACTACAGTTGTAATAATAATGATATTCTTTTCACGACCTTGATATTTATGGACAGTATCAACCTCTATACTGGAATTTGTTTCAATTTCTTTATTTAATTTATTTACTTGCATTCTAAAAGGAGATATTATCCCTATATTATCACTAATAATTGTTGGTAAAATTTCATTTCTGATTACATCAATTTGACGTTGATTATATTTTCCCCTTGAATGGTTTCCATCAACAGTTTTATATAAAACAAGTGGCACCTCATTTTCATTTATAGTTTTTGTTAATATCACCAACTCATTATTATAGAATTTTTTATTACAAAATCCTATGATTTTTGGATGACAACGATAATGCTCTTTTAATAAAATTTTGGGTGCATCTTTAAAGATATTGGAAATTGATAACAATAGATTGTTTTGGTAATGATAAAATGGGTTTATTTTATATTTATTAAAAATAGTTTCTACAATTTCTGCTGATTTCTCATTTACAATATGAGGTAATTGCTTTAAGTCACCTACTACAATAACATTTTTTGCACAAGACAAAGCCAATGATCCAGATACAATATCAACTTGTGAAGATTCATCAATAATTAAATAATCGTATAAAAAATTCTTTCCTGTACAATTTATCAAAGAATGTGTTGTACTTAAAACCACTGGATACTCATCTATAAAAGTCTTAAAGTCCTTCCATAATGAATCACTTTTAAAATCTTTTCGTTTATTTAATAATTGATATTTATTAGATAAAAATGTTTTAAAAAGTATCATAGATTTTTTACTATGAAGTATCATAGCATTTTCAAAATCAAACTCTGTTAGTGATTTTTTTAGAGTTGATATTTCATTTTTCAACTCTTTTTCTTTGAGTAAATAAAAAGTATTTTGTAATGATAAAATTATTGTATCAATTGAATATTTATAAAAAGAAAATGAGAATATTCCATATTTAAATAGATTCTTTATTTTAAAAAAAAGAGACATACTTTTATTAGTAGTCTGGATATACTCAAAATCTGCCCATAAAGATAAAGTTTTTTTAGAAGTATCTTTAAAAAAACTCATATATTTTTTAGCTTTGATATTTCTTTTTTCATATAATTCTAAAAAATATTTTTTTTCAAGTAGTAATTCTTCAAGCACTTGATTTAATATTGCAATTTGATTTTGTGCTGATAACATTTCTTTTAATAAGTTTGTATCATTTTCAATATCTGCACGAGATTTATTTATGTCTGAATCATTGTTAATAATATCTGCAAAGTTAGGGTATATAAGGTTTTGATTATTGAAAAAATCTTCTTTGTTATCATTATTTCCTAAAAAAGCAGATATAAAAGACAAATCATACTTTTTAAGTTTATCAAAAACATTCATTGTTGCTGCATTATTATTTGATACAATGGCAACTGTTTTTTCTTCCATAATAATATTAGCTAAGATATTCAATATAGTCTGTGTTTTTCCAGTGCCAGGAGGTCCTTCTATGATACTTACTTGATTAGTTAAAGCTTTTGATACTGCAGTTTCTTGACTTAAATTAAAGCCAAAAGGAAATATATTTGAAGAACTATTTTTAAATGAATCTATTTTGGATGGATTTAAGTATTTAGATAAAATACTCTTTTCACTAAGTTGTACTATTTTTTTATATTGTTTAAATAAAAAATCATTTTCAGTATCAATATTTTCTGCCAACTCCTTTAAATAGCCTAATACTTGCTTTGAATTGCCATCCGCCAACACATTCTTTTCAATAACTATACGGCTTTTTTCATATACATTTTCTTTACCATTTTTATAGTAAATTCTTATATAATCTTTAAAATCAAGAAGCTTCACAATATTAGATAAATATGAACCATCTAAATAAACCAAACATGATGTTGCATCAATTTCTTTTGGATTTTTAAAAATAGTTACTTTTTCTTTACCATAGGTATAATTTGTGCTATTACTATAAAATTTTATTTTAACTTTTGATTCATTAGGAGATGAAACTTTTTCAATTTCTTCAGTCTTATTCTTATTATCTATAAATATTAAATATTTGTCTTTATCCATAAACTATTCCATTTCTTCTTTTTCAATCAGTTTATCAGTAATATCATTAGATATTTTTTTCATTCTCTCAACAAGTTTTTTACTTAGTTTTATTTGGAAAAGAATTAACGATATATTTTTTATGTTATCGTGTAATGTTGTGATTGGTGCATCATATTGTTTTGACAAATTTATTAAACACAAACTTTCACCATTTGATAATCGCTGTAGTATTTTTGGAAGGGCATCAATCGCATTTACATTTGGCTTTCCCATTACTTATCCTTATTATGAAATCTTTTTCTATTAATTAATTTGAATTTTATAATTTATTTCAGTCATATGAATATCTTCTTTTAATAGTTTATTCCACATTGAGCCTGATTCTATTAATTCAATAAACTTACATACATCAAAACCATTGGGGTAGAAATCTTTATTTTTACTATTTAATACATATATAAGTTCAAACATAGATACTTTTAAATTATCATCAATTAGTTCATGGTCATATTCAAATGATGTATCAATAATCCAATAATAAATAGCTTTAGCTTCACCAGCTAAAGACATAAAGTTTTCTTCTTTACTTTTCAATAATTCATTGATTAGTCTTTTTCTTTTATGTAATTGATTTGACGCTTTTCTTAAAGTTCTATTTTTATAATTCCAAATATTTTCTAAACTTGTTCGAATATATGTAGATTTTAATTCTAATACAAAGAGGTATCCATCTTTTTCACAAATCAAATCAATATCTCCAATATTATATTTTTCAGAAGAAGGTAACATG
Organism: uncultured Arcobacter sp.; assembly: GCF_937982575.1. Taxonomy (NCBI): domain Bacteria; kingdom Pseudomonadati; phylum Campylobacterota; class Epsilonproteobacteria; order Campylobacterales; family Arcobacteraceae; genus Arcobacter; species uncultured Arcobacter sp. The sequence continues at coordinate 32,555 of NZ_CALJLR010000017.1, read as the reverse complement.
TAACCAGTTTTTACATTAAAACCATTAGTTCTAAAAACTTCAGAAAGATTTTCCTCACTGTCATGAACTTCTTTTTTTCTATATTCTGTTCTTTTAAAATGAACATTCAATAAATTATTAATAAATGATGTCGAAGAATTTTGTGCGCCTAGTACAAAAGGCATAATTAAAACGAAATTATCCAATTTTAATAACGGTTTTTCAAATATATTTGGTATTTTTTCTTCATTGTTAGTATGTACTTTACGTAAATCAAATGTAAAAAATGATTCAATATTTTTTTTATCTGTTTCAGTTATAGAGCTATCGTAACCTATCATATTCTCAGTGAACTGAAATTCTTTTTGACAAATCAAAGGAAATCTCATTTTTCCAATTTTCATACCATGAAAATGAAATGATTTCCATGCTTCACTCCAAGTACCTTTTTCTTTTAAAAAATTTGAATAAACAGGTAAAAAATATTTTAGATATAATCCTCTTAAATTATTTATTGAATGTATAGATTCAAATAAGGGTAGTGTAGTATTTTTTGAAATAGAAATATCATCTGAAATTCCATATAAGTTTTGTAATAAAAGATAAGTTTCTAATGTATTAATATTCACAAGTTTATTAATATCATCATTTTCTGGATATCCAAATATATTTTTTGACATAAATTCTATAGAACTTATTAATGCTTTTTCTGAAAAATATTCAAAAAGGAGATTTATTTTTTCTCCATTATTAAACCAGTCTTTATATTTTGAATGACATATAACATTTAATTCAAATACATTATCCTTTATCTCATACTTAAAATTATCATCATAACAAAAAGTTGACAATATATTTTCTTCAAAATAATAGATTCCTTTATATGATTCAAATATTCTTTCAAGTCTATCTAAAACTTCATAATTCTGTTGAGGCATGATTATTTTATAAAATCTTTTTATACTTTCATCATCATGTGGTTTTTTTCTTTTATCTTTTATTTTTAATCTATCGTGTAATATTTTTGTTAATATATTTCCATTCATTTGATAAATAATCGTATTTATATTTTCATTAACATTTTTCATCATAAAAAGTGATATTGCACACACTAAATCTAAATAACCAAATTCTTTTAATAAACAGAATTTATCATCTCTCTCTTTTTCTAATAATAGTTTTTGCTTATATAAAATATCACATGACTTAAAAAATAAATCATCTAACTCTCTCTTTGAATAACACTCCTTAATGATTTGAAAATTTTTATTATTTATATCTAAAAATATTTTTGACCTTTTTATAGCCTTTAACAATAATTCTTGATTTGATTCAATTATATTTTGAATAAAATCTCTTGTATAAATGTGATTTTCTTTTAATGCTGTAGATAAACATTGTATAAAGAGTTCATTCATAGGTAAGAGATTAATATGTATTTCTACAAATCCATTCCAAAACTGTTTGTTGTTTTCATTTGTTAATATATTTTTATTTTTTTTATCTAAGTATATGTGATATAGCTCAATAAATGATTCTTCTTTTCTATATCCAATATTTAATAGCTTTTGATGTTTTTCTGCATAATAATTATTCATTTAATTTGCCTAGTTTTTCTAATACTTTCACCATAGCCAAAGTATCAAGTTTACAGTACTCTAAAAGTGCAGTTCTAAGTTTCATCTTCTCACCCTCTTCTAGCTTACTCATACTTGCAAAGGCATTCATAGCTTGGCTTCCATTTTGTACACCTTCTAATTCTTTATATGCTTTTTCAAACTCTGGTACAAGAGCAGGCAATACATACTTTATAGAATAACTTCCATTCATACTTGGAGTTACATACCATTTCTTTTGAAAAGGTATCATTAGGTCTTGTATGTTTTCATTTATAGCCAATAAGTGCGCTTCAAGGTCAGCAAAAGAGTTTGCTAGTCTTTTTATCACACCTTTTTCAAAGCTCATATTGTAAGCCAATACTGTAACATCACTTGGGATATCTTCACATAGCTTTTGTGCTAACTCATATCTACTATCTATACTATCCTCACTCAAATACTCTTTATGAATTAGCGTTCCATCTTCGTGCTCAATATGAAGTGAATATTGGAAAGGGATTTGTTCAAAGGGTTTTAGTCCTTTGTATTGTGGTATGGCTTGTTGGTAGGTTTCAAAGTCTAAGTGATAGATTGGATAAGTTAGGTTTTGTAAAAAGGTTTCGATACTATTTTTATCTATATAGCTTACTTTTGATTTGTAGTTTTCTACTGCTTGTTTTTGATTTGCAGTCATGTCAAAATCTTGCGGAATATCAGCTATATTTATGATGCCTTGATTATAAAGTTCGATTTGTTTTTTACTTCCAAGATTGAAGATATTAAATATAGAATAATCTGGAATTTCTCTTTGTACTTTCCAACAATAGTTTTTAGCATCACATTCATATGGTTTATTACAATGTTTTCCTATATCAATATTTGGTTCATTTTCTTTATCACTTAGATATGTTTCAAACTCTTTTAAGATATTTGGAATATTTGTTTGCATTGTCTTGACTTCACTTGTGACATCTACTATTTTAAAAAGCTCATAAATATCTAGCTCATCATCTCTTACATATTCATTATTTATATGTACCACATGAGCACTTTTTATTTTATAACCCAAACTCTTAAGAACATAATACTGAATAGATACATCATGAAGATATATATCTTTTACTTCAGTTGAACTTTTCACTTCATAGATAGATACTTCACCCTCACTTATAGTCAAAATATCCACCATGACTAAAATACCCTCATAATTAAAAGTAGCTTCATAGATATTAGACAATCCCTCATCAAGCCACTTTTTAGTTGTAGCAATCATCTCATCATATTCCCTTGTAAAAGGTACTTCTTTACCATCAGGGAAAAGTTGACAAGCAAAGTCCCCTACTATATTTCCTGTATCAAATATAGCCTGCGCTTGCTCGTCAGGTGGGGTTAAAACATTTGGATTATATTTTTTAAGCCAAAGTGCTTTGGGACATTGGATGCCTTTTGTGTAGAGGGATTTAGATAGGTTCATATTTCATCTTTAAAATTTTTCTTAATCCAATCATGTAAATCAAAAAAAGATATTATATTTTCATTCTCACTTACAATAGGATAACGACTAATAACATAATGTTTTATATCCTCAATTTTCAATTTTACTTTAAGAAGACTTTCCCTTTCAACTTCTTTTCTCAAAGCTCTATTAAAATAATTTTGTAAATGTTTACTTTTTCTGATAAATTTTTCAGGAGATGCATAAATCAAAGATATATCTATAAAACTATTCTTACACTGAAAATTATAAATTGTATTATTCCTTATTGCAACAATATCAAACTCTTTTCTTTCAATTCTCTTTGTATTTTCAGTTACAAAAAAACCATTTTCTTTAAGTTTATTTTTCACTTCATCTTCAAAAATAAATCCAGAATGTATTTGAAATCTTCTCTTTTTATTTAATATTTTATTTTTATAAAAATACATAAATCTCATTAATAAATTTATATTTGTAGTATATCCTGATTCGATTTTAATTACAGGTTGATATGAATTAATACTTATATTATAATCATTAGAATTAGAAATTAATGATTCTAAAATTTTTGAACTGTTTTTATCTGAATTTTTTTTAACAATATTTATAAAAATATCTTCATCAACAAAAATAAAATATTCATCATATATATGTTCTAATAATTCAAAAATTATTCTTTTAAATATTAAAAACTCTGAAATATCTGTTACATAGAACTGATGAAATTTTTCCATTTTTATAATTGAATTTTTAAACTCATTAACTGAAAATATTTTTGAATCATCAACATAAAAAGGATCTTCTTCATAATTAGTTTCTCTATGTTCTAAATGTTCAGATAGTGAAATACGTTCAGGTTCTAAATAACTTTCATCTAATATATTATAATGGTAATTACTAGTACACCTTATACCATCAACAATTAATTTAAAATTCTTATTTAATTTTTGAAAAACCTGTTTATTTTGAATTGAAGTTAATGGTAAACAATGACATTCAATTATAGGAATAAGTTCCAATACTAGTTCATTTTCTGGAATACTAATTAAACCTTTTTTTAAGGTATCAATTGAATATAATAAACTAATAAAATATCTTCTTCGAGACTGAAAATAATTAATCATTCCAATCACTGACTCTAAATTATTTTGATTTTCAAAGTTATTCCATCCAAGCATTTTAAAAGAATTATTAATATCTATTGAATATTTAACTAAATTAATTAATCTATTGCAAGTACCTTGTCCATATTTATCTTCAATTCTTTTCCAAATTGGATTTAACCCTAAAAAAAATTTATTATAAATATTTAATTCCATGGATACAAAACTGTCAAAAGTATCATCTTTTTCTAAACCAAAGGTAAAAATATTTATAAATTCTTCTATAGTTTTAACAAGTCTATGTAATTTAAAAAAAAAGTTACCTGAACTATAATATTCTAGTTTTTCACTTATTATTTGTTGTTGTTGATTAACTTGTGTTATTAAAATATTTTCTGCTTCTTTACCATATACTTCAAAACTATTCATAAAACTATCTTAATTTTGATTCATATTGTTTTTTTACATATTTATTAATATAACTATTTAATCCATCTCCATTTTGTGCTAAAACTTTCATTTTTTCAATATGTGTTTGTCCGGCACTTGCATATGTATACAAGTACTGAGAGCCTCCTTTAAACTCAACTATTATCTTATCATTGTTAATTTTATATCTTAAAACACCCGAATCACCATTTATATCTTTATAAGTTGTCATTATTTTTCCTTTTAATTACTTAAAATACATCTATCACATTCTTGAATAATAAATTCAGGGATAATTTCATATTTTTTAGGATTTAATTGACTAACATATTCATTTTCAATATGAAATGTTTCATTAATAAACTTCTGAACTACATCACTAGGATGTCTACCTTCATATATTAATCTAAATAATTGAAGTTTTTCATAATCATTATCAGCACAACCATATATTGATTTTAAATTGTTTAAGTCCTTCATTTTTAATAATTGTTCACTATATACAAAGTTCTCTATTTTTTCATTGATTTTATTTGTAGCATCTGTTATTTCATCTAAAGTCATATCCTCTTCACCATTATCTGTAAACTTGGTAGGAGTATCTCTTTTATGAAAAAGACTTGCTAGAAGTTGATAAGATACACCTTTATCATCTAAAACTTCAAAATATCTTCTAAGATAAATTAATTTATTAATATCATCACTAGAAGTTGAAATATTTTCATCACATACTTGCGCAAAAGTTTGTAAATCGTCTTTTAATATTGGTATTTCTTCTATCATACCATTTCTTGATTTTATAAAGGATGCGACAGGAACAGGTTCTATCTTTCCATATAACACTTTAAACATGTCAATTATAGGGTCTATATCATGTGTTAACAAGAGTACTGTTTTACCTTTAAAAGATTTTTCACCCCTGAAAAGTCTATCTATTATTGCAAATTTTTTATTTTTATCAAATGATGATATTGGATCATCAAGAATAATTAAATCTGGATTCTTGGATAGGCAATCATACATAAATAACATCAATGCAAATGCATTCTTTTCACCATAACTTAAATGTTGATTTCCATTTTCTACAAAAGATGATATATCTGAATGCTGTAATCTTAGTTTGTACTCTTCATTTACTTCTTCTATATCTATAACATATTTATACCCAGCATATTTAAGAAATTCATTTATTTCATTTTTGTAATTCTCTATTTTTTTAACTACTGATTGTTTTTGCTTTTTCATTTTTCCTTTAAGTTCATCAACTTTACTAAGTAACTCTTCTAAGGATTCATTTAAGGGACTAATTATAAGTTCTGTTGCAGATGACTTTAATGCAGGAACTAAATCTAAATCTATTTTAAGTTCATTTATTTTTTCAGACATATCGTCAACATTTTTAAAGGTAAATATAGCAAGGTATTGTAATTGTGACAATTGTTTAATTAATACATTAATCTGATTATAAATACCCTTTAAAAACTCGATTTCTGCATCATTTAAGCCAATCTTATTTTTTGTAACTTTTTCTATTGTTTTCTGAGATTCATCAGTAAAGTATTCTTTTAAGCTTGCCATTACTTCAATTATTTTTAATAAATGTCCTATTGATTTATCATTATATTCAGTTGATATTCTTTCTATTGTCTCTTTTTTTGTCTTAATTAAAGAAGTACAATAAGGACATTTATCTGCAATTTCCAAAAATCCTTTTCCTGAAGATTGCCATTTTATCCAAGCCGTATTTTTATCACTTTTTAAATAATCTGAATATTCTTCTAAGCCTTCAGGGATATTATCAATTTTATTACCTTCACCTAATGCTTTCATTATTATGCTATTTTGTGCAACTCCACCTTTTGTCTTACTAAAAGAATTACTTAATTCGTTTAAATCAGTTAAAATCTTAGTCAAATTTTCATTTGATTGAAATGTATTTTTCACATGAGAAAATAATAATTCTACTTTAGATAGATTTTCATCAAATTTTTCATCTTTAATAAAGATTTCAAAACTATTTTCAAGTAATTCATCTTTTTTAAATACAAATTGATTAATATAATCTTCATTAAACATCATTATATTTTGATAATTTTCCACACTTGTAACTAAAGGTTGCTTATTATCAAGATTTTCTTCAAAATACTTAAATGGCAATAATTCATTTAAAAATTCTGGCTCATTATGAAACTTAATAGCTTTTGCAATTGTACTCTTTCCCGTTCCATTAATTCCATATTTTATATTTAATCTACCACTTTCTATAGTTACACTTGCTTCGTCTATACTATTACAGTTTTTAATATTTATAATTGCCATTTTTATTGTCCATTGCTATATAGTTATATAAATACGACTCATTCTTGAGTCATTTGGATTATATCCATCTCTTATTTCTTCAAATTTAATATCTAATAAAGTAAGATTTTGTATCTCATCAATGATAAACTCGTATCTGCATGATATAATAAATCTAGAGTTCATTAAAGTTAATATATTGGTAAAGTATCCAAAGCGGTTAAATAAACTTAAATAAATTAACTAGCTTGAGGGACAGTCAGATAATTACACTTTAAACTTGAGTGGCGACAAGATCGGTAAGTTTTACTAGATCGTATTACACGAGGTTAAGTTATGTGTAAAGAATTAATCAGCTAGGAGTTAACTCCTAGCCTAACGAACTCTCAAATATAAATATTGGAGGTTCACGATGATTAATTGTATCGGATTAGATATTAGTAAAAAATTAATTGCAGTACATATACCTATTAACAAAGCAAATATTGAAATTGAGAATAATGTAAAAGGTTTAAAAGGTTTATATTCAAAGTTAAATAAACTTTATAAAAAAGATATTGATAATTTGGTTTTTATTTTTGAACCAACAGGTAACTATTCTTTTGCTTTAACAAAATTTTGTAATGAAAAAAATATTAAATGTTTCCTTATTAACCCTAAACAATTTTCTAACTTCTCAAAGGCTTTAGGACAAAGAAATAAAACAGATTTGATAGATGCACAAGTATTATCACAAGCTATTCCTTTAGCAAAAGATGATGAGATTAAAGTACCTTATATTGATACTATAGTTGAAGAGCTAAAAGAGTTAATATCATATTATAAATTCACTACTAAAAGTAGCTCTAAACTAATTAATCAACTAGAAGCTGTAACAGTAAAAGATGGCAGTAAGTATATGATTAATGATTTAAAAAAATCTCTTAAAATATCAAAAAACAAAGAGATTGAAATACTCAATAAAATAAAGGATATTATTAACTCAGATAATAAATTATTAAAAGGGTATAATAATATTAAATCAGTATATGGCATAGGAGAAGTAGGAGCTATAGTATTGCTTTATCTATTTATTAAATATCCAAAAGCAAATCAAAGACAAATAGTTTCACTCTCTGGACTTGACCCAATAGAAAAAACATCTGGAACATCTGTTCATAAGAAATCAAAAATCTCAAAAGCAGGTTCAAGAGTATATAGAGGAAGTTTATTTATGGGAGTAATGACTGCCATTAGATACGATGAAAACTTTAAAAACTTTTTTGAGAGATTAAAATCAAATGGAAAACATACAACTTTAGCACAAATAGCAGTTATGAGAAAGATGATAATTATTGCTTATTCTTTATATAAAAATGACACCCAATATGATAAAGAATTTTATAAAAAAGCTTGTGGTAGTGTATAAAAAGAGTCATTAAACTACTCTTTTTTATGGAGATTTATTATGTTATGATATTAATTAGAAATTTTAAAATTTAAAGTTTTTTTAAGGTGGCGACTGTCTCCAACCTAAATCTTTAGAAGAATTACTTCCACCTTCAATTTGAAAAGCACTTAAGGTATCATTGCCTTTTGTAGATTCACCAAAAGTATATGGTTCTACAGTTCTATTTTTACCATTATAAACAAACGATAACAACTGTTGATTTTCTATTGCCTTTTTAATTATATTTTCCATTTCTTTTCCTTTTTTATTTTGATACTAAACTAAGTATCAGGTTTTAGTCGTAATCAAGGCGGATAAAAAATTTAAACGGAATGTACACAAAGTACATGAGTATTTAATTTTCGCAATCAAACGAAGAGTAAGACTAAAAACTGGTGCTTAGAAAACTTGTTCCATCTCCTTTGGGTATAACCCTAATCTGCAATGGAATTCGCTCTTTTAGTGCTTCCACATGGGAAATCACACCTACCATTTTTCCTGAACTTTGTAATTGATTTAGCGCATTTAATGCTAGCTCTAAACTATCACTATCCAATGTTCCAAATCCTTCATCCAAGAAAAGTGAGTCTATACTTATCTTTTGACTAGCTAGGCTCGATAGTCCTAAGGCTAAAGATAGACTTACTATAAAACTCTCTCCACCTGAGAGAGTACTTACAGGTCTTACCACATCACCTTGAAAGCCATCTATTATCTCTATCTCTAATAGTTTATTTGAGTCTATACTTCTTTGAAGTTCATATCTAGGGCTTAAAATATTTAGATGTTTGTTTGCTAGGTAGATTAGTTGGTCTAGTGTTATACCTTGGGCAAATTTAGCAAACTTATCACCAGTAGCTGAACCTATCATGTCATTTAGTTTTACCCATACTTTGAAAGATTGTTTTTTCTTTTCTAACTCTTTAATTTTATCTTCATGTTTTTTGATATTTGATGCATTTATCTCAAGCTCCTTTTCTGCACTTCCTATAGACTTTTGAAGTTCATCTATAGTTGCTTGGAACTCTTTTAGTTCATCATTTATACTTTCGAGTTCTCTGTCTGTTAGATTTAACTCTTTTTGTTCTTTTAATTTTTTAGTTGTATCATTTTTAAGTGTCTTGATTTGTGTATATTTTTCTTCTATTAGTTTACAAGTTTGAGATAATTCTTCTCTTTTTTCTTTACTTAAAAGTGCTTTTTCAAACTCTTGGGTTGAGCCAAAACTATTTTCTTCTAAAGCCTTTTCAAAACTTTGTTTTAACTCTTCTAGTTTTGTATTGTCAGTGTTTTGTTTTTGAGTTAATTCTTTTATTTGAGTATTCAGTGATTCAATTTTTGAATTTAGATTTATCATTTCGTTTTGTAAAGTATTATATTTTGTAGTAATAGCGTTAAAACTATCACTTATATCTTTTTCATACTTTTCTAAATCATCTATATCAAGTATAGATTTACTTTGTGTTTGTAACTCTTTTAGTTCTTCTGATTGTTTTGATAAGTCTTCACTATCTTTTTTTAGTGTTGCATCTATCGATGAAATTTTCGTATCGAACTCTTTTTGCTCCACTAGGATAGTTTGTAGTTTGGTGTCGTACTCTTTTTTTGATAATTCATTTTTAATATATTCATCTTTTCTATTTACTATTGTATTAAACTTCTCTTCGTATGTTTCATCAAATGAAATATTGTATTTACTATATACCTTTGTAAGTTCTTCAGCTAATATTTGCTTTTTAGAGATGTTTTGTTTCTGTTCAGTTTCAAATTGTTCTTTTGAAGTCTTTAGTTTATAAAATTCTTTCTCTTTTTCAGAAGCTAAAGTTTGTTTTGTGTTTAACTCTGTTTGTAAATTATCTCTTTGTGTTAGTAATAGCTCTTTTTTAGTTCTTTGTTCTACTATTTTACTAAGCTCATTTTCTTTTACTAACTTTTCTTCTTCTAAATTTATCTTTGAATCTTCTACTAATATAAAATTATATGAGTTAAAGATACTCTCAATAGTTTCTTTATTTTTTAATAATTTATCTCTTTCTAAAGTAGATGTTTCTATTTTTGATTCAAGTTTTGAAAGAGATAATTCATGTGTTCTTAATGTCTTGCTTTCATCTTCTAAGTTTTGTTTTTTTTCATTGATTTTAAAGCTTGTATCATCTACATTAACACTTATCCTATGATCTACATAGGGATGTTCAGTTGAACCACAAAGATAGCATTCATCACCCTCTTTTAGTTTTTCTCTATCGTTTTCATATTTTGCAATTAGAAGTTGTGCTTCTCTTTTTTCATTTAGTGTTTGAATATGCGTTTGAAGTTCAGTTATGAGTTTTGTTTTTTCTTCTATTTTTGATTGTAAACTTTTTAGTTCTTCATTTGATGAAGAAATTACACCCTCTTCTTTCGAGATATTTTGTATGAGTTTTTCATAATCATCTATAGAGACTATCAACTTATCTATAGTCTTTAATCTATCTCGATTTTCTTGCTCTTTTTTATTGTTAGCTGATGATTTAATTTCTAATTCTTTGTACTCTTTATCTTTTAATTCAAATGCAGTTTTAGCTTCTTCAAACTCTTTTTTTGTTTTATTGTATTGTTCTTCTAAACTCTTTTTATCTAATATTGTTTTTTGTAATTTTGCTTCACACTCAGCTAAAGATCTAGTTCCATCTTTATAATCATTTATGTTTTTTGATATCAAAGAGATATCTTCTTTTAAAAATGAATCATTTTTATTGGTATCTAAATAACTATTTATAGTCTCTAACTCTTTTTGGATATTTTGCTGCGTTGATTTTACTTTTACTAACTCATCATTTATTTTAGTTTTTTCTTCTTGATTTGATTTGATTTTAGATTCAAGCTCATTTATGTTTTGAAGTTTTGATTGTATCTTTGTTTGTAGAGTTCTTACTTCTTGTAGCTTTTTAGAGTTTTGCTCATAAGATATTTTTTCTTTATCAAAATTTTCTTTTAATATTTTAGATTCATTTGTTTTTGACTCTATTATTTTTTTTAGCTCTTCTAAATCTTTTTGTTGTATCTCAAGTTTTTGTTTATCTATATCTATTATTTTAGTTAATGAGTTTTTTTCTTGATAAATTGATTGTACATTTAGTGCTTTGTTTGCCAATTTAAGATTTAAAAAATCTTCTTTTTTATCCTCTTTCTCTTTTGTGATTTGCTCAAATTCTTGTGTATACCTAATATCATCAGCTTTTAATTTAGATAACACTTCAAGCCATGATGCTAGTTTTTTGAGTGCTACTTCTTTTGTATCTAATTGAATTTTTTGTTTTTTTGAAGCTTCTAGAAGTTTTGTTTTCTCTTCTACTACTTCTTTTTCAAGTAATTCAATACTTCCTAAAGAATTTTCATCCAACTCGATATCTTTTTTCTTTGTTGAATATGTTTCAAAAACTTGTTGTGAAATTTGTTTGTATATTTGTGTCCCTGTTATTTTTTCCAGAAGAGTTGATCGCTCATTTACATCTGATTTAAGAAAAGCATCAAAAGAACCTTGTGCTAACATCATTGACCTAGAAAACCTATCAAAATCAAGTCCAGATATCTCTTCTATGACTTTTGGAACTTCTCTTACTTTTGACTCAAGTATTTTATTTGTAGCTAAATCTACTATTTCCATCTTTGCAGTTTGAAAGTTCCCATCTGCACTCTTTCTTGCTCTTTTCTGACTCCAAGAACTTCGATAAATATTACCCTTAACTTCAAACTCTACTTCACAAAATGATTCCCAAGTATGCCGACTCATAAGCTCATTTGGAGGACTAGTTAATCTAGTAGTTTTACCATACAATGCACAGGTTATAATATCAAGAATTGTACTTTTTCCAGACCCTGTCGGTCCAGTTATAGCAAAAAGAGATTCATCTTTTAAAAATGCTTGAAAGTCTATTTCAAACTCACCTTTTAGTGAGTTTATGTTCAGTGATTTTACTTTTAATATTTTCATTGGCTTTGTACCTTTGAAACTATTTGTTTAAAGTTAGTTACAAGCTCAACTTCAAGCACTTTATCTTCAAGTTCTTCTTGCTCTAATCTTTTTTGAAATACTTCATCAATAGAGAGTTCATCTAAGCTTATGGCTTTTAGCTCTTTGGCTTGAAGTTGTTTTTCACTTTTATCTATCTTTACAGCTAATAATATAAGCTCTAACTTTGAAGCCAGTTCTCTTATCTCTGTGTTTGCATACATTGGGTTATCATCTTTTATATGTACTTCTATCCAAGAGTTTTTATCTTCTATATTTTTAAGCTCTTTTTTTATAGTCTCACTGTTACCTTTAATAACAATAAGCTTTCTAGTAAGTGGAACAGCTAACTCTTCTACTTCTACTTTACTTTCATTAAAAGTTACTAGATTTACTTTTTGTGTGTTTTTTGATTCTGAGAAACTAAGTGGAATTGGACTGCCGGAATATCTAACATGCTCACAGCCTACTGTTTGATTGATATGAAGATGTCCTAAAGCCACATAATCAAAAAGACTTCCTAAATAATCTCCACCAATATCAAGTGTACCGCCTATATAGATATCTCTTTCACTCTCACTAGTCCGACTTCCTACAGTTGTAAGATGTCCCATAGCTATGAGAGGTATATTTTTATCTTGTTTTAGTTCAAGTGCTTTTGTGTGTGCAGTTTCATAAAAAGCTTTGATGCCATTGTTTGCAAGTTTCTCTTTGTCACTTACAGTTTCCCCAGCAAGAGATTGTCTTATGACATTATCTCTTAAAAATGGAACTGCACAAACTATTGCTATGGTACCTTCATCTTCTTTTATTGGAATGATAATATTTTCATCTTCATCACCATTCACTACTACATGTACATTAAATGTTTCTAGGAGTTGTTTTGATGCTTTTAATGTTGATACTGAGTCATGATTTCCAGCTGTTATGATTGTGGTTTTTAAAGTTTTGACTGCGGATAATTGTTTTAAAAAGTTATAGTAAAGTTCAAGTGCATAGTTGGGAGGAGTTCCTGTATCAAAAATATCTCCTGATACAAGTAATATTCTAATCTTCTTATCTTTAATAACCTCTAAAAGCCAAGATAGAAAAGCCTTATGCTCCCCCTCCCTACTTTTACCCATAAAATTTTGACCTAAGTGCCAATCTGATGTATGTAATATTTTCAAATAAAATCCATAATGTAAATATTTTTATATAAAACTTTTTTGTTATTAATAGTATCTATAATAATATTATTAACTTATTAAATAAATACTCTTTTATGTCATTATTCAGTCTATCAAAATAACGTCACATATTGTGTCACAAAAAGCATTATCTATAAAAACTTATTAAATTAAAACAATTAACCAAAGATTAGTACTTCACTATAATTATATCTATAGAGTACTTTTTTCTTAAAATCACCCTCTTTAAACTAAAAAAGCCAGATTACGAGAACCTGGCTTTTTGTTTTGGCTGTATAATTTAGATTATTTAAAAGCACCTTCTTTAAAAGTTATGATATCTTTAACACGCTCTTCATCATCATATAAATCATTATCTTTATAATACTGTATAACTTCATTTGCATCATATACTAAAATATCGTGAGGACGTTCATCGTACACTTTAAATGTTATTACACCATTTTTTCTTACACCCTTAACGCCACAATTTCTAGAACCAAGACTTAAAACTGTACCCATTGATGTAGTACAGTTCTTTAGATAATCTTCTGGAGTATTTATAAGAACATTGTTCATATTAGAAATAGCCGTTGGAGATATAATTGCAAAATATGATTTACCCGTCAATAATGTAGTTTCAGCAGCAGCTTGTAATGCTGCAGTAACAGCATTATTTATGCCCATATGGACAAAGCCATAATCACTAAAGCTAGAAATAGCATCAATCAAATAAATATCCTTACCCTCTTTTGAAGAGATATAAGCACAAGTACTTTGGTTAATTAATTTGTATTTTGATTTACAATAATTACTTTCATAAGGTACTTTCACGGCATATGTTTTGTGATTAACGCAACCTGTAAATAAAAATAATGTTGATGCCATTAATAATGTTAAAAAAAGTGTTTTCTTCAAAATATACTCCTAAAATAAATTTGAAATTCTAGTTGATGCTTTAGAACTTAAAATTGGAAGAGCTTCATCTAGCTTTAAATCCATTCTAATCGCTTCAACAAATGCTCTAGTTAAATATTTATTATAACTAACAGTGTCGTATTCGGTAGTTTGTTCAGATATACCACTATCCATATCTGTTACTCCGTCTTTATTTCCAAGAGAACCAGCAAGAGTATTTGCATTACCAGCTCTTTGAGTATTAGACAAAGATGCACCAGCATCTATTGTACTTCTAGCGGTTTGAATCTCTTTTCCTTTGTAATCTCTAATTTCAACATCAATTACAGCACGAAAAACATCATCTTCCATAGCAGAAGAAATAATACCACCACCAAGAGCAGCAACAGCACCAATTAATAGTGAATTTGAACCACTTTGACCAGCACCAACTGCACCAAGACCAAATAATGCACCAGCTTGTGTTGCACCTTTAATTGCGTTTGCTTCCTTTAAATTATTTGCGAAAAGTACGTTAACAAACAATCCATAAGAAGCCTCTTTTGAATTTCCAACTATTGTATAGCCTTTAGACTCTAATTTAGTTTTCAAATCATTTAGCAAATTAAGATTTTTTCCACCACTTCCAGCAGTATTAGAAACTTGCAAGTACATTTTTCTATTATCTTTTTCACTCTTATCAAGTGTAATAGTTCTTGTTAGTTTTGCTCTTGTTTGTAGCTCAGTAGTTCCACATCCTACCAATACAAAGATAGCCAATATAAGGATTAAAGAATTTTTTATAGATATCTTCATCTTAATTACTTTTCTGTATCTTTTGTTTTCTACCAATAAAGTAATATAGTATCGCACCAACAAATGGCAATACAAAAACAACTATAAGCCATATCAATTTGTTAGCACCATCAAACTCACTTTTTAATATATCAATCAAGATATAAATGTATATTCCTAATAACAATAGTGGTATAACACTTACTATTAAGAATTCTAAACCTCCAGGCATTCCCATATTTTCTCCTTTTATTTAATTGTTAGTATTTTAGTAAATTAGTTATTAATATATAATTATACATATATGTATTATTGTATATTTCATAATTCATATAGAATCTTTTATATTTATACATATATGTAAAGGTTCTATGTGCTTAATTTTTCTGATGATGAAATATTAGAATTTCAAGATAAGATTTCAAATAATATAAAACAATTAAGACTTAATAAAAAAATGACCCAACTTGATTTATCAATTGAATTGGGTCTTAGAAATTCAAGCTTTATATCCCATGTAGAAAATCCAAAGATTCCAACTCATCACTATTCTATTGTTCACCTATATAAACTTAGCAAAGTTTTTGAAGTGGAGATTGAAGAGTTCTTTAAATAAAAAACCCTACTTTAATTTATTGACATTAAAATCCATAATAGATACAATTCTAAATATCAAAAGGATAACAATGGATACTTTAGAATTTACAAAACTATCTATCATGACAGTTATTGCGGTTTATATGCTATACCTTTCAATCAATCTAGAATCAAATAAGAAAGAATCTTAATTTTTTAAAACATAAATTTAATATTCACTAAAATCTTCTATCATTATTTTATTCATCTTTTCGTATATTTCATTTGCAAATTCACTTTGTGAGACATAATTAGAGCTATCAAATATTTTTGTATACTCCTTACTACATCCAAACTCTCTTTCTATAAAGTTTTGAAGCTTTTCCTGTTCCTCTTTTGTTAAGTTATTTTCTAGCTCTATTATTGTTTTTACGTTTGACATTTTACACTCCTAGATAACTAATGTAGTTCTAATTACAGTTTCTAAAATTGATGGCTTTAAAAATGACAGGTTTTCATTTGAGAATAGATTAATTACATCAAGTAAAAACCAATCAGTACAAATTATACTACTAGAATATAACCACTTCCAATTTTCTTTCAATTTGTTAATTATTTTATATGCAAGAAATAAAACTAATCCAATTAGAACTAAATAGATTAATTTTAATTCAAAGATATTAATTACAATAAAGAATACCAATAAAAATATTGGAACTATTGGTGCTAATAAAAATTCAATCACACTCTTTTTCATCTTCTATCCTTTTATATTTTATACTATAATAGTATTTATTTATCAAATTATATACTAATTATAGAACTATGTCAATAGTAAACATACTAAATTAGTATATTTTATGATATAATTGTTCCAATTACATATTTCAAGGTAAAAGAATGAATAAAGAAGAATTTATAAATAGATTAAAAGAGTTAAACATTTCAAAAAAAGAGTTTTCAGAGATGACAGATATTCCATACTCAACAATTAATAACTGGGGTACAACTAGATCAGATAATAAAACACTACCAGTTGCTTCTTGGGTTGAATCTTATTTGAATTATTATGAGAAAGCTAAAAAATTTGATTATATTAAAAAAGAAGTTTGTGGGAAGTGTTGATTAGTGAGTTTTTTTATAAATGAAATAAATAATTAACTTATTCACACCATTTATGGTATGATTATATAAACTAATCGCACCATAAAGGAAAAATATCATGAAAAGATGGATTTGGCAACAAGATAACTATCCAAATTTTACTTATGATTCTAAAAAATTAGAAGATTTAATACAAAAAATATCTTTAGAACAAGGGTACTTAAAAGCACTTACCGAAACTATGAATAAAGACAATATTATTCAAAGACAATTTGATACCTTACTAAATGAAACTATAAGTACAGCAGCAATTGAAGGAGAAGTATTAAATCGAGATAGTGTAAAAGCTTCTATTGCTAAAAAATTTGCACTTGATGAGATGCATTATAAAAAAACAGATGAAAGCACTGATAATCTTGTTGAAATTCTTATTGATGCAAATACAAATTATAATGATGGTTTAACACTTGATAGATTATTTGGTTGGCACAATGCACTTTTTCCAAAAGGTTATAGTGGATTAACTAAAATCAATACTGCAAACTTTAGAGGAAATGAAACTATGCAGATAGTTAGTGGATTTGTAGGAAAAGAGATAGTTTATTATGAAGCACCTCCAAAAGAAAAACTTGAGAAAGAAATGAATGAATTTTTAACTTGGTTTAATAGTACAAAAGAGAGTTTAATAAAAGCTTGTATTGCTCATCTTTGGTTTGTAATTATTCATCCATTTGATGATGGAAATGGAAGAATTTCAAGAGCTATTACTGACCTTGTTTTATCAAAAATCGAGAACTCAAAAATATCAAGACTTTACTCCATGTCAAGTGCAATAAATGATGATAGAAAAAATTATTATAAAGCTTTAGAAAGTACAACAGGATACATCAAAAAAATAGATAATCATCTTGATATAACTATTTGGTGTGAGTGGTTTTTAAATACGTTATACAAAGCTTTACTTGATACAAAAAATAGATTAAATCATATTGTTCAAAAGACAAAATTTTGGGATAGAAATAAAAACAAGAAATTAAATCTTAGACAAATAAAAGTACTTAACTTTATTTTAGATATTGGAATAGAAAGTTTTATAGGAAATCTTAGCAAAAAGAAATATATGAGTATTGCAGATACAACTTCAACAACTGCATCAAGAGATCTAGCTGAACTTTTAGAAAAGAATTGTATAAAACAGAAAAAAGGAACTGCTGGTAGAAATATTAGTTATGAGATTGTTTTATAATTTTAAAATAATTTTTCTTTTCATCAAAATAGTAGAATATTTATATTGATTATTCTAATTGATTAAAACTCTCATATTTGCACAAGAAAGCATTTTATCTTTAACTCAACATAAATATCAAAAAACAAATAATTTCAATGATTTGATGCCTTTATGTTTGTTTAAATGCCTATAATCTAAATCTTAAAAATGTGTATTGAAAAAATTCTTAATCTCTCTACTTCACATTAAAGCGTAAATGCTTAACTTTAACATACTATACTACGAAGTTAGGACATCAAAATCTACAAAACGGGCTTTTGAGGAAATCCACAAGGGACATCAAAATCTACATGCTATTTTTTTAAAATGTAAATCTACTATGAAGTTAGGACATCAAAATCGCAATTTTTTTTTCACTGCGACATCAATTTCTACATAATGAAAAAACTGAATTTTTTTACAAAAACCCTCTACTGATTTTATAATTCTAAGTTTGAAATTTTTTTGATTTTATAATTTTAGATTTTATAAATTTTCAAGATATTAACATATTTTTTTATAGATTAATTTTTATTCTTTTTACAATTAAAAATACATTTTTCCTTCTTTTATTTAGAAAAAGTATTGAATAAAATTGTACAGTAAAATTAAAAAATAATTTTACTGTACAGTAGGTATTTTTTAAAAAAGTTAATTAAATTTTTTAACTTTTTCCTTAATTTATTCCTATAACTTTGTGCTTCTCAAACCACTTATTAATTTCAAAAATATCATAGCGAATAAACTTACCAATTTTTGAAAATGGTATCGTTTTATTCATTCTCATTTTTGCTTGTGTAGACTGTTTTATTTTGAAAATATTTTCAAAATCTTTTGGACTTAGCCATCTATTTTGCACTTCAGTATTTAACATAGTATTCCTTCTAATATTTTATAATGTTTTATTAGTTGAAAATGGATTTTTTTTATTTTTTGATGTATGATTTTAGTATTTAAAAAATTACTATCTTTACATAATCTTTTTTTAGTATCTCGAATTGAGATTCATTTTAGTTTTCATCATTTATAGATGATTATTTTAGTTAATTCAAATTTATGAATTTGAAAATCTCTCAGTCATTTTTAACTTCAAACTTTCTTGTTTTGCTATCTAAAAAAATAACATTTTATTGAAGATATTATAAGTTTATATCTTCCTTTTAAAATCTCATAGTATTTCAACTACAGACTTTTTGTTTAGGTTTACTATATAAATTTAATAAAGAAATATCTAAGATATTTATATAATTTTTTTAATTCAAATAAATGAATTTTATATCTCTTTGCTATTTATTAGTTAGAGATATCTTTTGGATTATCATTACTTTACATAATGATATATTATTGTATTTTCAACTTATATAATAGTATATTGATTCACCTGACTATTAACTTAAAATGTATGTATAAATATTAGTTTCAAATTATTAATATTTGAAACTAAATTATAAAAGTGTTACCCAAAGTGTTACCCTTGTAAACCTTAAAGAATATGAATAATATTTTTTTCAGCTAAATATACCTATTTATGGAGCTTGTAGATTGGCGACCCCATCAAGATTCGAACTTGAGTCTACAGGAGGAAATCTTTAAGATTTATAATTACATGAATTTACAAATAGGCAGTAAAATGCCATTTTATAGGTAGTTTTTAAGTTTTTAATATTGAATAGATAGTATAAATTTACATTAATTTACAATCAAAAGTATCACCAAAAGTATCACCTTATATTATTACAATAAATTAAAACAATTCTGCCATCAATTGTAATTAATTCACTAAAACTAAAATATATTATCATAATTAAAAGCAGCTTTATAATAATTACCTTCTTCCCCTCCACACTAAATTATGCATTAGTTGTAATTCTAATTTAGAAAGATAGTTTACTTTCACTAGAAAAAAGTTGATAAGAAAACAAATACCATGTGTAAAAATTCATCAGATGATGTTAAAGCACTTGGTTTATATTTTTTAAACCAAATAACTTTAGAGGGATAGGATACTTATGTTATAAAGGATATAGATAAATATCTTTATATATTACTTACAATATATACATACTTTAATTAAAAATCAAAATATATATTCTGTAAAAAGTTTATACATAGTTCTTGCACTTGAATAAGCTGCAAAAGTATGGTATTCATCATCTTTAGCTTCATCAGCAAAATCACAAATTGCTTTTAAAACTACAGCCTTAGTTTTTGATTTACTTGCTGCATAAAATACACCATATGCTTCCATTTCAAGTCCAACAACTTTTCTTTGTTTTATTTCATTAATTACTTTACTATCTGCAACAACTGCAGAGCCAGAAACCATTTTTTCTGTAATGACTTGCGGATATCTATTTCTTTTTTTATTATCTCTAATAATTGGTATAGTGAAATCTGTATATTCTGAACAAAAATTCTCAAATAAGTTTTTGAAGAAATCATTATTAGATTGTAGTTCTTGTGTAACCAAATCGTAAATTTCAGTATCCAATTCTTTTTGTCTCATATCTTTATCAAAAAAAGTTACAATTTTTTTTCTAAACTTGTTTTTTTCTTTATCAAACTCATCACTTAAAATTGTTTTAAATTTTCCTGCTTGCCAATTCCAATTATATTGTGGGATAATAATATCTCCAACTTCAACATCGTCATCCTTTATACCTGCTGCAATTCCTGTCATTGTGATATATTTAGGATTAAAGTTATCAATCATTTTAGTTGAGTAAGTTGCTGATTCAACCATTCCCATATCATTCATAGCTTTACCAATAACTCTAATTTGTTGATTCTTAGAAGATAAGAAAACTGTCTCAAAATATGTATCATTTTCTACTTTAACTTTTTTCCATCCATTATCATCAACATCTTTAATTTCTTTTCCTTTCCATTCATTAGGTAATTTTAATACTTCATCAAATTCTTCTTTCAAAGCACATAAAATAGCTAAGTCATAATTCATTACCTTTTGCTGTTTATATAAGTTACCATGGTATAGAATTGAATACAACACTGAGTTGTCATAATTTTTTAGATCTGCTATTAGTTCTGTAATTAAATCATTTTCATTTGATGCTTGTTTTTTTATTGTGGCAATATATCTAGCCTTATGTTTTGTCTTTATATCCTCTAATGGTAAAAAAGTAAATGCTACTATTGGTAATTTCCATAAATTTTCATCTTCTAAGAATTCATCTAGTAAACTGTAACCACTAGTTGAGGTTATATCATTGCCATCTAATGCTTCATCATCAGATAATGCAAAGTCTAAAATTAATAAGTCTATATCATTATCATAAATATATTGTTTTATAAATCTCTTAAGTGCTGCTTTACTTTTACTACTTACAAACGATGATATTTCATCTACAAAGCCCTGAATATCTTTATCTTTAGGAAATAAATTTTCATCTAAAAAACCAAAATTTTTATTCAGTACCTTTCTAACTGTTCTAATATTTTTAGGTTTGTCATCTATAATTAAAATATTAATTTGTTTACTTGTCATTATTTTTATCCTTTTTTATAATTACACTTAAATATCTTTCAATAAATTCATATTCTATAATATAATCTTGGTCATTTAAAATCTCTTCAATAAACTTAACTCCAATCCTACTTTTTTTCTCTAATTTTAAATTCATGGCATCAAGAGTAAAATCTTCTTTCACCATATTTTCTACCATTATTCCTTCACCATCAGTTAAAGAAGAAATTTTAATTACTGGTTTTTTTTCATCAATGTTATAATATTTGATAGCGTTAAAAATAAGTTCAAAACAAATATGACTCATGTGAGCTACCTGTTCTAAATTCAATTTAAAAGAATCACTATTTAAACTTGTAATATCTAGTGAATCTTCTGAGAAATATTGATTTATGTTATCCATGAAGTATCTTGTAGATGAAATAAATTTCGTTATTCCGTCAAAAAATCCATCTTGAATATATGTATTTAAAGAATCAGTTATATCTATTGACGTTAATCTCTTCTTCATTTTGTTAGGTTTAACACTAGTTAATGATGATAAATGATGTAATCCATATGAGAAGTAACCTAATAATTTTAAATATTCATCTCTCTCAAGTTCATTATTTATCGTGCCATTCAAATAACTATCAATTTTTGATCTTAAATCAATTTGATCTTTAAAAGAATGATTTATAGCTGATATTTGCATCGCATAATCTTTTGCTATATCGTCATTTCTTTTTTCTTCATCTTTTCTCTTTAAAATTTCTCTAAATGTTTCATGACTAAATTCTTCTTTAATAAACTTTACTAAATCATTTTGGATTGATAAAATAATTTTTGCAATATTTAATAATTCTATTTTATTTTCACTACAGGATATTGCCATACATCCTATAGGTTTATACCATAAGTTTTCAATCGATTTAGGATATTTTATGTTATCCAATTTCTCAATATCAATATCAACTAATCTTATCAATAAAGAATTTTTATTTTCACTATTAATAAGAAAGTCTTGAACATATATATTTGACCATGTATTATCAATATCTTCTATCTCTTTAGTTATACTATCTTCTTTAAGTTCCATTGCTTTTTCGGGCTTTTTAGATAATGCACCTTTTACAATTCTATTAATATACTTTAAGTTTGGATTTTCATCATCAATTTCATTAAAATTATCCAATATATCTATGAACTTTAAATTATCAAGGTAAGATTCGTACTTGTCATACTTTGTATATATATTCTCATTAATAAATATACTTTCAACTTTAATATCATTTCTTTTATCATTAAAGTTATTATAAATAACTTTTTCTATATAAAGTTTACATTTACTGGTTTTTTCAGTAAGACTTTTATCACTATCTTTTAAAAGATACTGTAACCTATCACTGAAATTAACTCCGCTAGATATATCTTTAGATATACTATAATTATTTTCAATAGTTAATGCTTCTATTAAAGTGTAATCTGTACAGTCTACTTTTTCTACATTTTCTCTACATTGAAAAAATAGTTCAATTTGTTTATCAAGGTACTTTGATTTATCAATACTTTGCATTGAGACCATTTTTACTGCAAATTGGTAAGGTTGTAATAAAATGTGTTCATATTGTTTTTCTTTGGTTTCTATAGAAACATTAAAATAATATTCTAAATTTTTAATATTTAGTATATTTTGAATATTTAAATATCCTGCAGTAACATATAAAACATTCATATAATTAATATTTAATTTATTACTATACTCTTGTATAAAAAACTTATTAGATTCTTTTTCTTGTTCATTACTTAGTTGAGATATCATTTTTTTATCAAATACATTTGCTAATGGTTCTTTCTTGATATATTCTTCTATTTTTTTTATCAAAACAACTGTTGCCAAATAGCGTATTTCTTTAAAATAAACTATTTTTGGAAAAGATAATGCTTTAATTAAGGCAATGCTTGCTTCAAAAGCACAAATTTGAATAAATATCTTTTCATATTTATTTATAACATAAAAATATTTAATAATATTAGGGTATATAAGATCAGTAAACTTTTTCTCAAGAGTAATATACTCTCTAAATATTTCATCATAATTCCCATTTGATATTCTATTAAATAAGTCAAAATTACGGTGAATATAATCAACAGCAATCATTTTTATATAATCTTTAATTTTCCTATTAATATCAATCTTATTACTACTATTTTGATTCAGTCCATCTTCAAAATCAATAGTTGTGTGATTTATTATATTTAACTTACTAATTCTCTTTGCAATTTGAAATCTATTTATATCCAATACAGTATATTCTAAAAGCTTTTTATATTCTTCTTTTCTTTTGCATAAAAAACATTCTTCATATTTTGTAGTTTTTATAGGCTTTATTTCTAATTTTGCAAATAAATGAATAGCTTCATGTGCTTTTGTTATTTTGGAATCAATAAGGTGTTCAATACTATTTTCATCTTGTTCTAACATCCTATCAATTAATATTATAATTCCATTAAAACGTCTAATTTGATTATTACTCTTAAATAAAGTATAAATATGCTGAATTGTTGTTCCAGAGCTTATTTCATCATCAACATAAAAAAACAGTGTATTTTCTTCAATATCATTTTCGTTATAAAAGATATTACCATCTTTTTTTAAATCAATTTGTAGTATTGTAGCTCTTCCATCAAAGACAATTGTATTTACTACTGTTAAAAACTTATTATGTGTTGAATGCATTGGTGTTATAATTATTATTTCATTCTCAGAAATATTGTATTGTCCATTTACTTTAATTTTAATTGACTTCAGAAAATTGACTATTTCAGCATTGTTCCTATTAAAAAACTGAATAGTTTTTGTATAGTATAAATAATGATTGTTATCTCTTTTTATATGGCCGAAGTATATTGAATCTGCCCATTTCACATCTTTAATATCTAAATATGGTTTTAATTTCTTCTTTTTATAATCGTCAAAATAACAATTTTCTATTGAAAAATTATCTCTTTTACTTATATTATATAAAGGTAATTCATTCTCACTATTACAAAGTTTACATCCCTCCTTCTCATTTACTTTAAAATATTTTTCACTTTTTAATTGAAGTTCCAAAAGAGTGTAGTAATTATTGATATTTACTTTATTTTCTGTTTCTAGTGTGATTTCTATTGTATTTATCCAAAAGATAAATTGATTATTATATTTATTAATTATCTCTTTTTTAATATGTGTGCCATCAAATGTTACAGGTGTAAAAATAAAAAAAGCATCTGCTTCTTTATTATTTTCCATATATTCATTAAGACAGTTTTGTTCATTTTGATCTATTAAATCATCTAAAACAAGATAATATTCATCTATATTTTTATTTAAACTTCTGTAAAGAGTAGCTAAAAGTAAATTTGAATATTTACCAACTCCAATAAATTTTATATTCTTTTTATCCAAATCTTCTATAGTTAACTTAATTCTTTCTAAAATTTTATGTACAATTCTATCTATAAAACGTGAACTTTGAAAGATAATATCAAACTTATAAAATTCAGATACATGTATACCTTTTTTTACATCAACATGTAAGCATTGTTTATTATCATTTAAATTATTCATAATGAGATGTTGAATTGATACTTCACATTTCTCATATAACTCAAATGGAAGGACTACAATATCATTATTAGTTTTATAAAAAAACTCTGTTGTAGCGTAATTGTTTTTTAAAGTATTACTTGTGTCAATTAATACATCCGTAATTTTATTATAATACTTACCATAATGCTCGCTTATTAATTTATTAGAATTATAAAACTCAGAATAATTACGCCCCCCAATAAATACAATATCAAGTGATGTTTTATTGAAAAATACAACATTAAGTGGAATAATTGATTCTTCATTATATTCTTTGTTAAAAAATAGTATATAAACTAAGTTTTGCAAATATAATTCAAATTCCTTTATTGGAAAATTAATCACTAATACATCTAGAATATTTAATTTATAGGAAAAATAATATAAATCTCTTAAAAAATCACTTATTGTATTATTTGGATTTTTCTCAAAATAATTATTATAATCAAGTATACGATATTTACTTTCATTTTTAGTATCATTAATAGATATAAACTTCTTTATTTTTTCTTCTATAATTTCTTTTTTTTCAGAAATATTAATTAAGTCAGAATCTTTTAAATTTAAAGGCTGAGCCTTACGCATCTTATATATTGCATTCTCTGGAATTGTAATATATATATGTGTTCCATCTAATCCATTAATAGAAGTATCTTTAATATTATTTTTATTATCTAAACAATAATATAATGATTTTTTCTCATCTATTTTTCTATGTAACCTAATAAAAAATTCTCCTCCAACTTCATTTATTATTTTAACTAATGTTGGTATTCCAAAATGCATAATAATTCTGGGAATTTGATGTGCTTCAAAAACACCTTTCTTATTAAAAATTTTCTTTAATATTAAATGATCTATTTCAGTATCATTTTGATTTTTAACTTTATTTAATTCAAATATAGAATCTAAAAAAGGTTTCTTTATTTTTTCATCCACATTAGTAATATCAAATCTTTTTTCTAAATCTACCAATTCATCTTCTAGCGTCTTCTTATAAGTATTTAAAAAACCTTCAGTAAAATCATCATATATAATTATTTTAAATTGCTTATTTACGGAATCATAGTAAAAACAGAAATAACCATTCGTATGTTTATTTGTGTGTTTTTTTATATTATCAATACATTCAAAAAGTAAGTTTTTTAGTGGAGGAATAAGATTAGTTAAATTATTTGATTGATTATTTGGTTTAACTATTTTAAATATCTTTTCCAAATAATCTTCAAACTCTTTCCTGGAAAAATCATCATTTACATTTTTTATTAGTCCTTCAAAAATCTCTTTTCTATCATCTTTTTTTGTATAAATATCATTATAATGGATTGAATCATTAAATAATACTTTAGAAAAATTATTAATTTTAAATATAGGTAATAAATGTCTAGTTTCATCATTATTTTGGAATAATGAATCATTATGTTCTTTAGAAAAATAAAAAAATATATTTTTATAGATTACTTCCTCAGTATCACTATCAACAATTGCATTTTTATTAATTTTATTTGCAAGAATTTTAGGATAGTCTTTATTCCGTTTTTCAATATCTTTATAGTATTTATTTTCATAATCATTTATGTACTTATTCCATTTGAAATCGCTTAATTTTTCCTTAACAAAATAACCTGTGTCTAAAAATTCTAATAACATCCTATACACATGATGTTGTCTATTGTCTTTTTGAGGGAAGTTAAAGTTTGTTTTTTCATCAATTTTTTTTTCAATAGAAATAGTTTTACTATTAAAATTCTTATTTTTTTCTTCTTGAATCTTATTTTTATTTTCGTAGTCTTTAATAGTTTCTGAGGAGTAGTCTAAATCTAAAATATCAATAACTAAAACTTTTTTATTTCTATACTTATCATGTAAGTTTAAAATTAAAATTAAAAATAACGGGTCAATAAATTTAATATTATTATGAAATATAATTGAAATAACCTGATTAATTCTAAACTCTTCTTTTATTCGTAAAATTGTCTTATAAATATTATCATAAGTGTCAATATCTTTTTTTAAAATAATCATTAATATACACCTTTCCCTCAATTCAATTTATTATTATATTTCAAATAAAACAACTATTAATTTATAGATTATAATAAAATTTTAGTGCATAGTTTAGAAGAATCTGTATATCACTCCATACAGGTAAAATAAATATCTTCTTCTCTTTGATAATGGCAAAAACTAAAATAAAAAAGTCTTATACTTTTGCTCTCTACTTTTATCAAAAAAATTACCAAAATCTCATTCACTTATCTGCAATGTTTTAAAATAAAATGTATAATTTAAATACTATAATATAAAACTTTTTTGTTAATAATAATATCTATAATAACATTATTAACTTATTAAATAAATACTTTTCTATTTCTTCATCTACAGCATAAAATATATGTTAGATATTGCGTCCTAAAATACAAATTTCAAAGAACTTATAAGCTATCTTTAAGAAATATCACCAAAAGTATCACCATTAATATTTTTTTAAGATAATTAATATAGTTATTTTTCTTTTGAAGCACGTAGTTATGGTAGTTATACTTGGCGACCCCATCAAGATTCGAACTTGAGTCTACAGGAGGAAATCCTGTCGTCCTTGGCCACTAGACGACGGGGTCGAAGAGTGAAATTATAGTTTAGCCTCTGTTTAATTATGCTTAAATTTTATTCATCTTTTAAAATTTTAGCTTTATATGTAATTATCTTTATTGATTTAAAACAAGAGAACTATTTTATGGGGATATTTTAGAAGTATTTTATAGTATATAAGGATTAAGATATCTTATATAAAAGAGGAAAACCTCTCTTATATATCTGTAACAGTAATATCAGTATCAATAAATACAGTTACGTTATCGTCTCTCCACACATCAAATGTTTCACCATCATCAGTTGTAACACTCTCGTCTGTTTTAACCCAAGAGCTATCGTTATCTTCGCTAGTTAATCCTATCTCATCACCACTATCACCAATGATTTTTAAGATATTGTCATCATCTGTCATATTTATAACATCTGAAGAATCAATTTCAAGGTTATTTATTTGATTATTATCTAAATTGATTTCTTCAATATTTTTTGCAATCAATGTATCAAAATCTAAAACTCCGGCATCTTCTATTGATAAAGTATCACTACCTTCTCCGCCATCTACTGTTGTAAGATTATTTGATAGCGCATCTTCTCCTTCAATACTTATATTAAAGATATCATCTGCATCTGTTCCTGTTGTAACTTCATTATTGTTTGCATTGATTGTATTAGCATCTTCATTAGCTTCATCAGATGAATCAACTACTACACTATCAGTATCACTTTGAACTGTTTCTTCATTTGTGCTTGCTTCTGTTGCTGTTGCTGTAACACCTAAATCAAAACTTTCAGTTCCAGCAGGTACACTTATAGTCAAGTGCTCAGCAATTGATGTTACATCTTCTTCAACATTTATACTCCATGTTCCATCACCGTTGTCTGTCCCTTGACTTAGTGTTGCACCTGTTGGAACTCCTGTAATAGTCACACTAAGAGCTTCACTACCATCAACATCGGCCAATGCTGCAGTTATATCTACAGGATAGATTGTAGCAATCACTTCAGATACTGTAGTCATTTTTGGATCAACTTCAACTTCTACTTGGTGTGATTGAACTAAAGTTTTCATAGGTACGCCACCAGGAATATCTTCAGGTTGAACTTGCTCTGCAGGTGCATCTACCAATACATTTTCTGTATATGTTTCTGTCTCTGTTACTTCTTTCACCCAACCTGTTTGTCCTTCATAAGCAACATCAATATTTTTAACATCAACAGTTTCATCATCTGCAGTTGAAGCTACCATAAAATCTAACTGTGCTTGTCCATTTTCATCAAGATATACTTTATATTCATAAGTAAAGTTTTCAAAGTTATCCCAACCTATAGTTGAAACATCATCTGACTCATGTCCCCATGATTGATTAGAGTAATAATTTACATCCAGTTCTTGTCCATTTGCACTAACTTTAAAATAATCATTTGTACTAGATGAGTTATTATCCCAAGAACCTTTTACATCCATGTTAACAGTAATTGTAACTTCTCTATATGCTAAGTCTGCTCCAAAATCAAATACTTGACTTGTCTCATGGTCTTCAGGATTAAATCCTCTAACATTACTATCTCCGATATTACCAATATTGTTAATATCAGCACTTTGAGTTATTGTTTCACTTTGTGTATCTGTCCATGTAATACCTGCTGCTTCCATTGCTGCGTAATCTGGAATCAGCCCACCAGCTTCAACAGTAACTTCTTCTGATTCTCCTCTATATGAAATGCTATCTACTTTAAAATCATTACTACTATCTATATTATAAACAGATACTCCAACAGCTCCATCAGGTACTGTATACCCCCTAGAGTCATTAACATGTGATTGATTTATAGTACTTCCAACTTGATCTCCATTTGCATCATAAAAACTTATTTTTGCAGTTCCTGTATTAAAGTTACTAAAATCTAGCTCTATATTTGATGTTGGCTCTGCAAAATCTAAATTAAGTGTAGATCTTGTATTTACAACTGCACCGTTATCTACATGTGCTTGTCCAAGAGTTTCATAAGTTGTAGCCTCAGATACAGTTTTCATAATAGGTTCAGCATCTACAACTTTTGTAACTTCTCTTGAAAATTCTTGTTCAACTAATACTTTAGCCCCATCATCATTTATCTTAAAATAGTTTCCATCATTATCTATTGTGTAACCTTTTTCTTTTAAGGCAGCTAAATCTAAAACTTGTGTTTCTACATCTTGAGACTGCATTTGGTAGTAATTACCATCTCTTTCATATATACCTACAGCTTGATTTGCACTTTCACTTACTACTTCTGAAAGCTCTACAGAATCTGTACCTTCTCCAACATCAATAGATACATTCATAGGTGCATCTGCAACTGCATCAACATTTATTGTTGTAGTTGCTGTATCACTCCAAACTGTACCATCACTTACTTTGAAGTCAAAACTTACATCAGCATCGCTATTTGCATCAGGTGTAAATACTAAGTTACCAGAGTTTATATCACTAGCACTAATCTCATCACCTGCGGTTACTTCTACTCCATTTAATGTTATTGCCCCTGTAACTGGTAAAGATACAATTTGAATAGCACTCATAGAATCCCCATCTGAATCGCTATACCCAAAGTCATTGATAGATAAAGCCAATGCAACATCTTCATTTGTTGATACTGTGTCATTACTTGCTTCTGGTGCAGTATTATCTGGTGTAAATACTCCATTTGCAACATCATATGAACCATCTGCAAAAGTTATAGTTTCTACATTTCTAAGTTCTGTTACATCACCAGTTCCATCTCCATCACTATCACTTGCAGCAGATTCTGTTACTATTGTATTTCCATTTGCATCTGTAGTGATTGTATATTCTGAAATATCTTTTCCAAATGTTACAGTATCATCTCCAGCTCCACCATCAATCACAACTTTATCATTTGCATCGTTGTTGTCACTTGTAACAGTACCATTTTCATTTGTCCCAGATAGTGTTGCATCAGTATTAATAACATCATCACCACTTCCAGCCATTACAAAATCATCTGTTGATTCTGTATTTCCATTTGCCCAATCACCATGCCAGTAGTGTGTACTATCAGTTTGTCCTGTCTCATTTCCTGCTATATCTGTTTCACTTACTTTAAAGAACTCATTATCATTTATACCAGTTGCTGCTAGATTTGAAATATCTGCACTCCAAGAACCATCTTCTTGAACTGTTGCAGTACCTACTTCTGCACCATCTTCATCAAAAACAGTAATTGTATTGCCAGCTTCTGCCCCTGTACCTTTCATAGTAACTGATGAATAGTCACCTGTATTATCTACTATATCTGTAATAGCAAGATTTTCCATATCACTTGCCGTTGTATCTACAGTAATTGCTTGCGTAGTTGAAGCAGTATTTCCAGCAAGATCCGTTGTAGTTATTGTAAGATTTTGAGTACCATCAGGTAATTGACTTGTAGTAATTGAATATTCGCCATTTTCATCTGCTATTGCTGTTCCAATTGCTATTCCTGCTGCTGTTGTTATTACTACTGTTGCTCCTGGTTCTGTTGAACCTGCAATTGTTGGAGTATTATCACTTGTAATATTATCTGTTGAAGATACCCCTGTATCACTTGCATCTTCTATATCAGCTGTAACACTTGCTGTTGTATCAATACCTAAATCATCTGAATCAGTAGCAAGATTTCCTGCCAAATCAGAAACACTTACATTTGTTGTAATATTACCATCAACAAAAGAACTTGCATCTACTGTTGTTATGTATGTTCCATCTTCTTGAACAGTTGCAGTAGTCGTAGCTTCATTTCCTTGGCTATCTGTAACTGTTATACTTATAGTTTGTCCAGCTTCAACATTTGAAGTTGTACCTGTGATTTCAATTGTATCTGCAGGAGATTGAGGAATCAAGCTTTCATCACCCATGTAATTATTATCACCAAATGATATAGTCTCAAAATTATTTATAGTCATAGACATATTATTTGGACCTGTAATTTGACCGCTAAATACATCATTATTATTATTTAAAGCACTAAAGTTATAATCACTCATATTACCTGGTAATACAAGAATATCACTACCATTTCCTACATTTAAATTTATATTTTGTCCTGGATTTGTTTCAAATACAACTTTATTATCTCCATCTCCAAGATTAATATTTGCATTATTTGAATTTCCTACAACAACAAAAGTGTCATCGCTGTCACCATTAATATTCCAGCTAGCTCCATTTATTTCATCATATACAAGGTTTCCGTTATCATGATTCTCACCATTTTGACCAGATAATGCTTCTTCTAATGAATTAAAGTTCTCATTATTTACATTTCTTGCACCCTCAGAATCATATACAAATGCTGATGTTTCATCATTTGAAATAAATTCTGTATCAACTGTTATTGAAGCTGTTGTATCAACTGTTATTGTTTGTGTTTCAACACCAGTATTACCTTCACTATCTCTTGCAGTTATTGTAAGATTTTGTGTTCCATCTGGAAGTTCACTTGTAGTGATTGAATAGTTTCCATTTTCATCTGCAGTTGTAGTACCAACAATATTGCCATCTTTATCAGTTATTGTAACAGTTGCACCATTTTCTGTCACTCCTGAAATTGTTGGAGTATTATCATTTGTGATATTGTCAGTGTTGCTAACACCTGTATCACTTTCATCAACGATATCTGCAGTTGGAGTTAAAGTAAGACCATCAGGAGTCACTGTTATTGCACTTGTTTGTGTTGTTGTTGCTCCATCATCATCTTTTGTTGTTACT